>CACCGT010000030.1 GCA_902545635.1 uncultured Pelagibacteraceae bacterium | reverse complement strand
TGGGGAGTATCTTGTAAGAGGTGGTAGCAGCGAGACTATTGAAGGGTCATGGCAGCATCCAAGGACAGTTGTGATAAAATTTCCAAGTTACGAGAAAGCAAAAGAATGGTATAATTCTGAAGAATATAAACCAATAAAACAAATTCGATTAGATAACGCAGATACTAATGGAATAATAGTTGAAGGAGTATAAAGGAGATAAAATGTCAATATTAGAGAAATATAGCGCAGCTATAAAAGATAAAGATGAAGCAGCAATGAATGAGCTTTTGCATGATGATTTTAAATTTACTATGCATAAATCAGGTAATACTTTAAGCAAATCTGATGTGATCAAATGGGCCATGAGTGGAGATATTAAACAGAGAGACACTAGAATTGTTTACGAAAATGATGAGGTTGGAGTACATCATGCCTTTGTAACATTTGACGATGGTAATGTTGAAGCAGTAATGGCAGTTTACAAATATGATAATGGAAAAATCATGAGTTTAGAGACTGGCGCAACTCCTATGCCAAAATAATGAAAAAGCTTATACTTTTATTTGTTTTTATAGCCTTTAATTCAAATGCAGCGTCAATGAAGATGATTGGATCCAAAGGAGATCCGAAAGACGTAACCAGAGTAATAGAAGTTAAAATGTATGACAATTATTATGAACCAAGCTCAATTAAAGTGAAAAAAGGTGAAACTGTAAAAATAATTTTAAAAAATTTAGGTGAACTTGTTCATGAATATAATATTGCTACAAAAGAGATGCATATAAAACATCAGCCTGAAATGGCAAGATTAATAGAGCATGATATTCTATTAGGAGATAGTATCGATCATGCTAAGATGAAAGAAATGTCTAAAAAAGATCACTCGCTTGGACATAAACATGCTAATAGCGTGATGTTAGAACCTAATAAAACTGGAGAGATAATTTGGAAATTTTCCAAAGATATAGCTTTAGAAATGGCATGCAATATTCCTGGTCATTACGAAAGTGGAATGGTTGGACCAATAATTATTGAATAACATCAAAATTTTGTAGATATTAATTTTAGATAATATTATTCTTTTTTAATGAGTAATATAACGTCTTACATAATTTTAATTATTGCAGTTGCTTTAGGAACTGCAGCAAATGGATTTGCTAAGGCTGCGAATGGTTTTACAATTTTTTTACCAAGTGTTTTTACTGCGATAGCTATAATTGCTTGTATGTACACATTGTCCTTAGTTATGAAAACTATACCTGTTGGAATAACTTATGCTTCATTTGCTGGATTGTGTATAATTGCAACTTCTATAGTCGGAATTTATAAGTTTAATCAAATTCCAGACTTATTTACAATCATTGGTCTAATACTAATCATTTCAGGAGTATTGATTGTAAATTTAGTTGGTAAGTCAAGTTAACTTATTTAATTTCGCTCGGTATTTTATGATTTCCATCTTCTTTTAGATCTAAAGGATATTCTTTAACTACATAATCTATATCAAAATCTGAGTATAAATGAGGAAACATATCTCCAGAGGATGATTGTTCCCAAACTAATTTCTGAAGTTTTAGCGCATCTACTTTTAAAAGGACTAGATTAGGTTGATTTAAATAAAATTTATTAAGTGTCTGTTTTACCTGATTTATATCAGAAAAATGGATGAAACCGTCTTTTAAATCAAGGGGTGTACCTTTAAAAATTTTATTTTTTTTTGCATCATTCCATTCGGATTTTGTACAAATTTTGTAAACAAAATCAAAATTCATTTTATTTTAGAAAATCATCGACTTCTACTTGGTATCCCTCAACTAGTCGATTTGTTTCATTTGCCATTCCAACTATTGCAATCATCTCATTTATCATCTCATCAGTGGCACCCTTTTTTTTTGCAGCCAATGTATGAGATTTAATACAATACTCACAAGCATTTGTTATAGATACAGCAACATAAATTAATTCTTTAATCTCTGGTGCTAGAGCTCCTTTTTTCATTACTTGTTGTAATGATCTCCAAGTCCTTTCTAGTGTTTCTGGACTGTTGGCCATAGTTTTCCAGAAATTTGGAATTTCAGTAATTTGTCTTGCTTCCTTTATTTCATCAAAAATTTCTTTTACTTTTCCAGATGCTTCTTTATCTGAAATTTTATTAAACACTGTCATAATTTTCTCCTTTTAGTTATAAATTGATTCAATTTTTGGCATTAATTTTAGTAGTTCCTTTGTATAATTATGTTTTGGGTTTTTAAACAATTCCTCCGTTTCAGAAACTTCACATAATTTTCCATCTTTCAGTACAGCTATTTTATCACACATTTGTCTAACTACAGGTAAATCGTGACTGATAAACAAAATGGTTAAATTTAAC
>CACCGT010000029.1 GCA_902545635.1 uncultured Pelagibacteraceae bacterium | reverse complement strand
TTTGTCTTTATTCTTTTCAATTAATTCATTTTCTTTTTTATCAATTTGAGCAAGTTTAATATCAAACTTACTATTTTTTTCTTCAGATATTTTGTTGCTATTAGTATTAATATTTAGAATATCTTTGTAATGCCATATGTGCCCACAAGAGTTACATTTAAGTTTTCTTCCACTTTGAGGTATTAATTTTTGATCTAGGTTGAATTTTTTATTGCAGTTAGGACATTCTATGATCATATGATCTCTTATAGCATTAATTATCAAATTTATTCTAAATTTATAAGCAATATAACCTTTGAATTTTGTTTTATCTGCTGTATTAGTACAGCAATCGGGGCGTAGCGCAGCCTGGTAGCGCATCTGGTTTGGGACCAGAGGGTCGCAGGTTCAAATCCTGCCGCCCCGACCATTAAATATGAAAAAAGCTAAAATTTACAAACCATCAAAAACTGCTATGCAATCTGGCATGAAAAAGTTTAATAAATGGATTATTGAATTTATAACTGATGATCCAGGAATAAACCCACTTATGAAATGGGAAAGTTCTTCAGATACTTACTCAGAGTTAAGTTTGGAATTCACATCTAAAGATTTAGCAATAGATTTTGCAAAAAAAAATAATATTGATTTTGAGATTATAGAACCAAAAAAAAGAAAAATAATTAAAAAATCCTACGCAGATAATTTTATAAAATAATGTTCAGATTTTTTACAATTAAAAAATGGTATTTGTGGTCTTGGATAGGATCACTGATTATTTTATCATCTCTTTGGGTTCAAGTTAAAATTGATGTTAAAATTAACGAGTGGTTTGGTGAATTTTATGATATGATACAAAAAGCACTAGGTGCTCCTAATGCTATTACAATCAGTGAATATTGGGCTAGTTTATTTTCATTTATTACACTGGCAGCCATGTATGTAGGAGTTGCTGTTGTCGTAAGTTATTTCACCTCTCACTATTTGTTTAGATGGAGAACAGCTATGGTGGAATACTATCATAGTGTGTATGAGAAAGCACGTAAGATTGAAGGTGCTTCTCAAAGAGTTCAAGAAGATACTATAAAATTCTCAAGAATTATGGAGTCATTAGGGACAAGTTTTATAGAAGCAATAATGATACTTGTTGAATTTATGCCAATATTGTTTGGATTAAGTATAGGTATTCCAATTTTCTTTTTTGGTGATTGGGAATATGGATTAATTGTTGGTGCACTTATATGGTCAATTGGAGGAACCGTTTTTTTAATTATTTTAGGATTAATCTTAAGATTAGTTGGTGTTGAATATGATCTACAAAAAAAAGAGGCAGCATACAGAAAGATATTAGTAATAGCAGAGGATGATGGTACTATTAGACCTAAATCTATTGAGGAACTTTTTGATGGTGTTAGAAGTATTCATTTTTTAAGTTACATTAGATATCTTTATTTTAATATTGGAAGAATAGCTTATTTACAAGCTAACGTTTTATCAGCATATGTATTTTTAGCACCTGCAATTGTTGCTGGCGCAGTCACATTAGGCGTAATGCAACAAATTATAAGAGCATTTGGACGTGTTGAAGGATCCATGCAGTACATATTAAAAGCATGGCCAACAATAATTGAACTTGCTAGTGTTTATAAAAGATTAAGAGAATTTGAGCGTAGGTTAGAAACAGAAGAAATTGTTGACAAAATAAGCACTTAGTTAAAAATGAAACTTTCACATAATTTACTGAATAATCTTATTAAAATAACTTCTAACTCAGCAATAGCTTGTTACCCTTATATTGGTAAAAATGAAAAGATCTTAGCAGATAAAGCAGCAACAGATGTTATGAGACAACAACTTAATAAATTAGACATAAATGGTAAAGTTGTTATTGGCGAGGGAGAACTAGATGAGGCACCTATGCTTTATATAGGAGAAAGACTTGGAAGTGGAAATGGACCTAATATAGATATAGCCGTTGATCCAGTTGAAGGAACAAATTTTGTTGCTAAAAATCTTCCTGGAGCAATGTCGGTAATCGCAGTTTCTGAAAAAGGTAATCTTTTTAATGCACCTGAAACATATATGCAAAAAATAGCAACAGGTAATCACATACCAAAAGATACAATTGATCTTGATTATTCAGTTGAAAAAAACATTAAAAATTATTCAAAAGAAACAAATAAGAAAATAAATGATATAACTGTATGTTTATTAGATAGACCCAGGCATAATCATATTATTAATGAATTAAAAAGATTGAATGTAAAAATAAAATATATTTCTGATGGTGATATTTCGGGTGCATTACTTGTATCGGATAAAAAATATGGAGTAGACATTTTTATGGGAATAGGAGGTGGCCCAGAGGGTGTTATTGCCGCAACAGCTCTTGATAAACTAAAATGTAAATTTCAATGCAGATTTTTGTTTGATTCGAAAGATGATATAAAAAGGGCAAAACAAATGGGCATTGTGGATTTAAATAAAAAGTATGAAATAGATGAAATAGTAAGAGGGGATAGTATCTTTTGTGCGACAGGAATTACACAATGTGAACTTATGAATGGGATAGTTATAAAAAATGATAAATTTATTACAGAAACAATAATTGCTTATAATAAAAATGTTTTGCAGACTGTAAAAAATG
>CACCGT010000028.1 GCA_902545635.1 uncultured Pelagibacteraceae bacterium | reverse complement strand
TTATTCAGCCTGATGAAATAGTTTTTAGATCATTTTCAGAGATAATACATGAGGTAGGAAGAAGAAAAACATATGCAAGAGGTGTGAAAGTCGAAAATCTAATTAATTATTTTAGACTTAACAGAAATCCAAAAAAAAAAACACTTTCAAGATGTATAATTCAAAAAGTCAACAATTCAGTCGTTATTTCAAGAGAAAATAAGTAAAATAGTACCATATTGACACTTGTTAATTTAATAATAATTCTTAATTTATACTTATGAATTTAAAAAATTTAGCAATGTGGGCAGTAATAGTAATTCTTACTATTGGTCTGTATAATATGTTCAAAAATCCCCAAGGGTCAGTCAATCAAAGAAATAATATGATATTTTCTGAATTTTTGACACAAGTTGATAATGGCAGAGTTGTTCAAGTAGAAATTCAAGGAAAAAACATAAAAGGGGTGATGTCAAATGGAGAGATTTTCAATACATATGCTCCAGATGATCCTAATTTAATCCAAAAATTAAGCGACAATGGAGTAAGTATTTCAGCAAGCCCAATTGAAGAAAAGATGCCGTCGTTATTCGGAATTCTTTTGTCCTGGTTCCCAATGTTGCTACTTATAGCAGTATGGATCTTTTTTATGCGACAGATGCAAGGTGGAAAAGGCGGGGCTATGGGTTTCGGTAAATCAAAAGCTAAAATGATGAATGAAATTAAAGGTAAAGTAACTTTTAATGATGTTGCAGGAGTAGAAGAAGCTAAAGAGGAAGTAGAAGAAGTGGTTGAATTTTTAAAAGATCCAAAAAAATTTAGTCGTTTGGGCGGTAAAATACCAAGAGGTTGCCTTTTAGTTGGACCACCAGGAACTGGGAAAACTCTATTGGCGAGAGCAATAGCAGGAGAAGCTGGAGTTCCATTTTTCACTATATCTGGATCCGATTTTGTTGAAATGTTTGTTGGTGTTGGAGCTTCTAGAGTAAGGGATATGTTCGAACAAGGAAAAAAACATTCCCCATGTATAATATTCATTGATGAGATAGATGCTGTTGGAAGAAGTAGAGGCGCGGGCCTAGGTGGTGGAAATGACGAAAGAGAACAGACGCTTAATCAGTTGTTAGTTGAAATGGATGGATTTGATACTAATGAAGGTGTAATTATAATTGCAGCTACTAATAGACCTGATGTATTAGACCCAGCTCTACTAAGACCAGGAAGGTTTGATAGGCAAGTTGTAGTGTCTAACCCAGACTTGATTGGAAGAGAAAAAATCTTAAAAGTACACGCAAAAAAAATATCTATGGCACCTGATGTCAATTTACGAACAATAGCTAGAGGGACACCAGGGTTTTCTGGAGCAGATTTAGCTAACCTTGTGAATGAAGCAGCTTTACTTGCAGCTAGAAAAAACAAAAGAATTGTAACCTACCAAGAATTTGAAGAAGCGAAAGATAAAGTAATGATGGGATCTGAGAGAAGATCAATGGTAATGAGTGAGGAAGAGAAAAAATTAACCGCTTATCATGAAGCTGGACATGCAATTGTAACAATAAATGAAAAAGCTGCATATCCTATTCACAAAGCAACTATTATACCAAGAGGAAGAGCTCTAGGAATGGTAATGCAGTTACCGGAAAGAGACGAAGTTTCACAAACAAGAGAACAACTTCACGCTCAAATGGCTATTGCCATGGGAGGTAGAGTTGCGGAGGAATTAATTTTTGGAGATGATAAAGTAACAACAGGAGCTGCAAGTGATATTGAACAAGCAACTAAAAGAGCTAGAGCAATGGTAATGAGAGCTGGCTTAAGTAAAGAAATGGGTCCCGTTGCTTACGGTGAAAATGAAGAGGAAGTATTTTTAGGAAGATCTGTTGCTAGACAACAAAATATGTCAGAAGAGACTGCGAGAAAAGTAGATAGTGAAATTAGAAAATTTGTTGATATGGGTTATGACAGAGCAAAAAAAATATTAAATGAAAAAATTGATGATTTGCACAAATTAGCAAAAGCTTTACTAACATATGAAACTTTGACAGGTGCAGAGATAGAGGATTTAGTAAATAAAAATATATATCCAAAGAATAATGAAGATCTAAAAGTTGAGGATGACGATCAAAGCTCAGCACTAGGCTCAATGGGCTTAAAACCAAAGATAGTGCACTAAGCACTAATGAATAAATATTACACTAGAGCGTGTAATTTTTATTTTGGTTCAGAATCTAAGAAAAAAATTAAAAAAAAACAGTCTATCCCTTTAAATGGAAACAATTTAATTTCTTTTGATAAATTAGAAATTATAAATAGAAAAAAAACCAAAATAATTAATATTAAAGATATTAAAAAACTCCCAAAAAATCTAAAAATAAAAATTAATAAGGATTTAAAAAAAATCAAACAAAAGAAAACTTTTAAAAAATTAACTTTATCCGATATTCCAATTTATATGGGTATTGTCAATTTAACTCCAGATAGTTTTTCAGATGGTGGCAAATATAATAGTAAAAATTTAGCTTCAAAACATATTAATAACTTATTATCAAATGGAGCAAAAATAATTGATATCGGAGGAGAGTCCACAAGGCCAGGAGCAAATGATATTAGCCCTACTAAAGAGTGGAACAGAATTAAATCAGTTTTAAAAATTTTAAAAAATAAAAAGTGTTTTG
>CACCGT010000027.1 GCA_902545635.1 uncultured Pelagibacteraceae bacterium | reverse complement strand
AATCCTGAGATTTTAAAAGCTAAATTAAAGCAATTTCTTTGAATATTAGATGTTTCAACTATTGTACCAATAGAACCAAATAATATGGCTTTTATCGCCATTATCCTTTAACAGCACCAGTAGTTAAGCCACTTATTACTTGTCGTTGAAAAAACATGACTAACATAAATAATGGTGCGGTTGCTGACACAACTGCTGAAACAGCCCACATCAAATTACCTTCGTGCTGATTAGTACCAAGATAACTTTGAATTTTTGGGACCATTGTGTGGTTTTCTTGATTTAATAATAATGCAGTAACTGTAAAGTCATTATAAGCCAACATTAGACTAAACAAACCAGCTGTAATAACTCCAGGCCACATTACGGGCATGATTATATACCTAAATGCTTGAAAATATGAGCAACCATCAATTAATGCACTTTCATCTAATTCTTTAGGTACAGTTTTAAAAAAAGAATAAAGTAACCATAAAGTAAAAGGTTGATTTATTGCAACTAAAACCACAATTGTGGTTGGTAGAATTCCCCAAATTTGTAATTCAAAAAATGGAAAAAGATATCCTGAGACTAGTGTTATATGTGGCATTGCTCTAAAAATTAATGCTGCGATTAATATCCAAAAAGCATATCTTTCAGTAGATCTAGATAAAGCATAAGCACCTAAAGTTCCTAAAAAAAGTGATATAGAGACAACAAATACTGTTACTATTATCGTATTTCTCGATGCTTTCCAAAATTCACCTTCAGTCCAAGCTTCAGAATATGCTTTTGAAGTAAATTGACCACCTGTTTCTAATAACGTATTAAATGCTGAGATCGCATACCACCAATCAGCTCTAGAAAAAAAATCTGCTCTTACTTTAAATGATCCCCAAAAAGTCCAAATGAATGGAAAGCATGCAATTAATAACCAAATGATTATAAAAGTCGTGTTAAATGTTTTAAGTGCATTTGATCTTTTGTCTAAACCATATTCCATTATCTTGCCGTCCTAAATTCTTTCCAAGTCCTAATTAATACTGGTGCTAACAATATGGCTATACCAATAATAGTCATCATAGAAGTTGCTGCTGCAGAACCAAATAAGATTACTTCTTCATTGACTAAATTATCATAGATTAACCATGATAAAGATTGAGCACTTCCTTCGGCGCTAAAACCAATTATTGGCTCAAAGACCCTAAAATTGTCCATTAATGATATTAAAGCTACAAAAGTAACAACCGGATAAATATGTGGTAACACAATATGTCTAATTCTTTGGTATCTTGACGCTCCATCGATAATTGCTGCCTCAACAGGTTCTTGAGGTACTGTTTGTAATGCAGCATAAAAAACTACAAAAGCAAAAGGAGAATGATGCCAAATTCCATAGATAATTATTGTTATCCATGTAAGCGTTCTAGATGATTTTAATGATAGATATGGATCTTCCATCATTAATTGTAAATTTGCACCAATAATTCCCTCTGCATCAATCATCCAAAATAAAACAAGGGATCCTACTAATGGAGTAACTATCATTGGTAATATTGTACCAAATATTAATGGGCCTCTTATTTTTCTAGATATTGCATTTAAACTTAACGCAATAATGAAACCTAGCAATAAAACATTGGGAGTTACAAATAAACAATAAGTTAAAGTAAATAAAAGAGCTTTGTAAAAAGGTAAATTAGTAACCTGATTGATAAATTCTCCAAAGGAGTCAGTTTCTTTCCAAAAATCTGAAATTTGCTCAATAGCTAAGTGATTTCTATCTATATAAGTACCAAATCCATTAAATTTACCTAAAGGTTTTTCATCTCTTAATATTGAAGTTGCTTCTTGATCAACAACTATTGAAACTGTACAGCCAAAAGGATCGCATTTCTTAACTTCTTTTACTACTTGATCATGTTGGGCATAAAAAGATTGTATACCAGTAGATATTATTGGCAAACCAATAAACAAAATCATTGCCAAACCAGTTGGCAAGAAAAACCAGAAAAAAGTTTTATTTGGCATTTAAAATTAAGTGGGGATTAAATCCCCACTTAAATATTTATTTTTATAGAAAGCCTTGTTCTTTAGCTTTACTTATGTAAGCAGCTTCAACATCTTTCAATGCTTGTTCTGCAGACTCTTTACCTTGTAAGAACTCAACTATTTCGCTTCCTAATGCACCATGCATTAAACCCATTTGCGGTAACATCGGGTAAGGTTTTGCTCCCATTTTTACAGCTTCAATCACACCAATAGATTTTGGTCCCGGTACAAAACCTTCAACTAACCAAACAGCTTGGTCAGCAGCATCTGCAACCATTTTTTTATTTGAAGCAGCATGAGCTAGAGCTATAAAAGTTGCTTCTGCATCACTGTCAGATCTATTTTTTGCTAAAGTAAATCCATCCCACCATAATGTAGCTGCTGGAATATTTCCTCCACCAACAGTTGCTGGTCCAGTTAATTTAGTTGCTGCAGTAATTTTTGCATCACCTTCATCATCTAATAAAGTTCCAGATCTTGACGCCCATAATGTCATAAGAGCGACTTTTCCAGATTCCCATTCAACTTTGATTGCTTCACTATCGTGAGTAAGATAATCCGGGTTACTTAAACTTGCTAACTTTTTAAGCATGTTAAGTGTAGCCACACCTTTTGCATTATTGATATTTGGTTCAGCAGTTCCAGCTTTAAAGAATTCAC
>CACCGT010000026.1 GCA_902545635.1 uncultured Pelagibacteraceae bacterium | reverse complement strand
GATCAGAAAAAATAATTTTTTTCTAAATGTCTCTTACAACTTACGATAAAATTTGGAATGATCACCTAGTTGATGAACAACCAGATGGAACATCTTTATTGTTTGTAGATAGACATTTAATTCATGAGGTGACCAGCCCTCAGGCATTTGAGGGATTAAGAAATTCTAACAGAAAAGTCAGACATCCAAAATTAACACTTGCTGTTGCAGATCACAATGTTCCTACTACCGACAGATCAGAGGGAATTGCTGATGAAGACTCAAGAATTCAAGTTGAAACTTTGAATAAGAATTGTAAAGAATTTGGAGTAGAGTTATTCGGAATGGATGACAAACGACAAGGTATTGTTCATATCATTGGGCCAGAGCAAGGATTTACACAACCAGGTAATATTATTGTTTGCGGTGATAGTCATACTGCAACACATGGTGCATTTGGAGCTTTAGCATTTGGAATTGGAACGTCTGAAGTAGAACATGTTTTAGCAACACAAACTTTAGTTCAAAAGAAATCAAAAAATTTTAGGATAAGTGTTAATGGGTCGTTACCTATTGGGGTAACATCAAAAGATGTAATTTTACAAATCATTGGAAAAATAGGTACTGCAGGAGGTACAGGTTACGTAATTGAGTATGCTGGAAATCTTATTTCTGATCTAAGTGTTGAGCAGAGAATGACAATTTGCAATATGACTATTGAAGGTGGTGCTAGAGCAGGACTTATACAACCAGATGAGAAAATATTTAAGTATTTAAAAGGAAAACCAATGTCACCAAAGGGAGAAAACTGGGATCAAGCTTTAGAATATTGGCACACATTGAAGTCTGATAAAGATGCAAACTTTGACAAAGAGTTAACATTAGATGGTTCTCAAATAAAACCAATGGTAACCTGGGGAACATCTCCACAAGATGTGGTGGAAATAGATGGTAAAGTTCCGAGTCCTGAAAACGAAACTGATCCAGATAGAAAAAATTCAATTAACAGATCATTAAATTATATGGGTTTAAAACCAAATACAAAAATCCAAGATATTAAGATAGATAAAGTTTTTATTGGAAGCTGCACTAATGGAAGAATAGAAGATATCAGAGAAGCAGCTAAAATTCTTAAAGATAAAAAAATTGCCAATCATGTGCATGCAATGATCGTTCCTGGATCTGGATTAGTTAAGGAGCAAGCTGAACAAGAAGGTTTAGATAAAATATTTTTACAATCAGGTTTTGAATGGAGGGAACCAGGCTGTTCAATGTGCTTAGCTATGAATGCAGATAAACTTAAGCCAGAGGAAAGATGTGCGTCGACATCAAACAGAAATTTTGAGGGAAGACAAGGAAGAGGTGGTAGAACACATTTAGTTAGCCCTGCAATGGCTGCAGCAGCTGCAATATCTGGGAATTTAGATGATGTTAGAAAGTACCAAAATTAAATGAAAAAATTTAATTCAATCAAAAGTATTCCTGCTTATCTTCCTATCGTAAACATAGATACAGATATGATAATTCCCAAACAGTTTTTAAAAACTATCAAAAGAACAGGATTAGGAAAAAACTTATTCTTTGAAATGAGATATGACCAAAGTGGTAAAGAAATTAATGATTTTATTTTAAATAATAGTCCTTACGATAATTCAAAAATTTTAATAGCAGGAAAAAATTTTGGATGTGGATCTTCAAGAGAACACGCACCTTGGGCTTTGTTAGATTTTGGAATTACTTGTGTGATTAGTTCCAGTTATGCAGACATATTTTACAATAACTGTTTTAAAAATGGTATCTTACCGATTACAATTTCAGAAGACCAAATTAAAGAGATATCAGAATATTCAAAAAGAAAAGAGGAAATTTCTGTAAATTTGCCTGAACAAACAATAAATTTTGGAAATAAAGAGATCAAATTTGAAATAGATCAATTTAAGAAAAAATGTTTGATAGAAGGACTTGATGATATTGCATTATCATTAGAAAAGTCAGACAAAATAATTTCCTACGAAAATAAAATAAAAACATCAAAGCCTTGGATTTTTAGTGATTAAAATTAAAAAGAGAAAAATACTACTATTGCCTGGTGATGGTATTGGTCCGGAAGTTATGGCCGAGGTTGAAAAGATAATTGAATGGTTCAACTCAAAAAAATCTTTAGATTTTGAAATAGACAAAGACTTAGTTGGTGGAGCTGCTTATGATAAGCATGGTTCACCAATAACTGACGAGGCTTTTTATAAAGCACAGGAAAGTGCAGCAGTTATTTTAGGTGCAGTAGGTGGACCGAAGTGGGATAATCTTGACTTTTCTAAAAAACCAGAGAGAGCACTTTTAAAATTAAGAAAAGAATTAAAGTTATTTGCAAATCTTAGACCTGCAATATGTTTTAAACAACTTGTTGATGCATCAAGTTTAAAACCTGAGCTTGTTTCTGATTTAGACTTACTTTTCGTAAGAGAACTAACTGGAGGAATATATTTTGGTGAACCGAGAGGAATTAAGCCTATAGATAATGGAGAAAGAAAAGGAATAAATACACATGTTTACACCTCAAGTGAAATTCAGAGAGTAGCTAGAGTTGCATTTGATCTAGCAAGAAAAAGAAACAATAAAGTTACTTCTTGTGAAAAATCAAATGTAATGGAAGCTGGCCAATTATGGAAAGAAGAAGTTCAATCAATTCATGAAAAAGAATATAGCGATGTTGAATTGAATCATATGCTTGCTGACAATTGTGCAATGCAATTAGTAAGAAATCCAAAACAATTTGACGTGATTGTTACCGATAACCTTTTTGGTGATATGTTATCTGATGAAGCGGCAATGCTGACTGGTTCTCTAGGACTTTTACCTTCAGCTTCTTTAGGAGCAAAAGATAAAAATGGTAATATGCGATCACTATATGAGCCAGTTCATGGATCTGCACCAGACATAGCTGGACAAGGTATAGCTAACCCAATTGCTACAATTTTAAGCTTTGCTATGGCTTTGAGATATTCCTTAGACCTTGATAAAGAATCAGATAGTTTGGAAAAAGCTGTTCAAGATGTTCTAGACGAAGGTCTTAGAACTAAAGATATTATTTCCAAAGGAATGAAAGAGGTATCTACATCAGTAATGGGTGATGCGATAATTTCAAAATTGCAATAATTTAACATTTATTCTAAAGTATACTTATGCCAACTTATAATGCACCTGTAGAAGATATGATGT
>CACCGT010000025.1 GCA_902545635.1 uncultured Pelagibacteraceae bacterium | reverse complement strand
TAGCTCATTTTAGTTCAAGAATTTTTTATAAAAAACCAAATAACTTGATAGCAGTTACTGGAACAAATGGAAAATCTTCAGTAGCAAATTTTTATTTCCAGATTGCAAGTTTAAATAAAGTAAAGGCAGCTTCAATTGGAACATTAGGAATTAATGGCTTTAAAATAAAAAAAAATTTTACAAATACTACTTTTGATCCAATTGAAATAAATAATATTTTACAAAAATTAAAACAAAAAAAAATTGATAATGTTATTTTGGAAGCTTCAAGCCATGGATTAAATCAGAATAGATTGTATGGATTAAAATTTGATGTTGGTATATTTACAAATTTATCAAGAGATCATTTAGATTACCACAAAACATTTCAAAATTATTTGAACTCAAAATTAATATTATTCAGGAAATTGATGAAAAAAAATTCATGTGCTATTTACGATGATAAGTTAAAAATTGCCTCAAATTTAAATAGAATTACAAAATCAAATAAAATCAAAAAATTAACAATAGGAAGCTCTGCATCAAGTTTTGTAATCTTAAATCATCAATTTTTAAAAGATGAACAGAAAGTAATATTTAAATTTAATAATAAGAAATATTCTTTTTCAACAAAATTAATTGGAAGAGTACAAATTAAAAATTTACTAATGGCTATTATGGCGGCAATAAATAGTAAAATATCTTTAGAAAAAATTTTAAAAATCACTAAAAAAATTAAACCAGTAAACGGCAGATTAGAAAAAATTGGAAGACTTAACAATAATGGAATTGTCATTCTTGATTATGCACATACACCTGATGCTTTAGAAACCTGCATAAAAGATATTAAGGAACAATTTAAATTAAGAAAAATTAATTTAGTATTCGGATGCGGAGGTGATAGAGACAAACCCAAAAGAAAAATAATGGGTAGAATTGCCAATAAATATTGTAACAAAATATATTTAACAGATGACAATCCAAGAAATGAAGATCCAAAAATAATAAGAAGAGATGTAAAATCTTATATTTTAAAAAATAAATTATTAGAGATCCCTTCAAGAGAAAAAGCAATAAAATCTGCGATTATGGATATTAAGTCAAACGAGGTAGTTATTATTGCAGGAAAGGGGCACGAGGTCTACCAAGAATATACCTTTAAAAAATACTTTTCAGATAAGAATTGTATCAAAAAATATATTAAAGAGAGAAATAAAACCTCAAATAAGAATTGGAAGTCTAATATTATTTCAGAAGTCACAAAAAAAAAAATTGAAAAAAATATTAAGATTAATGAAGCTTCAATTGATTCAAGAAAAATAAAAAAAAATAATATTTTCTTTGGCATAAAAGGAAAAAATTTTGATGGTAATAAATTTGTTGATAAAGCTTTACGAAACGGGGCATCAATCTCAATCATTGAAGGTAAATTAAAGAATAAAAACAAAAAAAAAATATATGTTAAAAATTCTTTAAAAATATTTTCTGAAAGTGCTAAATTAGTAAGAATATCATCCAGTATTTCTTCTGTAGCAATCACAGGATCTGCGGGCAAAACCTCCTTAAAAGAGATGCTGGGTCAAATGATAAGTAAATTATGTCAAACATCTTATTCAAAAAGATCTTTTAATAATAAATATGGGGTCCCAATTTCTTTATTTAATATAAATGAGGGAGATAAAATAGGTATCTTCGAAGTAGGGATGAACAAAAAAGGGGAAATTGACCTTCTAACAAAAAACATATTACCTAACATTGGAGTGATTACAAATATATCTTATGCTCACATTGAAAATTTTAAAAATTTAAAGAGTATAGCCGAAGCAAAATCAGAAATAATAAATAATATAGTAGAAAATGGAACAATCATATTGAATGCTGATGATCAGTTTTTTAATTTTTTTAAATCAAAAGCTAAAAAAAAAAAGTTAAGAATAATTTCTTTTGGAATAAAAAATAAGTCGAATTTAAGTTTAATAAAAATAAAAAATGAAAAAAACAATTGTATTCTTTTCATAAATTACAATAATTCAAAATTAATATTTTCAATTAAAAAGAATTTAGAAAATTATATTTATAATATTTTATCAACTTTAGCTGTAATTTCAGTTTTCTTCGATTTGCATGAACTAAACAAATTTTTTTTCAATGACTATAAATTTCCAGAGGGAAGAGGAGATATAAAATTAATTAATTTAAAAGAAAAAAAAATCAATTTAATTGATGAGAGTTATAATTCTAATCCCTTATCTCTAAAATTCGCTTTAAATAAACTAAATAATTTAAATGCTTATTCAAAAAGAAAATTAATTTTATTAGGAGATATGTTAGAACTTGGTAAACATTCTAAAAAATTTCATAGGAAAGCTGCTGAATTCATTAATCATACTGAAATTGATAAAGTTTATGTTTATGGCAAAGATGTAATCGAAACATTTAACAAAATTAGACCACAAAAAAGAGGTAAAATATTAAATTCAAAAGAGGATATATTAAATTTTGTGATAAAAGACATTAAGAATGGCGAATATCTAATGATCAAAGGTTCGAATTCAACTGGATTAAATAGAATAAGTCAAAACTTGAAAAAAGGTAAACTAAATGCTTTTTAGTCTTTTTTCGAACTTAGTCGAAATTTTTAGTTTTCTAAATGTTTTTAAATATTTGACTGTACGAACAGGTCTATCAATGTTTACTTCGATGACGGTAGTTTTTCTAGTTGGGGGACCATTAATCAATTATTTTTCTTCACATCAAATTCATGATCCAATTAGAGAAGATGGACCGAGCGAGCATATAGTCAAAAAAATAGGAACACCCACTATGGGAGGTTTAATGATACTACTTGGTATTTTCTCAGGAGTATTATTGTGGGGTGATTTGTCAAATCCTTACAATTGGTTCTTAATATATATAGCAGGATCTTTTGGATTACTTGGGGCATATGATGACTTTCAAAAGATAAAAAAAAATAATTCAAATGGTATTTCATCAAAATTAAAAATTATAATTCAGATCGTTTTAGCATTAGGTGGAATTTATCTTCTTTATCTTTTTGGTGGATCAAATGAACTTGAAAACTTATATTTTCCATTTTTTAAAAATTTAGTAATTAACCTGGGCTGGTTTTTTATTCCATTTTATTTATTTGTTATTGTAGGTTCATCTAATGCTGTTAACTTGACTGATGGACTGGATGGTTTAGCTACAGTTCCTGTTATATTAGTTGCAGCATGTTTTGCTTTTATTAGTTATGTTACAGGAAATATAGTTTTCTCAGAATACTTAAAAATTGTTTATATTGATGGTGTAGGAGAGGCATCTATTTTCTGTGGGGCAATAATTGGATCTTGTCTCGGTTTCTTATGGTTTAATGCACCACCAGCAAAGATTTTTATGGGTGACACAGGGTCTTTAGCTTTAGGAGGATCACTGGGAGCAGTTGGAATAATTACCAAACACGAAATTGTTCTTGCAATTACGGGTGGTCTATTTGTCTTAGAGGCAGTTTCGGTAATTGCACAAGTGATATCATTTAAACTAACCGGTAGAAGAATATTTAAAATGGCACCAATTCACCATCATTTTGAAAAAAAAGGTTGGCCTGAGTCAACTGTGGTAATTAGATTTTGGATCATTTCAATTATTCTGGCGATGATAGGTCTTGCAACTTTAAAATTAAGATGATGAATGAAAGAAAGATTAACTTTAAAAACAAAAAAATTTTAATTTATGGTTTTGGAAAATCTGGTATTTCTTGTTTTAATTTTTTAAAAGGCAACAATACCTGTAAAATATATGACGATAACACAAAAAATATTCCAACTAGGTTTAAAAAAAAATTAATTAATATTAAGAAATTATTAAATATAAGCTTTGATTTCATTGTTTTAAGTCCAGGAATAGATATCAATAAATGTAGAATTTCTGCTTATTTGAGCAGAAATAGGCCTAAAATTATCACAGAACTTGATATATTTGAAATCAGTTATCCAAAAATAAATAAAATAACAATCACTGGAACAAACGGTAAATCAACCACTTCAAAACTTTTACATGATCTTCTAAAAAATAATAAAATGGATGTAAGATTAACCGGTAATATTGGCTATCCAATTTTAATGGAAAAAAAAATAAAAAAAAATACAATATTTGTAATTGAGGCGTCTTCATATCAACTTGATTATAGTCAGTATTTTAAGTCAAAATATTCTGTTATACTTAACCTAAA
>CACCGT010000024.1 GCA_902545635.1 uncultured Pelagibacteraceae bacterium | reverse complement strand
CATCATTTTTAGAGCCTGATTATAAATCTTTAATTAATTACCCCAACCCTGAAAGGTTTAAAATAAAAAAAAAAACAAAATTAGTTGTTAAAAAATTAGATTCACTTAGGTTAAATAAAATTGATTTCTTAAAGGTCGATACACAGGGTTATAATTTAAATGTTTTGCAAGGCGCAAAAACTTCACTGAATAATATGTTAGGAGTTGAAGTTGAGACTGAATTTGTGAAAATTTATAAAAATCAAGACCTATTTGAGGATATTAAAAAGTATTTAGAAAAAAATAATTTTTATTTTGTAAATTTTTATAATTTAAGAAGGTGGTCACTTATAAAAAATTTTTCATATGGAAAAACAATCTTTTGTAATTCATTATTTTTAAAAAAACTATCAACTCAAGATCTAAAAAATAATGATAAGATAATAAAATTTGTTATAATATGTATTTTATATAATATTTTAGATATAGCGTATTATACTGTTGAAAAATCATTTTTACCAAGCAGTCAAAAAAATAAGATAAAGAAATTATTAAAACAATTAGAGAATAAATCAATTACAACCAGGATTTATGTGTCCTTTTACAATAGATTGAGTAAATTTCTCAATAAACAGAATGAGTTGTTTCCTACTTTTTAAAAATAAAAAATAAACTTTTTAATAAATAAATTAAAGAAAATATAATTGAATCTAAAAAAAATAATAATTTAGATTTTTTAAAAAAATTAACTAATTCAAGTTGAACTGGAATACTTTTTAAATGTGTTATCAAATCAGTTGGTTCAATCGTATCATGCTTTGCTACTATTCGGCTGTCAAGTATAAGATTGAATCCATTTTTAAAGTTTAAATGAGTAAAAAAAACATCTTCGAAATAAGATTTTTTATTATATTTAAAATCTTTGAATTTTTTTCTTTTTACTATATTTTTATTATAACATAATGTGCTGCTTAACCATTCCAAATTTTCTATAAAAAGATATTTCTTTTTATTTATAAATTTATCAGGTAACAATGGTGCGATTCTTCCTGAAGCTAAAAGTGACATAAATTTTATTTTTTTAAAATTGTTTAATAAAAGTATAATTAATCTGAACAATAAATATTCTTTATAAGTTCTATTCCAACGATACGATTGATTTTTATTTTCAGAGTTTATTATTAAAGCTCCAACAATTTTTTTTTGATTTTGATTAAACTTAAAATGTTTATAAAAATTTCTTATAAAATTCTTATCAAATCTTATATCATCATCACATTGAATAATTAATGCATTTTTAGAAAATTTGATTCCTAAATTTCTTTGTAAAATTTGGTTTTTATCTTTTGAAATTAATTTTTTGATTTTAAATTTATATTTATTTTTATTTATTATTTTAAAATCATTTTCACTAGTTCCAACTATGATTACCTCATTTGGTAATAAAGTATTTTTATTTAATGAAACTACCAATTTGCTTAATATTCCAGGTCTTTTGTAGGTTGTACAAATTAGAGAGATTGGTACTGTCTTTATTTGTTTAAAACTTTTTGAAACCATAATTCTGTTAAAAATATCTGTAAAATGAAAAAAGAATTAATGTGGCTTTTCTCCATACTAAATTTTGTATAATTATATTCAACTTCTTTCTTGTTGAATATATTAGAGCACTTTGAATTATTTATCACTAAGTCATAAAAATAATCCTTTAAATTATTTTTCAACCAGTAAGTCTGAGGATCTGCAATAGTATTTTTATTTTTAAAATAAAGTTTCTTTGGTATCGATTTTCTAAAACCATATTTCATCAGTATCCTCTGTGTATCATATAAAAACTTATACTTACTTGGAGCTTGAAAATTTAATTCAACTAATTCATGATCTAAAAAAGGCACTCTTCCCTCGATACTATTTTTCATTGAGGCTCTGTCTATGTATTTTAAACACCTTGGTAACTTCATATGATATAAATCTGCATATTGAGAATTTCTCAAAAAACTTTTAAAAGGTCTTTTTATACCGCTAATCACAGATTTATTTTCCTCTAAAAAGTCCTTATTAATTAAGCCAACTTTATCATAAATACTTCCATCTGGTGTTGTGATACCCGGAGCAAATGTATTTAAAAACGATCCCAGAATTTTTTCCTCAACACTAAAAGAATTTTTCCTTAAATTATTTTTTATCTTATTAAATCTTCTTTTAAAACTTTTGATACTTAAATTGTTCGATAAGTCTATTAACCATGGGAAAATTTGATAAGTATAACCTGCTGAAATTTCATCTCCTCCAGATCCATCAAATATTACTTTAGAACCTTTGCTTTTTGAAAATTCATATAGATCATGTTGAGCTAAAATTCTTAAAGATGAAAATGGTTCATACTCGGTTTGTAAAACTTTTTCAATTTTATCTGCTAAATTTAAATTTTTTACTTCATGTATAAAATGCTTAATATTAAATTTTTCTGCAATAAGCTTTGCTTGTTTTGACTCGCCATACTCTTGGAGTTCAAAATCAAATGTAAAAGCGGTCATAGGTTTACTAAAAAACTTTGAGATATTTCCAAGTATTGCAGAGTCTGCCCCTCCAGAAATATGCATTCCAGTTTCAACATCTGATAAACTATGTTCCTTAAAACTCTCTTTAATTTTATTATTTATTAAATTAGACCATTGATAAAAATTCTTATTATCGGATAAATCTTGAGACTCATCAATTTTATCCTCTAATCTATAGTATTTTTTCTCATTAAAAATATCTCTTTTAATTTCTATAAAATGTCCAGGTTTTACTTGATAAACATCCTTGAACCACGTTTCTTCAGTAGAGTTATAAATTCCGTATTTAAGATTTTTGTATATTTCTTTTGTGTTTTGCATTTTTTGCACTTTTGGATTTTTAAATATTGGATGTATTTCGGAACAGAACGTTATTTCTTTAATTTTGTTATTTTTATGAAAATAAAGTGGTTTAATTCCAAATCTATCCCTTACCAAGTAAATTTTAGACATATTCTCATCACTAATAACTATAGAAAACATACCTTTTATTTTATCAAGAAAATTTATTCCAAATTTTTCGTAAAGTTTTAGCAAAATCTCACCATCGCCAATACTTTGAAAATTATCATTTTTAAAATAAGTTTCTTTTAGCTCATTGGAGTTATATATTTCACCATTATAGAAAATATTTATTTTTTTGTTTGCAGAAGTAAAAGGTTGATTTGCACTATCTGATAAATCAATTATCTTAAGTCTAACATATCCTAACGCAGAAAATGAATTGCTTATAACTGATTGATGATCAGGACCTCTATGTAAAATTTCATTATTTATATCTTCAACTATTTTCTTTTCAATTTTTCCGCTAAAGTTAATTATTCCTGAGATGCCACACATTATTTTTTATCAATTGAGTATCGATCTAATAAATCGAGTATTTCAAAATATTCATTTGGTAGTTTAACTTTATTTTCAAACTTTGATTTAAGAGGTTGAGAAAAAACTTTGCCTTTATAATTGTTAGTTTTCGCAAACGATGAGTTTCCTTTATTTTTTTCTCCAAGAGTGGTAGGAATAGTTGAAATTTCCTCTATTTTAATACCCAAATTATTACAGACAGCATCTACTGTCTGATGAGTATTTTGTATTAGGTTTTCAAATCTTATAAAGTCTATTTTAAGTGGAAATTTTTTTTTTAATAGTAAATAATCAATAGTCTTATGCCTCCAATGTTCCCATAGCTCATCTAAAACTTTTTGTTCCACATCTTCTGTACCAAATCTAGATCTAGCGTAGGAATGATAAAAAGTTTCAAATCTTCTTATTGGTGTTATACATCTAATATTATCAGTTCTCTCAAATAAAAAAAATAACTCTCTTCTTAAACCTGAAAAAACCCACAAATATGGATATTGAAAATCTTTATAATTTTGTTTTCCAACTAAATATTGAAGTGCCTTGAGATAAATTAAAAAAAAATCAAAGAAATTTTCAATTGATTGGATATCTTTTTGTCTTGAATATAAATATTCCTTAAAAGCATCATAATAAATTTGTGGTACAATATCCTGGAAGTCAGTCACATGACCTTCATTTTCTGGCTGTTGCCCACTCCATAGATCACTTTTGAAATTGTTAACGTTATACTCATTTAATTTTTTCCACTTGTCAAATTTCCCTCCTGACATTCCTAAAATATATTCAATGTTATTTTTTCCAGTTAATTCTTTAATTGCAAGGTCCTCATCCTCTTTAACTCTAGATAAGAA
>CACCGT010000023.1 GCA_902545635.1 uncultured Pelagibacteraceae bacterium | reverse complement strand
ACCATTCGGAGTATCTTTTTTCTAAAACTGTATTTGCTAATATTCCTTGAATAAATTTTACAAAAATTAATAACACAATTCCTGAAATAGTAATCCATATTGCTGAAGCCTCGATTTGTTGAACATCAACTACATATTCCTTCATTGCGTCTTCAAGTGATTTAATTGCCCTCTGGTAGACTTCGACTTTATCTGGGTTGTTTTCTTTTGCAGCCTCTAATTGTTTATATCTAAAATCAATAGTTGACTGAATTTTATCAATTTTTTCTAAGGCATCTTTAGTAATGTTGCCAAATAGGCCTCTAATTATCTGAACAACAGCAAATGTTTCGATTATTAAGAATGCTAACGCATAATTCCAAATATTTCTTAATCCAAACCACATTGGTCCAAATAATGCTGCAAATAAGTTAAAAGAAAAAGAATAAGAGGGTTTGCTTCCAATTTTTTTAAATTCATCAATGTAGTAATCTGGATTAGAAATCACAAAATTTTTAATTAATTCAGATCTAGATAAATTTTTAATTTCTTTACTCACTATCATTACCCTCAACAACTGCTTTCAGCAAATCTGATTGTGTAATTATACCAACTTCTAAGTTGTCATTATTTGTAACTATTATTGGTTTATCTTCTGTTACTGACGTTTCAATAAGTTTGCTTAATATGTCGTTTTCATTAACTCTTTCATTATTGCTTAAATTATCTCCAAAAGTTTTCTTATATTCTTCGATAGATTGCATAATTGTCTTAGCCTGAACGACTTTTAATCTTGAAATTCCTTTTACAAAATCTGCAACATATTCATCAGATGGGTTTACTACTATTTCCTCTGGCGTTCCAATTTGTACTACTTCGCCATCTCTCATTATAGCTATTCTGTGACCTACTCTTACTGCCTCATCTAAATCATGAGTTATAAATACAGTTGTTTTTTTCATTTGCTTTGAAAGTTTTATAAATTCACTTTGAAGTTGTCGTCTAATTAAAGGGTCTAAAGCACTGAAAGGTTCATCCATCAAAAGAAATTCTGGATCTGCTGCTAATGCTCTAGCTAGACCTACTCTTTGCTGCATTCCTCCAGATAATTCATGAGCATATTTATTTCCCCATCCTTGTAATTCGACAATGTTTAAAATGTTATTTGCAGCATCTAATCTATCATTTTTACTAACACCCCTAATTTCCAAAGGCATAGCTATATTATCTAAAACTGATCTGTGAGGCATTAATGCAAAATTTTGAAAAACCATACCAATTTTTTTGTTTCTTAATTCTTGAAGGTTTTCCTTATTAAATTGCATTACATCCTGATTATTTATTAATATTTTTCCCGATGTTGGTTCTAATAATCTATTAATGTGTCTAACTAGTGTTGATTTTCCACTTCCAGACAAACCCATTACACAAAATATTTCACCCTTATTGACATCAAACGAAACATCCGAAACACCAATTACAGAATTATATTTCTCTAGTGCTTCTTGTTTTGAAATTTTTTTATTTTGGATTGCATCTAATGCATCTTGTGATGTATTACCAAATATTTTCCAGACATTTTGAATTTGTATAGCTGCTTCCATGAAAATATTTTAACTTAAAATGAATGAAAATGATACCTGGCAACCAGCGGTCGCCAGGTAATTTAATTTTTATTACTAAATTATAAACCTAACCAGCCGTCAACTGTTGATTTATTTTTAGACATCCAATCTCTAGCAACTTCTCCTGGATCTCTTTTTTGCACAGAAACTTCGTATGCCATCCACGAAACATCATCTGCTGTTATTTGGAAATTTTTGAAAAATTCTACAATTGCTGGAGATTTGCTCTCAAGAGATGTACCCCATCCAATTTGTATTTGTTTCAAAGCATCCTTTGAAGCAACATATGATTTTTGATACCAGTCAGCGTCAGCTTTTGGTTGGATCATTTTATATTTCGCAGGATCATATGCTGGTTCTTCAAGCATAACTACGTCTGCCATTCCCCAAATTGCATGTGGCTTGTAACAATAAAATGCATAACCCTCACCTTTTTTAATAGAGTCAAGAACTCTAGCATTTTTCACTGCTTCTGCAGCCCTAATAGGTTCAATTCCAGCATCATATAATTTATAGTCTCTTAATTTAACTTGGTTAACATTTGCTGAAGCCCATCCATCTGCACCAATCCAAAATTCACCTTTGCCATTTCCATCACTATCCATTGCTTTGACAACTTCTGGTCTACCTAAATCTTCTATTGCAGTGATATTCATTTTTTTTGCAAATTGTTGAGATACACAATATCCTTGGTTACCCTCGTAAGGATTTTTAGCTTACATGGGTTTTTTGGGATTTTGGGTTAAAGCAATGACCACACTTGCTTTACTTGGTACAGCTGCAATACTAAGTATTGTTATTGGAATACCTTTAGGAATTTATTGTGCGAGACGACAAAGATTTTATTCAATGATAAGACCAATAATGGATTTTATGCAAACTATGCCAGCATTTGTATTTATGATTCCAGTCATTGCGTTTTTTGGAACAGGGAAAGTTGCGGCAGTAATTATTACAATGATTTTTGGAGGAACACCTGTTGTTAGACTTACAGTGTTAGGTTTAAGAGGTGTTCCTGAAACTATAAGAGAAGCTGCAATAGCTTATGGTGCATCCAAATGGTATTTGTTAAGAAAAGTAGATCTACCACTGGCCACACCTTCAATACTTGCTGGTGTGAATCAAACTGTGATGTTAAGTCTAGCAATGGTAGTAGTTGCATCGCTAATTGGTGCAAAAGGTTTAGGACAAGACGTGCTTGAGGCACTTCAATATGCAAATGTTGGACAAGGAATTTTAGCTGGTATTGCAATATTATTTGTTGCTTTAATATTGGACAGAGTAGTTCAAGGTAAGAAAAGAGTATAATACCTTAATGAATAAAAATGTATGGTTGCTATTTGCAAGCAACGCATTTGCATTTTCTGTTGCACCTGTAACTGTATTTTTAAGTGGAATTATTGGAACTAGTATCAGTCCAATTAAATCTCTTTCAACATTACCAATGTCATTATCAATTGTGGGTACAGCTATTTTTATTATTGCTGCTTCTAAAATAATGAGTATTACCGGAAGAAAAAAAGGATTTATACTTTCATCTATAACAACTTCATTATTTGCATTATTAGCAGCATATTCTGTATATAGGCAAAACTTTATTCTATATTCATTTTCTTGTTTTTGCCTTGGATTTGGAATGGCTTTTGCTCATCAGTATCGTTTTGCTGCAGCTGAGAGTGTTGATAAAGAACTTGCACCAAAGGCTATTTCCTTATTACTTTTTGCGGGGATTTTGTCAGCTTTATTGGGTCCAAACTTAGCAAATTTAGGAAAAGATATAATTACAGAAAGTTTATATGTTGGTTCTTATCTCTGTCTATCTTTATTAACTTTATCCTCTATTATTTTTTTAATTTTTTATAAGGAAAATAAAGTTATAAATAATAAAAAAACATCAAAGGGTAGAACAATTTTAGAATTGATATCTCAACCTAGATTTTTGCAAGCTCTTGTATCTTCATCTTTTGCTTATGCGGTGATGTCATTTTTAATGACCGCTACTCCTATTAGTATGCATATTCATGATAATATGTCCTTAAATAATACAAGTTTTGTAATTCAATTACATATCATAAGCATGTTCCTTCCTGCTTTAGTTACAGGAAATCTAATAAAAAAATATGGACACAGTAAAATAATGTATTTTGGTGTTTTATTTTTTATCTTTACAATTTTACTTAGTTATTTTGATCAAACAGTCATAAATTATCTTTTTTCATTAATTTTTTTGGGTCTTGGGTGGAACTTTCTGTTTATATCTGGAACAAGTTTATTAGTTTTAAACTATAAAGAAGAAGAAAGATTTAGAGCACAGGGTTTTAATGATTTTATAGTTTTTTCAGTTCAAGCTACTGCAAGTTTAACAGCAGGTATTGTTTTAAGTTTTACAAGTTGGAAAATAATGAACATATTATGTATCCCATTTTTAATAATAATAATTTTCACTACTCTGAGGGCTGATAGATTATTAGATAAAACCAATTAAAGACGTGTCAACTTGTTACACCATATAGTTATTGTTTATTGACTTTAAAAGAATATATCAGCGCTATGACTAAATATAATAAATTAACAAGTTCATTTATAATATTAATCAGTATATTTTTTACGAATATAGCTTTAGGTGCGGATGTAACAGTGGAAATGCTTAATAGGCTTGATAAAGAGTCAAATGTTTTTGAGCCTAAAATAGTAAGAGTTAACCCTGGAGATACAGTTCTTTGGAAGGCAACAGATAAAGGACATAACGTTGAATTCATAAAAAAAGGTGTACCAGAAGGAGTTGGTAAGTTTAAATCAAAGTTTAATAAGGATGTTGAATACAAGTTCGAAGTCCCAGGAATTTATGCTTACTGGTGTACACCACACAAAAATATGGGAATGATTGGTTTTGTGGTTGTTGGAGACGACAAATCTAACCTAGATGCTATCAAGAAGTTAAGATTTTCATCAAAGTCTAAGAAATTAGCACCAGGTTTAATAGACCAACTATAAATCAGCAAATATTTTTGAGTTAAGGCGTTTAACTTTTATAAATGAATCCTTGTACTTCCCGGAGCGGTGATAATCGCCCGGGAAGGCAACACATCTTAATTTAGCTTTTTTAGCATATTTAAAACTAATCTCTGTATCTTCAATTGCTAAACAATCTTTATTTCTAAGTTTTAATTTTTTTAGACAATGTAAGTAAATATCAGTTTTATTATTAAATTTTTTTATAA
>CACCGT010000022.1 GCA_902545635.1 uncultured Pelagibacteraceae bacterium | reverse complement strand
TGCTGTCTTAAGCATCCCGAAGATGGAGCAAGAGAGGGAGCAGAATTTATTAAAAATCATATAATTAATACAACAGAAAAAGCTTTTGATGATTTTGCAGGTAGCGGAGCAGACCATGAAGCAAACAAAAAAATGCTTGGCATTAATTAATGAGTAGAAAAATACGCATCGGTATGGTCGGGGGTGGTAAAGATGCTTTTATTGGAAGTGTTCATAGAATAGCTTTAAGACTTGATGGGTATTATGATTTAGTTGCTGGATCATTTTCATCTAACTTTGAAAATTCAAAAGAAACTGGAAAAAATCTTGGTCTAGAAAATGATAGGATCTATAAAACCTATCAAGAGATGGCTGAAAAAGAGTCAACTAGAGCAGATGGTATTGATGTAGTTTCAATAGTAACTCCAAATCATTTACATGTACCTATTGCAAAAATTTTTGCAGAAAATGGGATACATATTATTTGCGATAAGCCAATTGGTATGTCTAGTAAGGAAGCAATAGATCTTAAAAAGGTAATTGAAAGCAAAAAATTAATATTTGCTTTGACACATAATTACACTGGATATCCTATGGTTCGACATGCAAGATCTTTGGTTCAAAAAGGGGAATTGGGTTCTTTAAGAGTTATTCAAGCTGAATATCCACAAGATTGGTTAACAACAAAAGCAGAGGATAGTGGATTAAAGCAAGCCAAATGGAGAACTGATCCCAATAGATCTGGCGCTGGTGGTTGTATAGGAGATATTGGAACACATGCTTATAATTTGATTAGGTTTATAACTGGATTGGAGGTAGATGAAATTTCAGCTGATATTCATACATTTGTTGAAGGGAGAAAAGTAGATGATAATGCCCAAATAATGCTAAGATTTAAAGGGGGTGCAAAAGGATCAATATGGTCAAGCCAAGTAGCAGTTGGAAATGAAAATAATCTTAAAATTAGAATATATGGAGAAAATGCTGGAATTGAGTGGAGACAAGAAGATCCAAATTACTTGAGTTATACTAAATTTGGTAGCCCTGCTCAAAACATTACAAGAGGAAGTAATATTACTAGTGATGAAGCTAAAAATGTAACAAGAATTCCCCAAGGTCATCCAGAAGGTTATTTAGAAGGTTTTGCTAATATTTATAGTGATGTTTACAAAGAGCTATCAGCTAATATTGATAGACAAGAATATGATAAGTCAAATAATTGTTATCCTACAATTGATGATGGAATTGATGGAATGAAGTTTATAGAAAACGTTATTAAGTCAAGTAAGAACAATAGTAAATGGATCCAATTTAATTCTAATTAAATTTTGTTGATAAATATAATTAATAAAACCCATTTTGATCTTTTATTTTTTTTTAATAATTTGAAATCAATTTTCTAGAATGATAAATTATGTTTACCATATCTCATGGTAAAAAAGAGACCGATATCGCATCGGTTAAAAGCGAGTTTTGGAAAAACAAACAAGGAGAGTGTATGAAAAGAATGCACAGAGTATTAAGTTCGTTTAGCCGAGGCTCAAAGAACGCTAGGCTAAATCAACTTATGTTTCGAAACTTGAAAACTGTAGAAACTAATCAAATCTGGAAAAAATTCAGGAGAAACATTAGGTCACTTAAAGAAAGAGGCTAAAAAGTTTTAGCTAAAAGAATGAGATATGGGGCAATCATATTTAATGCCCCATATTTTTTCCTTCCTATTTTACTGGTGTCATAATTTTTTGACCTTCAACTCCCATAGCAACAACAATCGCTTTAACAGGAACGTCTCCAATATTTTTTGATTCATGGACTACACCCACATCTTCTATGAATGCATCTCCAGCTTTATAGATGTAGCTTTTACCTCCTTGGGTAAGCTCAATCTCTCCTTGCTGAATCATTATTAATACCGGAAAAGAGTGAGTATGAGGAACGACCGGACCTCCTACAGGAACATTAAACTCAAAAGCAGTTATCTTTGCTTTGCCTGAAGGATATACTATATCGTTACCCATTCCAGTTTGACTTGTAGATATAATTCTCTTTACATGTCCATCAGCTAAAACTGAATTATTTATAACAAATATTGCAAATAGAGTGATTATTATTTTTTTCATATATTACCTTTCTGATTATGAGATAATAGAACACAAATGTTTTTTTATACGATATGACAAAAAGGTTTTTAGAAATTATTTATTCCAAGAAACTTTAAACATTACTTCATTTCTTCTCATCATAGGTAACGTAAAGGGACCATTATATGTCGCTCTTATTGCAGGTCCGTTAATATTTATATTATCTTCAAGAAGCTTTTGATTAAGAATATCTCTGTGTTTTAAAAAATTATTGTCAGATGCTCTACCAGAATACTGAATAACTGCAAAATGACCCTCTTTAATTGTTGAAATTTTTATATCTGGATTATTTGGAAGAGGAGCATTATCTTTTGTAAATTTAGATGGTAAATAGAATTGCATATAATAACCTTCATCTTTTTCTCCTTGGGTTACTGGAACTGTCATTTTAATTTCTTCAGATTTATTGTTTTGTCCTGAGATATATTTAAAGAGTTTTCTAAAACTGTTATCATCATTTTTATTAATAACTTCTACAACCAACCTATCTTTATAGTGTCTTATCTCATAAGTATCAGTTGAATGAACTATATTATAAGTAGCTTCTTCATATGCCATTGATGAAGAATATTGGAAATTAAAAGATAAACAAATTAAAAAAAATATAATTATTTTTCTCATATTACTTACAAATAATTTTCATTCATGAATAAGTTAATTCTTTTCATGCCCTCAACAATATCATCGGTGCTTCTAGCGTAAGAAAATCTTATGGTGGAATTACCTCTTTTTTTGATCAAAATCTAATCCAGGAGTTATGGCAACTCCAGCTTTATCTAACACTTCCTTACAGAAATTGAGGCTATCATTAGAATATTTAGAAATATCTACATAAATATAAAATGCACCATCAGGAGGAGAAAATTTTCCTAATCCAGCTTTAGGTAATTCTTCTAAAAGTATTTCTCTATTTTTTTTTATAAACATTTACATTTTCATTTAATTCAATATTCGCGTCCATTGCTGATAACGCTGTTAATTGGCTTACATGTGGTGGACATATAAATAAATTTTGTGATAATCTTTCTACTTGTCTTACATGATCTTCTGGAACAATCATCCAACCTATTCGCCAACCTGTCATTGAAAAATATTTAGAAAAAGAATTTATAACATAACATTTATCTGTTATTTCTAGCGCTGTTGTGGGATTTTTTTTCATATTGAATACCGTGGTATATTTCATCGCTTATAAAGCTTACATTATTTTCGTGTGCAGTGTTTATTAAATTTTTTAGAGTTTCCTTATCAACCATCGATCCAGTAGGATTTGCAGGAGATGCAACAAGAATACCATTTAAATTATTTTTTTTTATATCTTCAGGTATTGGTTGAAATTTATTTTGTATCTCAGTTTGAATATCTACTGGAATTAAATCTTGAGATTTTAAAATTTGTCGGTAACTAGGATAGCCAGGTGCTGCTATACCCACTCTATCACCAATATTAAACAAAGATGTAAAAGATAAAATAAAAGCCCCAGATGAACCAACAGTTATTACAACTCTATTTGGATTTAAATCAATGTTGTACCAATCTCCGTATAACTTAGAAATACGTTCTCTCAAAGCTGGAAGTCCAAGAGTAACCGTATAGCCTAAGTTGTTATTAGATATTTCTTTAGTGATAAATTTTTTTGCTAATTTTGGAGCTGGGGTACCCGGTTGCCCTACTTCCATATGTATAATATGTTTGCCATTTTTTTCGGCTATTCTAGCAGACTCCATTACATCCATTACAATAAACGGATCAACATTGCTTCTTTTTGAATTCTTCATTTTCTATTTGATTTTAAAAAAATTTATAAATTAATTTTAAAAGTTCTTGCAGATTTTTCTTCGGAAACTTTAAGAATTTTGAATTTAGATGTTTTCTCTAATTTTTGACCCTTGTTTGTCACAAATGATTTCATTTTTTTTACTTCTCCTTCTGGCATTTTTCTTGTGTACTTAAGTGTATGTTTTTTGGAGCCTATAACAAAGATCGTTTTCATAATTTATATATATTATAAAGTATCGATTGATCCAATAATATTCAAGTTTTTATCTGTCACAACTATTTCACCAGAAGATGTTCCAATATTTAAAATTGCCCCAATAACTACGTAGTGCGTAACAAATACAATATTATTTTTACTATCTATGCTGTCTATAAATTCATAAAAATCTTTTATCTGTTTATCTTCATTAGCTGCAAATCTTATATCGTAGAATGAATTTAGAGCGTCAAATGTCTCAAATTCATCAAAAGCATATTTTGCAGTATCTTTACATCTGCACCACTCGCTAGAATAAATATTATCAATTTTAATCTCATTTTTTTTTAAAATTAATCCAATTTTTTTTGATTGCTGAATTCCTATTTCATTTAAATTTCTTTGAGTAGAACAGTTTTGCAATTCAAAATTTTCTGGATCACCACTACCTGGGGCAAGTGCATGTCTTATAAATATAAGTTTGCCTCCCTCTTTTAAAGACTCAATAACTTTATCATTGGCAAATGAATAATTTAATTGGAACAATAAAACTGAAAAAATTAAAATTAATTTTTTCATTTTAAACCGATTGATCTTTAATTAGTTCCTTTATTTGAGGTATCATTATTTTTTGGAGACCTCATTGATGGATAAATTTTTTTTACTCTTTCATAGCTGCTTAAAGCTTTTTCATAGTTTTTTAATTTCATTTGCACTAAGCCTTGACCTGATAAAGCTCCAAAATGTCTTTTTTCTAATTTTAAAACTTCATCAATGTCGTCTTGTGACGCTTGATACTTACCCATCAAATAAAGAACTGTAGCTCGTTTATTCCATGCTTCAGCCCATTTTGGATCAAGTTCAATAACAGTTGTAAATATATCTTCAGCTTTTTTGTATTCTTGACTGTTCATAAATGATGTTCCTCTAGATAATAAACTGGTTAAGTTTTGATCTTTTGGATGTGTTGTCCAAATACCCCAAATTTTCATTTCAGTTTCCCTTGCTGAGATTTCGCCATCTTCTAAAAGTTTTTCAAAAAGTTTATCTAAATGATTATTATCTGCTGAAAAGACTGGATTAAAAAATAAAGTTAAAACTATTAAGCTTTTTAAAATAATTTTCATTAATTCTTATTTTCCCCC
>CACCGT010000021.1 GCA_902545635.1 uncultured Pelagibacteraceae bacterium | reverse complement strand
TTTGCCAGAATATTTCAAAGTTTTAAATATTTTGATCAGTGCTTTCATTCAAATTCTATTGGAACAAAAGAGGTGTTTAAATTTTGTTTGGATAATAAAATAAAATTAATCTATTCAGCAACATCAGCAAGTTTGGGAAATAATGGAAATGATAAAAATTTATCTCCTTATGCTTTTACTAAATCTAAAAATTTAGAATTACTAGAAAACCTAAAAAAATGGTTTGATTTAAAATTTGAGATTATTTACTTTTACAATGTTTATGGAAAAAGACAGATTACCAGTGGAGATATGGCTACAGTTATAGGAATTTTCGAAGATCTGTATAAGCGAGGAAAACCACTCACAATTGTTAAACCCGGAACTCAATCGCGAAGGTTCACACATATTTCAGATACCATTCAAGTATGTTATGAAGCTTGGAGATCAAATAAGTGTTCACACTACAGTATTTCTCATAGGAAATCATACAAAATAATAGATGTCGCGAAAATGTTCAAAAGAAAAATTTTATATTTACCCAAAAGAGAAGGAGAACGATATGCCTCTGCTTTAACAAATATATCAATAAATAATAGAGTTTTTAAAAGATTTGGAAAAATAAGTTTGAAAGATTATATAACATCGTTTATTAAGACAGAAATTTAAATTATGAAAATTGCAAGTTCGTTAAAATCCTTAAAAAAAAGAGATCTAAACTCTAAGTTAGTTAGAAGAAGAGGAAGAGTTTATATAATAAATAAGAAAAACCCAAAATTTAAAGCTAGACAGAAATAATGTCTAGATCATATTAAAATAAATATGATAGTAGGTTCTATATCAGAAAACAGAGAAATCGAAAAAAGGATTGCCATAACTCCAGACGTTATTAAAAAATATAAATCTTTAGGAATAGAAGTATATCTGAGCGAAAATTATGCAGCTCACCTAGGTATAAATGATAAACAATATGAGACAGAGGGTGCAACTGTGTTAAAAAGTGATGAGGAGGTAATAGCTAAATCAGATGCAGTTTTACAGATGATGCTTCCAAATAAAGATAATTTGAGCAAATTGAGTAAAGAAAAAATATTGATTGGTGTTTTAAACCCTTATTTAAATAATGATATCCTAAAAAATACAATTTCAAAAGATGTGAAGTGTTTTTCTTTGGAACTTTTGCCAAGAATTACAAGAGCGCAATCAATGGATATATTGTCTTCACAAGCAAATTTAGCTGGATATAAAGCTGTTGTTGACGCATTTTCTTTTTTTCAAAAAGCGATTCCAATGATGATGACTGCCGCAGGAACTGTCTCGGCAGCAAAAGTTTTAGTCGTTGGAGCTGGGGTTGCTGGATTACAAGCTATAGCAACTGCCAAACGAATGGGTGCGATTGTTTATGCTACTGATGTAAGAATAGCATCAAAAGAACAAGTTGAAAGTTTGGGAGGAAAATTTTTAACGGTTGAGGGATCAGAAAATTTAGAGACTGAGGGTGGATATGCTAAAGAGGCATCGGAGGATTTTAAAGAAAAACAGGAAGAATTGTTAAAAGAGACATTAAAAAAAACAGATATTGTAATTTGTACAGCACTAATACCAGGAAAAACTGCGCCTATAATAATTAAAAAAAATATGATTAATGTGATGCAGAGTGGTTCAATAATTTATGATTTAGCAGCATCTCAAGGTGGAAACTCTGAATTAACAAAGGTCAATGAAGTTGTTGATAACAATGGTGTAAAAATAATGGGAGAGGCAAATATTTTAAATAAACTCCCAACCTCAGCTTCAAATCTTTATGCAAAAAATATGTTTAATTTTGTAAGTAACTTATTCAATAAAGAAAAAAAATCCTTTGAAATAAATTTAGAAGATGAAATAATAAAGAAAACAATGATTACATGATGGAAATAGATCCTTTTATATTTAGACTAAGTATATTTATTTTATCAATTTTTGTTGGGTATTATGTCGTATGGAGTGTTACTCCATCACTACATACACCTTTGATGTCAGTCACAAATGCTATATCCTCAGTAATAATTGTAGGAGCTATCATCGCAGCTTTAGCAGGATCTTCAGAAAAAATCTTTGAAACATCAAATATTTTTGGTTTTCTTGCAATAATTTTAGCCGCAGTTAACATTTTTGGTGGCTTTCTAGTAACCCAAAGAATGTTGCAGATGTATAAAAAGAAGAAAAAATAATTATGTCAGCTAATTTATCAGCAATATTTTATTTAATTTCAGGGATTTTATTTATATTGGCTCTAAGAGGCTTATCTTCACCAGAAACGTCAAGACAAGGAAATTATTTTGGTATTTTTGGTATGTTAATTTCAATTATCGTAACATTTTTATCGATAGGAAATTTTGGACCAGGATTTGTTTATGTAATGGTTTTTCTTTTAATAGGTGGATCTATTGGAGCTTTTATTGCTTTTAAAATACCAATGACAGCTATGCCTGAACTTGTTGCGGGTTTTCACAGTCTTGTTGGTCTTGCTGCTGTTTTTGTTGCCATTTCAGCTTTCCTAAAACCAATTGCATTTGGCCTAGGAGATGTTGGAAATATAAAGCTTGCTAGTTTGATTGAAATGTCTCTTGGTGCAGCTATTGGTGCAATAACTTTTTCAGGATCAATTATTGCTTTTTTAAAATTAAGAGGAATAATGTCTGGTTCTCCAATAACATTTAAAGGCCAGCATTTAATAAATTTAATATTAGGCATAACAATTATACTTTTGATTTATTACTTATGTATATCTCAACTATCTAATGTATTTTGGTCTATTGTAATTATATCTTTTGTTGTTGGAGTTTTATTAATAATACCAATTGGAGGGGCAGACATGCCTGTTGTGATTTCAATGTTGAATTCTTACTCTGGTTGGGCAGCAGCTGGAATAGGTTTCACATTAGAAAATTCAGCGTTAATTATTACTGGAGCTTTAGTTGGATCTTCCGGAGCAATTCTTTCTTACATAATGTGCAAAGGTATGAATAGATCATTTTTTAACGTAATACTTGGTGGTTGGGGTGCAACTGAACAAGCCGCAAACTCTAAAGATTTAGAACAAAAACCTGTAAAAAATGGAAATGCAGATGATGCTGCTTTTTTAATGAAAAATGCATCCTCAGTCATAATTGTTCCTGGATATGGAATGGCGGTTGCACAAGCTCAACATGCTTTAAGAGAGATGGTAGACGCTTTAAAAAAAAACGGAGTTAAAGTATCTTATGCTATTCACCCAGTTGCCGGAAGAATGCCAGGACACATGAATGTTTTATTAGCTGAAGCCAACGTACCATATGATGAGGTTTTTGAACTAGAGGAAATTAATAATGATTTTGCTAATTGTGATGTAGCATACGTAATTGGTGCAAATGATGTTACAAATCCTGTAGCAAAATCTGATCCTCAAAGTCCCATATATGGTATGCCAGTATTAGATGTTGAAAAAAGTAAATCGGTCTTATTTGTAAAAAGAAGTTTGTCACCAGGATATGCAGGTATCGATAATGATCTTTTTTATAGAGACAATACCCTGATGTTATTTGCTGATGCAAAAAAAATGACTGAAGAAATAGTTAAGAGTTTATAATTGACAAAAATATTTTGTGATATTGCCGACATAAACCTAATTACTAGGTTTAACAAAAAAAGAATAGTAAAAGGTTTTACAACTAACCCAAGCTTAATGAGAAAAGCTGGTGCGATGAATTATGCAAAATACTCAAAAAAAATTCTTAAAATAACTAAAAAACCTGTGTCTTGTGAAGTTTTTGCTGATGATATTAAAAATATGATTTTACAAGGAAACAAAATCAGCAAATGGGGTAAAAATGTTTATGTTAAAGTTCCAGTTACAAATTCAAAAGGAAAATTTATGGGTAAAGTAATTAAAACTTTAAATAGAAATAAAATAAAGTTGAATATTACAGCAGTATATACTGCAAAACAGACCCAAAAAATTTTAGAAAATATTGATAAAAAATCTAAAGTCATTATTTCGATATTTGCAGGTCGAATGGCAGATGCTGGAAAAGACCCAATTCCTCAGTTTAAAAAAAGTATTAAAATTTCAAAAAAATTTAAAAATGTAGAAATTTTATGGGCTAGCACGCGAGAACCCTACAATTATTTGCAGGCACGTGATTTAGGTTGCCAGATAATTACAGTGCCACCATTGTTAATTGAAAAAATTGAAAAATTTGGAAAAAGTTTCCATAAACTAACAATAGATACTGTTAAAGGTTTTCTAAAGGATACAAAAAAATCAAAGTTTTATTTATAGATTTGGTTGCGGGGGACGGATTTGAACCGCCGACCTCAAGGTTATGAGCCTTGCGAGCTACCAGGCTGCTCCACCCCGCGATAATTAAATTCTATTTTTTAGCTTATTTAATTTTTTTACTCTTTTAATATTTTCTTGAAGTATTCTTTTTTTCTTTTCAGATGGTTTTTCGTAGGTATTTTTAAGTTTAATAATCTTAAAAAAACCATCTCTTTGAAGTTTTCTTTTCAAAACCCTCAAAGCTTGCTCAATATTGTTATCTTTAACCTCTATTTTAATAAATACCTCCAAAAAGTGGATTTGGTAACACTTTATATTTTATTTGTCTATTATTTTTCATATTTACTCTAAGAAATATTTGCCTTTTCTTTTTCTTTTTTTTCTCTTTTTATTCTTCTCTCCGCTTTTTCAAGTTCTTTTATAAGGTCCTTTTGGGTAAATAGACCCATGGCCACTGGGTCTTTAGCAGTCAAATTATTAAAATTCCAGTAACTTTTATTTTTTATTGCTGTTACTGAGTTTTTAGTTATTCCAACTAATTTTGCTATTTGAGAGTCTTTTAAGATTGAATGTTGTTTAATTAACCAAAGAGCAGAGTCTGGTTTGTCTTGTCTTTTTGATAAAGGAATATATTTTTTTGATTTTTTGTCATTACTTTCTATTTCAATATCATTAATACTTAAAGCTAAGGGTCTATTAGAGTCTTTAGATGAAAGTTCTATCTCTTCTCTTGTTACTTGACCAGCTATAATGGGGTTATAACCAACAATCCCTTTTGCAACTTCGCCATCAGCTATTCCTTGAATTTCAACCTCGTGCAATTTACAAAATTCTGCTATTTGTTTAAATGTTAAAGCAGTGTTTTCAACTAGCCAAACAGCAGTCGCCATAGGCATTAATGGGGCATTATTCATTATTTATTATCTGATCTAAAGTTTTGAAACTTCTTATTGAATTTACTTACCCTTCCTTTATCAAGTATTTTTTGTTTGCCACCAGTCCAAGCTGAGTGAGATTTTGGGTCTATTTCAAGTTTAAGTATCTCCCCTTCGGAACCCCAAGTTGATTTTGTCTCAAACTGAGTTCCATCAGTCATCTCAACTTTGATAGTATGGTAATCAGGATGTAAGTTTTTTTTCATAGCGGCTTTATAACAAAAAGATAAACAAAAACAATTAAAAGTTGACTAGTTTTTCCATCATTTTGTAATATATACTGCTACTTGCTACCCTAATATTTATACTATTATCATTATATCCACTAATATCATTTACTGAACCTCCTGCTTCTTGAACAATGAGTATTCCAGCTGCAATATCCCACAAATTAATATTATTATTAAAAAAACCATCTAATCTTCCAGATCCAACATATGCCATATCAAGCGCAGCACACCCAGTGCAACGCATGTTTAAATTAGGATAAACACTCTTTAATCCATACTGATCTGTTGAAAATATACATTCCTCTATATCACTTTTACTAGATACTCTTATTCTATGATTGTTATAATAAGCTCCGTTATTTTTTTCAGCAAAAAATATCTCATTTTTTATTGGATCAAAAATTAAAGCAGATTTTAGTTCCTCATCTATTTTAAGCGCCACAGATATTGCAAAATGGGGAATTCCATGTAAAAAATTAGTAGTTCCGTCTATTGGGTCAACTATCCAAATTTTATTTTTATCATTATTTTCAATTTTACCACTTTCCTCAGTGAGAAAAGAATAATTTTTTTTTGCTTTTGTCAGCTCTTCAATTAAAATTTCTTCAACTCTTTTATCAGTTTTAGTTACAAAATCTCTTGGACCTTTTTTTGCTACTTGTAAATTTTCTATTTCCCCAAAATCTCTAATTATAATTTTTGATGCTTTTTCACAAGCTTTAATCATTACATTTAAGTGAGGAGAAATCGAGTTCATTTATTATATTTTTTTTATATATTCCAAAGTTCTGGTATCTAAAATAATTTCATCTTCAGCTTCTACAAATGGTGGAACTTGTATTTTTATTCCGTTATCAAGTATTGCTGGTTTATAAGAAGAAGAGACTGTTTGCCCCTTTAAAGCAGCATCTGTTGTAACAATTTTGCACTTTACTTGATTTGGAAGTTCCACTGAAATAGGATTTTCATTATAAAAACTTACTGATACCTCTAGATTTTCACTTAGCAGTTTCCCTTTTTCTCCTATTATTTCTTTTTTAACTTCTATTTGTTCAAAGGTTTTAGGATCCATAAAAAAATAATTTTCTTCATCTGAATATAGGTAATTGTAAGCAATTTCATCTAAAGATGCTTTTTCAACAGTTTCACTTGATCTAAATCTTTCGTTTAATTTTGTATTATTTCCTATACTTTTCATTTCAACCTGAGCAAATGCACCACCTTTACCAGGCTTTACATGTTGTGTTTTTAACACTTGCCATAAATCATTTTTATACTCAAGCAGCATTCCTACTCTAATTTCTCCAGCATTTATTTTCATTTTAATCTCTCTAAAGCTTCTAAGGGTTTATACTTTTTATTATTCCAAACGTAACCTGAGATAGCTAAAAAATTAGCTTTATTCAATAATAGTTTTTTATAATTAGCAGAGTTAATACCACCAATTGCAACTATAGGGATATTAGTTAATTTATTTACTTTTTTTAATACTTTAGTTGTAGCATGAAATTTTGTTTTTTTTGTTTTTGTTGAAAAAAAAGCACCAAATGCGATATAAGTTGCCTTTGATTTGATGGCTTTTTTAGCAAGCCGTATCGAATTGTGACAGGTAACTCCAATAATTTTTTTTCCAAATATTTTACGAGCTTTCTCTATTATCATATCTTTTTGAC
>CACCGT010000020.1 GCA_902545635.1 uncultured Pelagibacteraceae bacterium | reverse complement strand
TAATATCAAAAACGAATATGAAGATAATTGGAAATCTATTAATAAAATGAGTCCATCTACATCTGTTCCAATCCGATTGTCATTAGAATCAAACAATACAGAAAAGTCATTAAATTTAGAAAAGGCTTTGAGTAATTTAGATTTTGTAAATAGCTATAATATTGAAAAGTTTGGTAGTAAAATGATTATATATAAAGTTTATTACAGCAGTAGTCCTAAAAGATTTTTAAAAGATATTTTATCTTACGATATTAGTATTGACACATCCTCAAGCAACTGGAAAATAAAATGAGTGAATTAAATCAATTACTTCTAGACTTTGATTATAAAACTAATTTTAATGAACATGATTTTTACTTATCGAAAAGTAATTCGAGCGCATTCAATTTGATTTATAGATGGCCTGACTGGGATAAAAGAATAGTAAATATATCAGGTGAAAAATTCTCTGGAAAGAGTCATTTAGCAAACATCTTTAAATTAAAATCTAAAGCATTTTTAATTAAGGGAAATGAGATTGATAACTCAATTTTTAAAAGCATCAAATTATATGAAAGTATAATTATTGATGATTTTGAGGAGTGTAATGAGGAAGAAATACTTTATTCAATTTTTAATCTAATAGATCAAGATAGTAAGTATTTGTTAATAAATTCATTAAAACCAATAAATGAAATTAAATATAGACTGCCTGATTTAACCTCAAGATCAAAAAATTGTCTTTATGCAGAAATTGAAAATCCAGACGATGAATTACTTTTTGCTATTATATTAAAGAATTTTTCTGATAGACAGATTAAAATCGAAAAGAAAATTATAAATTTCATTATTAGCAGAATTGATAGATCTTATAGAAAAATTGATGAATTTATATATAAGATTGACGAGTTAAGTTTAAAAAAAAAAAAACCAATTAATTTAAAAACTATAAAAGAGATTTTAGAAATTGAAAAAATATAGAACACATACCTGTGGAGAATTAAATATATCTTATAAAGAAAAAGAAATTTCTTTATCTGGCTGGATCAACAAAAAAAGAGATCATGGAAATCTTTTATTTATTGATTTAAGAGATAACTATGGAATTACACAATGTGTTGTTGACAAAAACAATCAAATTTTTAAAAAAATTGAAAAACTACCACTAGAGACTGTAATTAAAATATCAGGTTTAGTGATTGAAAGGTCGAATGAAACAATTAATAAAAATATTTCTACTGGTGAAATAGAGGTCAAAATTTATAATTTAGATATTTTAGGACAAACAAAAGAATTACCAATGCCAGTCTTTTCTGATCAAGAATATTCTGAGGAAATAAGACTCAAATATAGATTCTTAGATTTAAGAAGAAAAAAAATACATCAAAATATAATTTTAAGATCAAAAGTAATATCGTTTATAAGAAATGAGATGCAAAAACTAGGCTTTTTAGAATTTCAAACCCCGATTTTAACTTCATCTAGCCCAGAGGGAGCCAGAGATTTTCTTGTACCTAGCAGATTAAATCCAGGAAAATTTTATGCATTACCACAAGCCCCTCAGCAATTTAAACAGCTTATTATGGTATCGGGTTTTGATAAATATTTTCAAATAGCACCATGTTTTAGAGATGAGGATGCAAGAGCGGATAGAAGTCCTGGCGAATTCTATCAACTTGATGTCGAAATGTCTTTTGTTGAGCAAGAAGATATATTTGAAGTTATTGAAACATTGTTTTTAAAATTGTTTAAAACATTCAGTAACAAAAAAATTCTTCATGAAAAATTTCCAAGAATTAAATACGAAGATGCAATGCTTAAATATGGTTCGGATAAACCTGATTTAAGAAATCCCTTAGAAATATCAGATTTAACAAATATATTTGGAAGAGAAGATGTAAATTTTGAAATATTTAAAAAATTGATAAAAAATGGATCAATAGTTAGAGCGTTGGTTACAAAAAATACTATAGATAAACCTAGAAGTTTCTTTGATGGGATTGATAAATGGGCAAAGGACCAGGGCTCATCTGGTCTTGCATATTTTTCTTTAGAAAAAGGAGATAAAATTAATGCAAAAGGACCAATTGGAAAATTTTTTTCAGAGAACTCATTATTAGAAATTATGAAAAAAACTAATGCAAATACTGGTGATACATTATTTCTTTCATGCGGTAAGAAAGAGGAGGTGGAGAAAATATTAAGTATGGCAAGAAATAAAATAGCCGAGGATCTAAATTTAATTGATAATAATTGTTTTTCATTTTGCTGGGTAGTTGATTATCCAATGTATGAGGTTGACGAAACTACAAAAAAAATCAAATTTAGTCATAATCCTTTTTCTATGCCACAAGGGGATATAAAAAAATTAGATTTGTCAAATCCTTTAAATCTGAAAGCATATCAATATGATATTGTATGTAATGGAATAGAACTATCATCGGGAGCTATTAGAAATCATGTTCCTGATTTAATGTATAAATTGTTTGAAGTTGTGGGGTACTCACAAAAAGATGTAAACAGCAAATTTAGTGGAATGATTAATGCGTTAAGTTATGGGGCCCCGCCACATGGTGGAATTGCGCCTGGGATTGATAGAATAGTTATGCTCCTGGCTAATGAAAAAAATATTAGAGAAGTGACAATGTTCCCTATGAATCAAAATGCGCAAGATCTGATGATGAATGCACCTTCTGAAATTTCTGATGATCAATTAAAAGAGTTGAATTTAACTTTTAAAAAAAAAAATTAATTACTTTTTGCCTTTTAGATTAATTCTTATATCCGATAAATCGACAAATTTTTTTTTGTAATTGCTTCTTACGAAACCCTTGCTAGTAATATCTTTTACCAGTTTTAAGAACTGAGTTTTATCTTCATTGTTTTCATCTATATGTGTATCTTCCAAAGTATCAGATCCACCAATTGAAGGAGTATGAGCTAAATCCTCTCTATTAAGATATGATATTGCTAATTCTCTAAATATATAGTCTAAAATTGAAGTAGCACTCATTATTCTGTCGTTTCCAAAAACTTTCCCTGAAGGCTCAAATTTAGTATCTACAAATGCATTCACAAATTCATCCAGAGGAACTCCATATTGCAAACCAAGAGAAACGGCTATTGCAAAGTTATTCATTGTAGCTTTTACAAGCTCACCCTCTTTACTTGTATCAATAAATATTTCTCCTATTTTTCCATCCTCGTACTCACCAGTATGCAGATAAACTTTATGGTCTCCAATTGATGCTTTTTGAATATATCCCTTTCTTCTATCTGGCATACTGAATCTTCTGCCTTTATTATCTTTGACATTACTTGTAAAAGTTTCTTGGTTTATCTTTAAACTATTTTTTTGTTCAGGCTGCGGAAGATCTTTCTCAGTGACGTTTACCTTGTCTTTTTGAATCTTTTCTAAATTTTTGGTTTTTCTACTATCTAATTTAATATCTAATATCTCAAATTTACCATCTTCTCTTTTTTCAATGTTTTGTATATTTTTTTCATCTATATCATCTAGATAGTGACTTACTTTAAAACTACAGGTGTAGTATGTCTCAACCAAAAATTTTGCCATTTAATTCCTTATTTATTTATAAATTGAATCTTAAAGATATAATGTATATAGAAATTTAAAATTTTAGTCTAATCTAATTTTTACAATTTAAAATTGAATAAAAATAAATTTATTATGTTGACAATATTCAAACAAATCTTCACTTGGTGGAATCAGCAGACATTAGGTACACGACTACAAATCTTTTTTTCTGGAAAATTAGTTGGTAAAGATGAAAACGGAAATAAATATTATGAAAGTAAATCAGGCAGAAGGTGGGTGATATATAATGGAGAGGTTGAGGCATCAAAAATTCCACATGAATGGTACTCATGGATGCATTATATAAAAAACAAAATAGAAAATGATCATGAATTAAAGAAATATGACTGGCAGAAAAAACACTTACCTAATCAAACAGGATCAGATAATTCTTATCATCCCCAAAAATATACTAAGAATGTTAAAAAAAAATATAAAAGTTGGAAAAGCTAAATTTTTATTAGCAATATTATTTTATATTCTGATAACAAATACCGCTTTTGCTGATGTTATGCCAAAAAGTGAGACTATTGTAGAGTTAAGCGTCCTTGATAAAGTTAGTTCAAAAAACACAGACATAAAAATTCAAGTTGGCGAAATATTTACTTTCCAAAACTTAATTATTAAAGTTTTAAAATGTTATAATTCAAAATTTGATGATGACCCAGAAATCACAGCTTATATGCAAGTATCGGATAAAACTATGATTGATAATGATAAGGTATTTGTATTTAATGACTGGACATTTGCTTCAAGTCCATCAATAAGACCATTTGATCATCCTGTGTATGATGTTTGGCTTAAAAAATGCTATAGTTAAATTACTTTTTCGTTATCAAGCCAACTTACATTAAAATCTGAATTTATAAATTTCTTGTTATTTAATAATATTTTATGAAGATCGATTGTAGTAGTTATACCCTCAATTACGAATTCATCTAAAGATCTCAACATTCTTTGAATTGCTTCTTCTCTATTTCTTCCATGTGTGATGACTTTGCATACCATGCTATCATAGTAAGGAGTAATTTTATATCCTTGATAGATCGAACCATCAACCCTTGTTCTAAAACCTGATGGTTGATGACACATACCTATTATACCTGGAGATGGTTGAAAATTATTACTTGGATCTTCAGCGTTAATTCTACATTCAATAGCGTGGCCTCGTGGATTTATGTCACTTTGTTTTAATGCTGTATTACCTGAAAAAGCAATCCATATTTGCTCTTTTATAATATCAATACCAGTAACCATTTCAGTGACAGGATGTTCTACCTGAACCCTTGTATTCATTTCAAGAAAATAAAATTTACCATCCTCATATATATATTCTATTGTTCCAGCTCCCTCATAACCAATTTTACTAACCATGTTAACAGTTTTTTCAAATAAATCTTTTCTAATACTGTTGTCTAGAATGGGGCTAGGAGTTTCCTCTATCAATTTTTGATGTCTCCTTTGGACTGAACAATCTCTTTCATGAAGGTGTACAGTTCTATTTTTACCCGATAAGATTTGTACTTCTATATGTCTAGGGTTTTGGAAGAATTTTTCTATATAAACTTCATCATTACCAAAAAATTTTTTTGCTTCTTGTTTTGCAGTTAAAAAAAGGTTTTCAAAATCTTCAATTTTATCGACTATTTTCATTCCCTTCCCTCCGCCACCACCAGCTGCTTTTATTAAAACAGGAAAACCAACTTTTTCGCATATTGTTTTTGCATCTTTAATATCTTTTACTCCTCCATCTGAGCCTTCAATTACTGGCAATCCATATTGTTTTGCTACCTTTTTTGCCTCGATTTTATCACCCATCATTTTTATTAAATTAGATGATGGGCCAATAAATTTAATATTATTTGTTTCTAAAATTTTTGCGAATTCAAAATTTTCTGATAGAAAACCATATCCTGGATGAACAGCCTCAGATCCAGTTAGTTCAATGGCTGACATAATAGCAGGAATATTTAAATAACTTTGTGTTGGTTGGTGTGGGCCCACACAAATACTTTCATCTGCTAACCTTACATGCATGCTATCTCTATCAACGTCTGAATGTATCGCTACTGTAGCAATTCCCCATTCTTTACAAGCTCTAATTATTCTAACGGCTATTTCACCTCTGTTAGCTATTAATATTTTTTTAAACATTAATTTTAATCAAGAATAGCAATTGTCTGACCATACTCAACTGGTTGACCATCTTCAACGCTTATCTCCTTAATCAATCCATCTACGGGACTTGGAACATGGTTCATGGTTTTCATCGCCTCAACAATCATAATAGTATCACCCTTTTTTATTTTTTGACCAACCTCAATAAATTTTTTACCTCCAGGTTCTGGTGCAAGATAAGCTGTTCCAATTATGGGTGATGTTATTTTTTTTGATTTATCAGTTGAAATTTCATCTTTTTTGGCTTTGCTTTCGATTACTGGCAAAGACGTTTCAATATTTTTAGATAATCTAGATTTTGAAACTTTTACCTTTATATCTTTTTCTGTGTATTCAATTTCAGAAAGATTAAATTCTTCTAAATAATCATTTAATTCTTTTATAATATTTTTATTAATTTTCATTTTTTAATATCTCATGCATGGAATTTATGGCTAAAATATAGCCATTTACACCTAGTCCACAAATTAAACCAGTAACCACAGCGCTAATGAGAGACTTATGTCTAAAATCCTCTCTTTTATAAATATTTGATATATGTAGCTCTATAATGGGTTTTTTAAAAATACTTAAGGAGTCTCGTATTGCAACAGATGTGTGGCTATACCCTGCAGCATTTATTATGATCCCGTCATAACTTTTCCTGGCATCTTGTATAATATTTACAATTTCTCCTTCAATATTTGATTGTTTAATATCTACATCGATATTTAATTCTTTTGCTCTATTTTTACAAATTTCTTCTAGATATTTGTAATCTTTGCTACCATATTGAGTTTGTTCTCTTTCACCTAATAGATTAAGATTAGGGCCATTAATAATTATTATTTTACTCATTAAAAACTTATATTATATGAATAAAAAAAATAAAATAAAAATAGTAGTCAATGGCAGAGTTTTGACAGTAAATCTAAAATTTTCTTTAAAAAATCTTCTTATAAAGTTAAAAACACCAATCGATAAAGTTGCAATAGAATTAAACCAGGAAATAGTTAATAAAAAAAAACTAAGTAAAATATTTTTAAAAAATAAAGATAAAATTGAAATTGTTCATTTTATAGGTGGAGGTTAATGAAATCTGATATTTTAAAAATTGCAAACAAAAAATTTAAGTCCAGGCTTATAGTTGGTACTGGAAAATATAAAAATATGCTGGAGTGTTCAAAAGCAATCAAAATTTCTGGTGCTGAAATTGTTACAGTCGCCGTCAGAAGAGTAAATATATCTGATCGATCTAAACCTTTATTGATGGATTACATTGATCCAAAAAAGATAATGTATTTACCAAATACAGCCGGATGTTTTACTTCAAAAGATGCTTTACGCACATTGAGACTTGCTAGAGAAATAGGTGGGTGGAAAATAGTTAAACTCGAGGTACTTGGAGATAAAAAAAACTTATTTCCAGATATGATTGAAACTTTAAAATCAACCGAGGTTTTAACTAGAGAAGGGTTTAAAGTGCTGGTTTATTGTAATGATGATCCATTAATGTGTAAAAGGTTAGAAAATGCAGGAGCCTCGGCTATTATGCCACTAGCTGCACCAATTGGATCTGGTTTGGGAATCCAAAATAAAACTAATATTAAAATTTTAAGAAATCAAACTAAAGTTCCTTTGATAATTGATGCAGGAATAGGTCAAGCTTCGGATGCGGTGCAAGCGATGGAAATGGGTTGTGATGCTGTTTTGATTAATACAGCAATTGCAAAAGCTAAAGACCCCGCAATGATGGCAGAAGCTATGAAATTTGCAGTAAGATCTGGAAGAAAATCTTTTTTGTCTGGAAGAATGAAGACTAATTTTATTGGATCTGCATCTACAACTAAAAAGGGTTTAATTTAGTTTTTCTTTTTAAAACTTTTTCTTTTTTTAAATTTTTTAATTTTAAAATTTGATTTTTTCTCTTTTTTTAATTCTTGATTTTTTTCAATTTTTTTCTCATTAATTTTCTGTAAATTCTCAATTTTTTCTATTTTTTCTAATATTTTGTTAGATTTTGATTTAAATT
>CACCGT010000019.1 GCA_902545635.1 uncultured Pelagibacteraceae bacterium | reverse complement strand
TGCAAAAATATTTTTATCTAAATAGTTAAAATTATTTGTTTCTAAATCAATTATAACTGGTATAAACAAAACGTTAATTTTTTTTGGTAATGAAATAGATATATTTTTAGAATCTAAGAATTTAATTAATTTTTTTCTATTAAATTCTACCTCCATAATACTTTTATATTTTTGGTTTATAAATTTTTCATCTAATATCGAAAAGTTTTCGATTAATTTTTTTATGTCTTTTATTGTTGTATTTTTAATTTTATCAAGATCTTTTCTCTCAAGTACCATTTGAGAGATATCTTGAAATGCTTTTTTAAAGCCTCTATCCATAACTTTTAGTTTATTAAAACTAAGATTATATTTTTCCTCAACTTCAATTTTTGAAACAACAAAAGTTTTAGCAAACACTTCCTTTGTGGAAAACTCTATAAAATTAAAGGTTAAAAATATGAAAAATATATATAAACAATTTGATATATTTTTTTTAAAAAAATACATAACTTTTTTATATGGCATCAAATAAATTAACATACAGTAAAAGCGGAGTTAATATTCCAAAAGCAGATAGTTTCGTTAAGTTCATCAGTTCACTAGCAAGAAAATCAAACAAAAGTGGTGATTTTAAGAATATAGGAGGCTTTGGAGCAATCTCTCCAATACCTAGACAACTAAAAGACCCTCACATTGTTACTAGCACTGATGGAGTTGGAACAAAAATTGAGATTGCAAATGATCTAAATAAATTTGATACAATTGGAATAGATTTGGTTGCGATGTGTGTAAATGATTTGGTCGTTCAAGGAGCGAAGCCTTATTTATTCTTAGACTACATTTCTATTGGCAAAATTAATTTGAAAAAATTAAAGCATTTAGTTAGAGGAATTGTTAAGGGATGTGATATTGCTGGTTGCAAATTAGTAGGTGGAGAAACTGCTGAAATGCCGGGAACATATACTAAAGGGAAATTTGATATAGCAGGTTTTGCTGTTGGTCTTGTTGAAAAAAAAAAAATACTTAATAAAAAAATTAGAAATAATGATCTTATTTTATCTGTACCTTCTAATGGACTTCATTCTAACGGTTATTCCTTAGTGAGATATCTTTTAAAAAAGAAAAAAATAAATTTAAAAAAAAGCAAATTTCTCAAAGAAGAATTAATTAGACCAACTAAAATTTATGTAAAAGAATTATCTCTTATTAATGAAAAGAATTTAATAAATGGATGTGCAAACATAACTGGTGGAGGTCTAGTGGATAATATTCAAAGAATTATACCAAAAAATTTATGTGCTAAAATAGATCTTAAAAGAGTTAAAACATTAAAAATTTTTAGATGGTTATATAAAATGGGTGTAACTGAGAAAGAAATGTTAAAGACCTTTAATTGTGGTGTAGGTTTTTGTTTAGTGACAAATCCTAAAAATTTAAATTCAGTAAGTAAATATTTTGGAAAAAAATTTAAACCTTATATAATTGGAAAAATAGTTAAAAATTCAAAAAAAGTAAAATTAAGTGGAAACATATCCTGGTAAAAAAAAAACCGCTGTCTTTATTAGTGGAAGAGGTAGTAACTTAAAATCTTTAATAAAATACTCAAAAAAAAAGAATTCTTTAATTAAAATTATATTAGTTATTTCAAACAATCCAGATGCTGAGGGGCTAAAATATGCATCTAGATCTAAAATAAAAATTTATGGAAATAAAAATAAATCAAATTTTGAAAATAAATCTCTTAAGTTACTAGAGAAATTTAATATAGATTTAATTTGTTTGGCTGGATTTATGAAAATCTTGTCAGGTAATTTTATAAAAAAATTTTCTAAACCAATTTTAAATATTCATCCATCACTTTTACCAAAGTATAAAGGGCTAAATACACATGAGAGAGCAATTAAAAATAAGGATCGATTCGCAGGAGCATCAATTCATAAAGTAACAGAAAAGTTAGATTCAGGTAAAGTTATTTTACAAAAGAAGGTGAAAATCCTAAAATCAGATAATGTAAGAAGTTTAGAAAAAAAAGTGCTAAAAATTGAACATGAAATTTATCCAAAAGCTGTTGATAAGTTTTTAACTAATCTTTAAAAAAAAAATCTAACTCTATTTTAGCATTTTCAATACTATCTGATCCATGAACAGAATTTTTATCAATTGAAATACCATATTTTTTTCGAAGCGTTCCTTCTTCTGCATCTTTAGGGTTAGTTGCTCCCATCAATTTTCTATTTTCTATAACAGCATTGTCTTTTTGAAGATTCATTACAACAATTGGTCCAGAAGATAAGTAAGCACACAAATCATTATAAAATGGTTTAGACTCATGAACTTTATAAAACTTTTCAGCTTCTTCTTTAGAAATATGAATTTTTTTTTCCTTTAAAATTTTAAATCCATTATTTTTAAATTCATTTTTAATCTGATCTTGCAAATTTCTTTCAACAGCATCTGGCTTAATTATTGATAATGTTTGTTCAATATTACTCATAATTCTCCTCTATAAATTTGTTTAATAATCTAACACCATATCCAGTTGCGCCACCAGAATTGAGTGCTCCAGCATATTTAGAAAAAGCCATTCCAGCAATATCTAAGTGCGCCCAAGGTGTTTTATTAATTATAAATCTTTGTAAAAATTGAGCTGCAGTTGTTGATCCAGCTCCTCCAACATAATTAATATTTTGCATATCAGCATTATTTGAATTCATTAATTTGTTATAATTCTCATGAAGCGGCATTTCCCACACTTTTTCTTCTACATGCTCTCCAGCATCAAAAAGTTGTTTAGACAATTTTTTATTATTTGACCAAAGCCCAGCATATTCAGATCCAAGCGCAACAATTATTGCTCCAGTTAATGTTGCTAAGTCTATAATTAGACTTGGTTTAAATTTCTCTTCGGTATATGTAAGTGCATCTGCTAAAACTAGTCTTCCTTCAGCATCTGTATTTAAAACTTCGATTGTTTGTCCGCTATAAGATTTAACAATATCTCCAGGTCTTTGTGCATTGGCTCCTGGCATATTTTCAACTAATCCAACTACTCCAACTGCATTAATTTTAGATTTCCTTAAAGCTAGAGTTTTCATAAGACCAACTACAGTTGCTGAACCCGCCATATCATATGTCATGTCTTCCATAAATTTTGCAGGTTTGAGTGAAATTCCACCAGTATCAAAACAAACACCTTTCCCAACGAAGGCTAAAGGTTTTGATTTATTTTTATTTCCATTCCACTCTATTGTTACCATATAAGAACCTCTGATACTTCCTTGTCCGACACCGAGTAATGCGTTAAAACCTAATTTTTTTAATCTCTTTTGGTCATATACTGTTACTTTTAATCCAAACTTTCTTAATTTAACAATTCTCTTTGCATATTCATCTGGGTGCAAAATATTACCAGGTTCAGAAACCAAATCTCTAGTTAGAAAAACCCCTTCCAAAAGAGCATTTAATTTATTTCTTAATAAATTTTTTCGTTTAGTTTTACTCCCAACAACACTTAAATTTATATTAACATTTTTTTTCTTATCAGTTTTATAAAGATTAAAATTATATGACTTAAGTTGTGCTCCGTGAAGAAACTTTTCTAATTGTACATTAGTAAAAAAATTATTTTCTACATTTATAAATGAATTCTCTTTTTTATTTTCCTTTAAAAAAACAAATAATTTTGAACCAAGTTTTTCAAAATCTAAGGAAACTTTTGATTTTGTACAATTAACGAATACATAGCTTTTGTTGTTATAATCTTTTGCAAGAAAATTCCCCTCAGAAAAAAGTTTATTATTAAAAATTGATTTTGCTAATTGTTTAATCTCTTTACTTTTTATAATTTTTTGGGTTAGAAGAATAATCTCGTTATCCTTTGCAATTTTAGGGACTTTATTTACAAAATTTAAATTTAGCTTCATTTTTTTGAAATTTTTATTAGATAATGTTGTATATTTATTAAAATAAGAATTTCAATGGATAAATTAATATTTCGTAAATTTTCTCTGGATATTGTTAATTTTTTTATAATATCTTCTTTTAGTGTTACTTTTATAGTATGGATAATACAAGCAGTCAACTTTTTAGACCTCGTTTCTGATGATGGTCATAGTTTAAGTATTTATTTTTATTATGTAACATTAAATTTACCAAAAATATTTAGCAAAACTATTATATTTGTTTTTTTTATTTCTATATTCTATGTAATTAACAAATATAGCAACTCTAATGAGTTAATTGTTTTTTGGAACAACGGAATTAAAAAAATTCAGTTAATCAATTTTATTCTAAGATTTTCGGTGTTGTTTCTTATTTTGCAACTTGGTCTCAACCTATTTATAGTTCCGCATACGCAAAATTTAGGAAGAGTTTTAATAAAAGAGTCAAATATAGATTTTCTTCCAAAATTAATTTCAGAAAAAAAATTTATCAATGTTGTAAAAAATCTAACAATATTTGTTGAAGAATATAGCGAAAATGGTGATTTAAAAAAAATTTACATTAATGAAAAATTAAAAAATAATAACTCAAAGATAATTATTTCTGAAAGTGGTAAAATTTTTAAAAAAAATAATAAATATTTCTTAAGACTTTATGATGGTGGAATCACAAACATAAACAAAGACAACACTTTTACTATCAATTTTTCTGAGACAGATTATGATCTCTCTAATTTTTCAACAAAAACTGTTACTAGATCTAAAATTCAAGAGTTGAATACATTACAACTATTTGAATGCCTAAGAAATATTTCAAAAGATAATTTTGACAAAAATATAAGGATTAATGATTCTGAAATAGAAAATTGTAATACTAGAACAGTAAAATCAATTGTAGAAGAACTATATAAGAGAATTGTTCTGCCACTTTATACGCTCATAATTTCTTTGATAAGCGCAAGTTTAATAATAGAACCTAAAAAAAATTTTTTTTTAAAATCGCATAAATTAAATATTTTTTTAACTGGCACATCAATAATTACATCTTTGCTGTTAATTTCTCCAATTTTGACAATATTTTCTACGATCTTTTGATTAATTAAAAAGTTTTGTCCTAAACTTTTTTTTTTTATAAAGTTCATTTTATTTTATTTAAAAAATCGATTGCTAAAAAAATAGAAGAGGGGTCGGATTTATTTTTACCAATCATTTCTTGATTTGGGCCATGATCGGGGGTAACTTTTGTAAAAGGTAAGCCTAAAGTTACATTAATTGCATCAAAATTAAATAATGTTTTGATTGGAGTAAGAACTTGATCATGATACATTCCAATAACAACATCAAATTTTTTTAAGTTTTTTTCTAAAAAAAAGGTATCAGCTGGAAATGGTCCTTCAACTTTAATTTTATTTTTTATCATATATTTTATCGCAGGAATGATCTCAGCATTTTCCTCGCTTATTTTGTCTATGGTTTCACAATGTGGATTTAAGCCTAGTAAGGCGATTTTTGGAAACTTTTTAAGCTTAGTTTTATAAAAATTATTAATTATTTTTACATTATTAATTATTTTTTCTTTCTTAATGTACTTATTAACATTTTTTAATGGTATGTGCGTTGTTAATGGTGAAACAGCAATTTTTTTATTGTAAATAAGCATTACTTGTTCTTTAGAATTAGTTTTATTACCAACATACTCTGTAATACCCGGAAATTTTTTCTTTAAAAAATGTGTTTTTGATACAGGTCCGTTTATTAATTTATTTAATTTATGTGATTTGATCAATTTTATAGCTAAATCAAAACATTTTTCTATATATCTGTTTGACGAACTTTTGATTTTAGAGAATGTTTTTTTAAATTTATAATCTACATTGATTATATTAATCGATGATAAAACTGTATCGTCAATATTTTTTATCTCATTCAATTTAAATTTGTAATTTAATTCTTTCATTTGCTTTTGAAATAATTTTTTACAGCCAATAAATACAATTTTATTTTTATTTTTTTTTTTTAAATATTTAAAATATTTTAATAAAATCTCTGTAAATGTGCTATTTGGCTCACCATGCACAATTAAAATTACTCTAGAATTCATGAATCTCTATATTTTTTTTTAATCTTTTATAAAGGATTAGTGAGAAGTCATTTAACTGTCTATTAGTTTCTTTCTTTATAAGGTTTTCTAGTTCAGACTCTACATCGATATTTTCCTTAAGTTCTCTTTTATTATTTAACTTTATTAAAAGATATCCATTTGGAATTTGTATTGGTTGACTAACATCTTCAATTTTAAGTTTATTTATATATTGACTTATTGTATCTGTAATCTGTATTTCATTTACCCAGCCTATCATTCCACCATTTTTTGCTGTGTTTGAGATACTAAAAATATTAGCAGTATTTTCAAATCCCACTTCGATGATACTTTTATTAATTTTCAATATAGTTGCATTTAAATTCTCTTTTGTATCATTAGGGATCATTATTTCAGAAAGGTTATATTCATATTTTTTTTTATTTTCTTTGAATTTTTTAATTATATTCTTTCTTAAATCATCTTTATTTATTTTTATGTTTTTAAAATATTTTGAATAAATGTATCGGTTCCACAATCCCTCAATCAGTAATTTATTTCTTATATTTTTATAGTCCAAATTTTTAGATTTCAAAATATTTAAATATTCTTCTTTATTCTGAATATTTTTTCTTAGCAAAAAGTTTTTCTCTATAAAGTCGATGTTTTCTTCTTCGTTATTAATATCAAAAAATTTATTTAGTTCCTGTTCTTTTATAATAAGAGTTATTAAAGAATTTCTAGCAATTTCATCCAATCTACTATTTTCTAATTCGTTAAGTTTAGGGTTCAAAAATTTTAAATACTTTTTTTCTTGCTCTATATCTATATTTGTAATTATTTTATTTTGAACTTTGATTTTAATTTCTATATCTGCACTTAAAACTAGAGATTTATAAAATATTAAAAAAATTAAAGAAAAAATAAATTTTGCTTTTATCATTTATTTTTCAAATAATGTATTTGCTGATCCACGTAGTTCAGCAAAAGGTATAAACTTGATTAAAAAAAGCAAACTTTCGTCAGGCACTAAATTTCCATCCCTGAAAAATTTTTTCTCATATTGAAAAGTTGCGAATAAACAATCAGTTTCATATTCATAAGCTAATCTGTAATTTCCTGTAAAATCCTCTTTAAGATCTTTTGAGGTATTAAATTGAATTGAATGCTCAGGATTAAATTTAATTATAGTTTCATTAGAAATTGTTTCACTATCACCTATTTCATGATTCTCAGTGATGTAATCAAATTTAGTTATAAAATTATTACTACCAAATTGAGCTCTAATTGAATCGTAGTTTGAAAAATCTAAATCTCTGTCATAAGAAAATTTATATTCTAAATTTATAATTTCGTTTGGTTTGTAATAAAAATTTCCTACCAAATCAGACCTGGTTTGATCAAGTTTTGCTCTTGAAGGCATAGAGGAATTCTTCTTATCTTTTATTACATTTCCTATATTAAGCCCATAAATTTTTTCGTTTGACAAGTTTTGTTTTTCAAATTCAACTCCTACTGTTAAAGATTTTCCTTCCTCAACCATGTCAGTTCTACCAATTCTATTTGATGAAAATAAATTATCATATTTAAGTCTAACAGTATCAGAAGATATATCTTTACCATTTGTAGGACTGAATTTAAATTGCACTTTAGGTTTTATATAATTTGAAGAATCATCATTTTTTTTCCTTAAGGGAAACTCTGAATTCAAAATAAATGTTCCAAAAAGTTCATGATCTGCATTATTGTCAAACACAGATGAGTTTTCTGAGTAAGTATTAAAATTTTTAAGCAAAAAAGAATAATTTGTTACAAGACCTGTATTAATGTAATCAAAGGATGAAAAATTAAAATCATTATTTACCTGTGCTTCATAAATATTTGTATCATATAATTTTTGATAACCTGAAGAACCAAAAGTAAAGTTTCCATTATAATCATCTGCTAAATCTATATTTTTATAAAAAGAAAAATCAGGAAATATATATTGATATTTATCATTTTTATTACTAACTGCTAAATTTTCATACATTCTTACAGAAGTTGTTAACCTTGTATCTTCATCAATTTCATTCATCACTTTTAAAAAAGAAGTTAATGAGCTTGTATTTATCTTTGACATCAGTGAATTTGTGTCTGTTATTCCTTTAAAATCATGAATTTTTAAATAATTGTCATTTGTAACATTCTGTAATTCTAATTCGTATGATGTTTGATTATTAATTTCTCCTTTCAAATCAATAAATGCATGCGTATTAGTTTTTTTTTCATCTCTATTGAAACTAAAATCAGCTACCAAATCTGAGTTTTTAAAAGCTTGTCTGTACTCTGATTGAAGGATAAAATCGTTATCAGAATAAAGTCTTGGATTAAATGTCATATCTCTTGAATCTGACAAAACATAGAAATATGGAATATTAATTGCTTTACCTAAATTATCTGAGCTTGAATATACTGGTGTTAAAAATCCAGATTTTCTTTTAACTGACGGGTCTGGGTGATTAAAATATGGAAGAAAAAATACTTTTTTATCAAATACTTTTAACCATGAGTTCGTATATTCAAATAATTTCTCAATTTTATTGTGTTTAAATTCTTCACTTTGTAATTCCCAACCTCTGCATTTTTTATTATCAGTATTGCATGTGCTAAACACAGCTTTTTGAATAGTTGTTTTTTCATTGTTTGAGATAGTAGACTTTCCTTTAAGTAATGGATCGTTATCTTCATTACCAAAAAAATTGTCAATAAAATCAACATGCACCTCTTTTCCAACTAATTCTCTTGTTTTTAAATTTACTTTTGCCTTTTCAAAAGTATAGCTATTATTATTATTGTCTATAATATTTGTTTTTTTTGAAGATATAACTTCATTTAATTGATCAAAATTAAAACCATCAATAAAATTATACACATTATTTATATCATCATAAACGGAAGTATTTGTTTTACTAGAAATCATCATTAAATTTCTATCATACAAAACATTTTTAGAATTAATTTCATACTTATTTTCAATTTTGAAGTATGTCTTCCCCTCTGTAAGAATAGTATTGTTTATTTGATTATATATGGCTTTTTCACTTTTGATAAAAATATCATTTAAGTTGTCATAAAATTCTACATTATCAATTATTACTAACTCAGAAATTAATTTATTATATATAGATTTATCACCCTTAATTATTATATCTTCATCTGGCACTTTTGCTGTTCCGTAGGTTGAGTAAATAATATTTCCATCATTTTCAATTTTAATATTTTTCGAGTCAAAAAAAATATTATTTGCTTGAGCTTGACTGCAAATATAAATCGAAAATAAAACTGAAATAAAAATTTTTAATTTAAGTTTCATTAAGTTTTGTTAATCCTATTGCGCATATTAAAAACATTATTACTTGGGGTAACCAAACTGATATTAACACTGGCACAGTTTCATTTTTTCCAAACAATATTGAAAAATAGTTAATATAGTAAAAAACAACTGAAACCAATACTCCAATTACTATTAAGAAAAACTTAGATTTTATGAAATTAAACTTGAACATTAACAAAGAGCCAATTATTACGGTTAAAGCAAGGTATAATGGCAAACTATATATTTTGTGAAGATGCAATTTCACTTCTGTAGCAGAATATCCGATAGACTCATAGTTTTCCTCTAATTTTATTAACTGTAAAATATTTAAAGAACTCAAGTTGGAATATAAATTTGAAATAATTTTGCTATTGAAAGATGATTCATAATTATAATTTAAAAATGATTTATTTTTTTTTATACTAGAATAAATTTTTACATCTTCTAAATTCCATATTTTATTTGTAATATCAGCTTGTTTAGAAATTATAGTATTTATTAGTTTATAATCCTTATTTAATTCTGCTATTTTAATATTTTCTAACTTATTTTTTTTATATCCTGCGGCATTTATAATGAATATCCTATTTCCACTTTTATTTTTTTCTTTAATCCAAAGTCCATCTTCATTTACTATTGCTAAATGATTACCTGTGTCGGAATACTTGTATTTAATATTCAGATATAAACTTTTCAAATTTGCTGAAAATGAATAATAAATTACTATTAAAAGTATACCTATAAGAAGTGATACTAGTGAAATTATAGCAGTAATTTTAAGATTGTTTATTCCATGACTTCTTAACAATTCTATCTCTTCTTTTTCAAATAAATTTATAAAAAAAAA
>CACCGT010000018.1 GCA_902545635.1 uncultured Pelagibacteraceae bacterium | reverse complement strand
AGTTTGATAAGTTGCATCAACCATTAATGGTATACCTGCCTCATGAGCAATTTTAGCAATTTCAGGCATGTTCATTATCTCATTACCTGGGTTGCCAACTAACTCTCCAAAAATTCCTTTAGTGTTTTTTTGAATTGCTTTTTTAAAACCTTCTGTGTCTCTTGGTTTAACAAAAGTACATTTAATACCAAATTTAGGTAACGTTAATCTAAATAAATTTACAGTACCTCCATATAATTGTGATGATACAACTAAGTGATCACCTGCTTCACATAATGTCATTACTGCTAAAAATATTGCACTCATTCCTGAAGATGTAGCTAATGCAGCTGTGCCTCCTTCAAGTGAGGCAACTCTCTCTTCTAACACCCCAACTGTTGGATTTGAAATTCTGCTATATATATGACCACCTCTTTCTAAATTAAAGAGAGCAGCAGCATGGTCAACATCATCAAACAAGTATGATGTAGTTTGGTAAATTGGCACCTGTCTTGAGCCAGCATTTTTATGTGGCTGATAACCAGCGTGTAGACTTAACGTATCAAATTTATAAGTATTTGGTTTTAATTCTTTTTTTTTATCACTCATTTGGCTCCTTTAATTATTAGCTTAGAGAATTCCTTTTTAAAGAGGTCATTATTACTAATAAATGCTCATAATTCAATCAACCATTAAGTCCTAAAAAAATATAATAAATTGACAATATATGTAATTATAAGTATTAATCCCGCATTCATGACAAAATTTGTTAAAAAAGATGAGATAAATAGCGAGTGGTTTGAAATTGACGCTACAGGTGCCGTAGTGGGTAGACTTGCTACAGTTGTATCAAAAATTATAAGAGGTAAAAATAAAACAAAATATACTCCTCACATGGATCATGGCGATTTTGTTGTTGTTAAAAATGTTGACCAAATAAAATTTACTGGAAATAAATTTCAAAACAAAAAGTACTATAGACACACTGGTTATCCTGGAGGAATAAAGGAAATAACTCCTGAAAAATTAAGTGAGAAAAAGCCTGGTGAAGTTTTAAAATTAGCTGTCAAAAGAATGTTACCATCCGGTGCTCTTGCTAAAAAACAATTGTCAAAGCTTAAGATTTACTCTGGAGCAGACCATCCTCATAGTGCACAAAATCCAAAAGTAATTGAAATCAGCAAACTTAATGAGAAAAATATAGTTAGAAATTAATATGGAAAACAATCAAACCTCATCACCAAAGATAAAATTAGATTTTAAAGATAGCAAGTATGCTACAGGGAGAAGAAAAAAATCAGTTGCTAAAGTTTGGTTAAAAAAAGGTACAGGGAAATTCTATGTAAATGGAAAATCACTTGATGATTATTTTCCTAGAGCAAACCACAAAATGCAAATTTTAAGACCATTTGAAATAATAAATCAATCTACTGATTACGATGTTAGATCTAAAGTTGTTGGAGGGGGTCAAACCGGTCAAGCTGGTGCATTAGTACATGGTATTTCAAGGGCTCTGCTTAAATTCGATGAAACACTAAAATCAACTCTACGTAAGGAAAAACTTACAACCAGAGACTCCAGATCTGTTGAGAGAAAAAAACCAGGTAGAGCAAAAGCAAGAAGAAGCTTTCAATTCTCTAAAAGATAATTTCTTTTTAATTTTCAACTGTTATATTAATTTATGCTTAAGAAAAATGTACTTATTTGTGGAGCAACTGGATATATAGGACTACAGTTAACAAAGCTCCTTTGTAAACACAAACATATAAATATAAAATATTTATGTGGTAGTTCATCAGTTGGAAAAAAAATTGATTTTTATGATAAAGATTTAAAGAAGTTTAAACTACCAAAGATATCCAAGTTTAACAAAAAATACCTATCAGATGTAGATATTATATTTACAGCACTTCCAAATGGTGAAGCCCAATTTATATCAAAATATCTAAACAAAAATAATCTACTTATAGATCTTGCTGCTGATTTTAGACTCAATACTAAAAATGAATATGAAAAATGGTATAAAATTAAACATAGCGCCTCAAATCTAATTAAAGATAGTATTTATTCTATTCCAGAAATAAGTGGAAAATTAATAAAAAAATTTAAAATTATATCTTGTCCTGGATGTTATCCAACTACGGTATTAATTCCACTAATCCCATTAATAAAAAGAAACCTAATTAAGAACAAAACAATTATCATAGACTCTAAATCTGGTTATTCAGGAGCTGGAAGAGGCGTACATAAAAAATATAAAAATAAAAATCTATACGAGTCACTTAGTGCTTATGGACTTGCAAATCATAGACATAATTCTGAAATTCAACAAGAATTAGATTTGAAAACTGGAAAAAAAAATAAATTTCATTTCACACCACATTTAACACCAATGTTTAGAGGAATTTTAAGCACTATATATGTTGATATAAAAAAAGGCGCTTCCTTAAGAAAAATTCAAAATGTTTTAATCAATCATTACAAAAGTCATAAGTTTGTGAAAATTTCTAAAATAAATACATTTTTAAGCACTAACGATGTAATTAATACTAATAATTGCTTAATTTCAGTATGTAATAGCAAATATAAAGATAAAATAATAATATTGTCTGCAATAGATAATTTGATTAAAGGTGGTGGGGGACAAGCTGTGCAAAATATGAATTATTATTTTAAATTTAATGAGGGTGAAGGCCTTAATGTATAAAAAAATACTAATGATATTATTATTAATAATTTTATCACATTGTTCTCTAAATCATCCTGTTTCAATGTGGAAGGTTGAAGACGAAAATACAAATACAGATATTACAAAACTAAATTTTGAAAATGAAACATCTTTTGATGAGTTTAAAAGTAATGTAATTAAATATGGAGAACTAAGTGATTTTCCTAAACTAGATTGATAAAAATGAGTAAAAATATAAATATTGCTGTAATCGGTCTTGGTCAAATAGGATCATATGTATACAATGAGTTAAATATTAAAAAAAAAGATATTGAAATTAAAACTGGAAAGAAAATAAAAGTTGTTGGAATCTCAGCTAAAAATAAAAACAAAAAAAGGAAATTTAAAATAAACAAAAAAATATTTTACTCAAACCCTTTAGATATTTTAAAAATAAAAAATCTTCATATAATAATTGAAGCAATTGGTTTACCAGATGGAATATCAAAGAAAGTTATTGAAACCGCTTTAAAAAATAAAATTCATGTTATTACACCAAATAAAGCACTCATATCTAAATATGGAGATAAGCTTGGTGAATTAGCTGAAAAAAATAAAGTAAATTTAGAATTCGAAGCATCTGTGGCTGGAGGTATACCAATAATTAGAACTATAAAAGAAGGTCTTGCAACTAATAAAATAACAAAAGTTTATGGAATTCTTAATGGCACATGTAATTATATTTTGTCCGAGATGGAAAAAACTAAAGATAGTTTTGCTAGTGTTTTAAAAAAAGCTCAGAACCTCGGTTATGCTGAACCTGGAAATCCTAAATTAGATTTAAATGGATATGATGCTTTGGCAAAAATAAAAATACTTTCTTCATTAGCATTTAATAAAAAAATTTCAAAATCAAACTGTTTGATGGAAGGTATCGAAAATATTGAATTTAAAGATATTGAAATAGCAAATCAGTTAAACCTTAGAATTAAATTGCTTGGTATTACAGAGATTATTAAAAATAGTATTTTTGAGAGAGTTCACCCTTGCATGGTTAACAAAGACTCATATATCGGAAATGTTAGTGGCGTGATGAATGCTGTAATTTTAAATGGATCACCAATAGGAGAAAGTGTTTTACAAGGTGAAGGGGCAGGGCCTGGACCAACATCATCTGCAATAATGTCAGACCTGTTGTCTATTTTAAGAGGAAATATTAAATTTCCTTTTGGAATTACTAGAACAAAAAGACAAAAACCAAAAATTTTTAATAAAGATATTTCATCCAATTCATTGTATGTAAGATTAGAAGTTAAAGATAAACCTGGAGTTTTGTCATCTATTACAAAAATTTTTGCAAACTATAAAATATCAATTCAAAGAATTATCCAGATACCAAATAGTAAAAAAAAAACAGCATCAATTGTAATTATTACTCATGATGCAAATGAATTTAGTTCTCAAAAATGTATTAAATCTTTTAAATCAAATCGAAACATAATTAAAAATCCAGTATTAATAAGATTATTTTAATGGAACTTTATATCAAACTTTTTGAAGTTCTATTTCCAGTTTTTTTTATTGTAGGTATTGGTTACTTTCTTGGTAAAAAAAATCCAAACTTTGATACATCTTTTATAACGACTTACTCAGCTAATTTCGGTACACCATCTATAGTAATATTTTCTATATCAGCTAGTGGTGTAACTTTTGCAATGTTCTCTGAGTATTTTTTATACGCTCTTATTCTTTTGACATCTTTTTTGATCGTTGGATTAATTTTCCTATTATTAATGAAAAAAGATTATCTAAGAGAATTACCAACATTTTTTCTACCTAATACTGGTAATATGGGTATTCCAATATGTTTGTTTGCATATGGAAAACTTGGTATGGGAATAGCTGCAGCTATATCATCATTAGTTGTTTTACTGCATTTCACTCTTAATATCTTTCTGGCTAAAAGAGAATTTGATTTAAATGTAATAGTTAAAAGCCCATCATTTTATGCAATAATTGCAACAATCCTATTTCTATATTACGAAATACCTTTACCAATGTTTGTTTTGAATACTGTTATGCTTTTAGCTTACGGAATGATTGTAATGATTTTAATGTCTTTAGGTGTTTCTCTAACACAAATGAAAGTCTTTTCATTTAAGGACGCTTTAATTACATCTACTGGTAGAGTTATTATTGGTCCTTTAATTGGCTTTGCTCTAATATCTTTTTTTAAATTATCTGGCTTTGCAGCAGGAGTTTTATTAATACAATCATCAATGCCTAGTGCCATTCTTTGTTATTTAGTTGCTTCTATGTATTCTCCAAAAGAAATTGTAGATAATATTTCTAGTACAATTGTTGTTTCAACTTTAATGTCTTTAATAACAGTCCCAATAACTGTATTCTTTGCTTTAAAATACTTTAATTAAAAGCTATGCTTCTTTTATGAAGGCTGTAATACTCAATGCATCCGCTTGGATGATTGTTCCTTTTATGGATGCTTTTGCTAAATATTTAAGCTCCTCTATGGACGTTTTACAAATTACTTGGGCTAGATATTTTTTTACTGTTCTTTTTGCTCTTTTTATAATGCTTATTTTTGATAGAAAATCTTTAGTTTGGAGTAAAAAACCTTTACTCCAATTGATAAGAGGTTTGATTTTTGTCTTTTCCACTTATTTATTCTTTTATGCAATTTCTGAAATTTCATTACCAAAAGCACTTACACTAGCATTTGTTGCTCCTATATGTGTAACAGCAATGTCACCTTTTTTTCTAAATGAAAAGGTGGGTTTAAGAAGATGGACTGCTGTATCAATGGGTTTTATAGGCACCTTAATTGTAATCAGGCCAGGGTTTATAGAGATTAATTTAGCTACTTTAGCTGCCTTAGGTAATGGTATTTGCTATGGGTTTTACTTAATTATTACTCGAAAATTAAGCTCATCTGACAACTCTCTTTTGACTTTGTTATTTGCTGGAACGGTAGGGACTATAGTAATGACTTTCTTTATGCCAGGTGTCTGGATACAACCATCTAATAGTCAGTGGATTATGATGGCTTTAATTGGCTTTATAGCAGCAATTGCACATCTTTTTATAATTCTATCATTGAAATTTGCAGATGCCTCTAAACTTGCTCCTCTTGGATATACTGAAATAATTACTAATATTTTGCTTAGTTATTATATATTTAATGAATTGCCAGATAATTGGACCTATTTGGGCCTTTTTATAATTGTTCTTTGCGGTTTATATATATCTAGAAGAGAATATTATTTATCTAAACTATATATAGGTAAATAATATATACCTATAATATAAACTAATACTTTAATTATTTAGTATAAAGTACTGTTATTATTGATTTTTCTATTATATAAAATATATTAAATATTTAACTTTAATTTTTATAACATAGCTAGTAATTATTATTTTCTAATATTTAATTCATGAAATAATAAATTTCTTTGAAGAATTTACCAAATAGGGTAGGGAATTTATCCTATTTATTAGCTAAAATTATAATACCTTAAATTTAATAATTCAGATGCTTAAAAAAGTGAGTAAATATGATAATTTTACTAATTTATAATATTCAAAGATATTTCATTGCGATTATTTTAAATATTAAAATCAGAATTTTTGATAGAATAATGATTAATTTTAATTAGCTCTGCAAAAAAAGAATATAGCATTTAAAAGCCCAAAATACCCTCTATTTTAAACATTTTCTGTTTTATGGTGCAACTTATAGGTGATATTAAAAAAATATGACTAAATATTGTATTATAAGCAAAAACCGTTGATTTTTAACATTTCTAGAGCAAAATACCCTCTGATTTGAGTAATTTTCTCTTAGTATTTATCCCACCTTTGCCTGAATAGCCGCCCAAAGAACCATCCGACCTGATTACTCTGTGACATGGTATTTTTGGGGCATATGGGTTCTTTCCTATTGCATTTGCCACAGCTCTCACTGATTTTGGTTTATTTATAGCCTTTGCTACATCAGAATAAGTCCTTATTTGACCTTTTGGTATTCTTTTAAGATATTTCCAGACTTTTAGTTGAAATTTAGTGCCTTTAAGGATCATAACAAGAAAAAAACCCTGTTTCCTTGTACCTTTTCAGGCACAAAGAACAGTAGTTTTTGGCACGTCGTTTTATGCGCTACCGCCATGCCTTCCACTCTACTATTTTAGCGCTACTCTGTAGAGCTTTCTGCCCTCTGGGCTTGAACCTCTCGGTTTTTCCCCAGCTGGTCAGTTAAGAGTTGCCTCTTAATTCATTTTAAACATTATCAGATAGAGTAGGTTGTATGTATCACTTTATTGTTGAATTTTGTGGGTTTTTAACAGGGCAGAATAGTGGGGATAACTTAATCTAAAGCTTTAAGTAAACCATTTAAACCCCTCATACATAGCAATTCCATAAATTGAGTGACGTATCAAGAACATAAAAGAGGTTTTAAAAGGTATATCCGTATTCGTTGCAAATATGCCTTGACCAGTAAAAGGCAGAAATATTAATAATGGTGCTAAAGTTGTAAGAGCTCCAAAAATAAAGCCTGAAAAATAGCTCATTTTAAAGCCTATTTGCATAAAGAAAAAATAATAAATTACAGCCCAACAAATTGATACGTAGTAGTGAAAAATCCAACCCAAAAAGACCTCATATTTAATAGTTGGCATTTGGACTACATTTGGATTGTAAAATGTTCCATTTTTAAGCATATAGTAGGTCCATCTACCAACAATTCCCCAGGATGGCTCAGGAATACCTAATAATTTAAGTAAATAACCTAGAATATCCAAAATTATACAAGAAAATATACCAGCTACAAGAATGCTTAAAATATCTATCAATTTACCTCAAAACATTAATAGAAATAATAGAACAAATATGCTTATGAAAAATATGCCAAAAATAACCATTAAAATTCGATTTTTTGTTTGCTCTGTTAGTTTTGTCCAGTAATTCATAATTAGGAACGTTCCAATAACAACAATAAGACCAATAATTACATATTTAGGCATTGAGGATCTTTTACATTAAATGCTTGACATGTAAAATGAGTTATATTATTACTAGTGATAATTAATTGTTATCAATAGTAATTATATGAATGAACTGACAACAGACCTTAAATTACTTCATGAGGCAACTTTAAATAACCTCAAACATTCTAAAGCAAACAATACATTGAGAGCATATAAATCAGACTTCAAAGACTTTGGAGCTTTTTGTTCTAAACATGGTTTGAATTCATTACCATCAGAGCCAAAAATAGTGTCTTTATACCTAACCCATCTTTCTAAAAGTTCAAAAATCAGCACATTAAGAAGAAGATTAGTATCAATTAGCATGGTGCATAAACTCAAAGGTCATTATTTAGATACAAAACATCCAATTATTGTTGAAAATTTAATGGGAATAAAAAGAGTTAAAGGAAGTATTCAAAAAGGAAAAAAACCCATATTAATCAATCATTTAAAATCAATAATTAATGTAATAGATGATCAAAAAATTGAGAATATAAAAAAGTATAGAGACAAGTCAATGATACTTGTGGGCTTTGGAGGTGGCTTTAGAAGAAATGAGCTTATCTCAATTGATCACGAAGATTTAGAATTTGTACCTGAAGGTCTCAAAATTACCATCAAAAAATCAAAAACTGATCAATTTGGTGAAGGAATGATAAAGGGATTGCCCTACTTCACTAATCTAAATTATTGTCCAGTAGAGAATCTTAAAAAATGGTTAGAAATTTCTAAAATTAAGTCTGGACCTATTTTCAGAAGATTTTCTAAAGGTTCATGTTTAACTGAAAAAAGATTAACTGATCAATCAGTAGTTTTGTTAATAAAAGAATACTTAAAACTTGCAGGTATTGAGAATAAAAACTTTGCAGGACACAGCTTGCGATCAGGTTTTGCAACTGTAGCTGCAGAGTCAGGAGCCGATGAACGAAGTATTATGGCAATGACAGGTCATAAAACAACACAAATGGTAAGAAGATATATTAGAGAAGCAAATATTTTCAAAAACAATGCTTTAAATAAAATAAGAATATAGTTAATTTAAAAAATATTCTATCCATTTTTTTGCTATATTGTTCCAATTATTTTCATGTCTTAGTGTGTACATTTTTTTTTTAATATTTAAGTAGAAACTATCATCATTTAGTATTTTTAAAGTATAATCAGCAAATTCTTGATCACTTTTAACAATAAATCCAGTTTTGTTATGTATTACCCTGTCACTAACTGAACCTATACCAAAGGTAACTACTGGCATACACATTTTCACAGCCTCCTCACAAGTTAAAGTAAAGATATCAGATTTATGACCTATATATGTTAAAGCACGATAATCTCTCATTTCATTAATCATTTCAGATCTAGACTTTATGTCTCTCAAGAAAATATTATGATTTTTTAGGCTATCATTGTATTCAATAATATTTGGAGTGATATACAGTTCAGAGTCCTTTGAAAATGGATAAATCTTATTAGACCATATTTTTATTAACCAATCTAAATTTCTATTAGATCTAATATTGTATATAACTTTTTTTTTAGGCAAATAGTCAAGATCTATTTCTAAATTTAAAAATTTTGGGTCTACGGCTATTGGAATCATTTTTTTTCCATAATAAGAGGTAAAAAAAGATCTTTTATTGTATTGATAGTTACATAAAGTAACAACAATCGGGCGATGCTTAAAGAATGAAAATAATTGTTTTTTTCTTAAAAATTTTTCAATAGGTTGATTACTTACAGAAAAAATAACTTTTTTGTTTGCATTTACTAAATCAAATTGGTTACTGTCTGAAACAGCTATAGCAAGATCATAAAATTTTTTTTTATTTATTTTTTTTTTATTAAAATAATTAACTTTATTAAAAGTTTCATCATTTTCAATATTAGTACAAAAATCTACATGGCAATCTCTTTTAACAAAATGTTCAGCAAGAAGTATTAAAGAGGTTTCTGTACCCCTCAAAATTTCTCCATTAATATCTTTGCCAGAATAAGAAAGTTTGGAGTTATCTACAATTATAATATTTTTACTCAAATTATTATTTATTAAAATTTAAATATATCAATAATACATATAATAAATTAAAAAAAAATTAATTATTTTCTTATGAAAAAGAATATTGCTATTGTCGTTCCGCATAGAGGCGTAGGTGATATATTATTTCATTATCAATTTTTTTTATCCATATATAAATTTCATAAAAAAAAATTAATTCTTTATGCTCCTCATTCTTCAAAAGCTAATTTAATTTTCAAAAGAAATAAAATTTTCAAAAAGATTATTTTGACTGATTTAAAAAGACCGAATATTTTTTTATATCTAATAAAGATTATTAAATTAACATTAAAATTATCTAAATATAAATATGAGAAAATATATTATACTGGTTACAACAGATGGCACAGAGTAAGTTTCTTTTTACTGAGTTTTTTTTCTAGTTTTAAGATTTTTTATTTTAAAAAAACAGATTATTATATAATAGATCATTTAGAGAACTTTCTTAAAAAATTATCTATAGATTATAAACAAAATAATGATTTAACGATCAATACTAATGTAACAAAAAAATTTAAAAACAAATGTAATTTATATAAAAAACCTTGGGCTTTTTTAAGTATAGATACTGCACAAAATCAAATTATAATTCCTAGTAAATTTCTGAGATTAATTTTAAAAAAACTTAATAAAAAATATAGAACTGTTTTTGTAAATACAAGTATTGCAAATAAAAAAAATATAGATCTTTTAAACAATGAAAAAATAGTACCAACCTATGAAAATAATATTTTAGAAATCAATTATATAATGAAATCAAGCAAAATATTTATTGGAAATGACTCTGGACCAGGAAATTTGTCATCATTATTAAAACAAAAAAGTATCATTTTTTTATCTAAAAATACTAAAGGAGAAATCGTAAAATTTCCTTTTAGAGGAAAGAGAAGATATTTTAAAATAGAAAATATTAAAAATAATATTGGTCAAATATTAAATTTTATCTAAAATAATTTTTGATATTTTTTCACATCCTAGATCTGTCAAGTGCACTCTATCTACAAATAACCAATTATTTTCATTAGAATTAGATTTTATATCCAAATTTAAATCAGTAAACATAATATTATATTTGTTTGATATTTGTTGTAGTATTTTAAGAAAGGTAAAGTAATTTACTTTGTTAGAAAGTATTTTTAGTTTTAAATGTGATTCATTGTCTGAATTATCTAATAATTTAAATAATTTTATTTCATTTTCGTGAAGTGCTTTATCAACCCATCCTGCCATTGGTTGTAAACAAAAGGATAATTTAAATTTGAAATAATTTGATAAGGATGTCCATACACTAAAAATATTGTCGTAATTTTTTTCAATAATTTCAAAATTTATTAAATTATCTAATTTATCTTTTTTTTTTGAAACAAACAAATCTTTAAAATTAATTTTTGCTGGGTCAACAAATTTATCATGGAAAGTTTTGTATAATAAATATAATAATCTTTGATAGTAGTTATTTCTTATTTTGTATAAATCGTTTGATAATTGAAATTTATTTTTAAAAAAAAAATTATTTTCATTTTTATTATTGATACCCAAATATAGATCATTAACACCAGAAATTATTATTACTTGTTTTATTTTTTTGAATTTATTTATATTGTTTATAAAAAGAAATAATTCTTGTCTTGAATTAAATGCTGTAGAACCAAAATTTAAAAATATTTCTTTACTATACTTGGTCATAATTGAAGATATTGTTTTACTATCATCGCTTGATCCAAATCCAAAAACAGTTGATCCACCTATAATTATTGATATTTCGTCAATTTCACTAAATTCGTAAACGGATTTAAAAGAATTATTATAATAATTTAATCTAAAACCGTGAATATCAGTATTAACATTGGTGGAATTAAAAGACTTGCGGTTAAAAAATAATGTATAAGGCTCATAATCTGCAGTTATTTGATCATAGCTTCTCATTTGAGGAACTAACGAATATCTTGTTTTTGCTATGTTCATTTTACCAAAGTGGATAAATA
>CACCGT010000017.1 GCA_902545635.1 uncultured Pelagibacteraceae bacterium | reverse complement strand
CCTTTAAAAATAGCTGTTCTGGGAATAGACCACGGTCATATATTTGACATGTTAGATGAAATGTTAAAAGCAGGATGTTTCTTTGAAACCTGGTGGACAGATGGATCTCCTTATACCTTAGAAATGTTTAATAAAAAATATCCAAATTCAAAAAGAGTGAATAATAAAATATCAATTTTAGATGACCCTACAGTAGATATGATTTTGATATCTTCAATACCTAAAGATAGAGCAAACCTTGCTATTCAATCAATGAATGCAGGAAAAGATGTTATGGTAGATAAACCAGGCTGTATTTCTATTAAACAATTAAATGAACTAAAAAATTGCGTAAAGAGAACAGGAAAAATTTGGTCTATAAATTTTTCTGAAAGATTTCATGTAGCTGCAGTAGCTAAAGCAGAGGAACTTGTTGAGAATGGTTTAATAGGAAATATTAAACAAACCATAGGTACTGGACCACATCGATTGGGAAATTACAAAAGACCAAAATGGTTTTATGAAAGAGAAAGTTATGGAGGCATCATAACTGATATTGGATCTCATCAAATTCATCAATTTTTAGTTTTTACAAATTCTAAAAAAATTAAAATAAATCATTCTTTAATAGAAAATACCACAATGCCGAATCATCCTGGTTTTCAGGATTTTGGTGAAGTAAATTTAACTAGTGAGGATACTCATGGTTACATACGCCTTGATTGGTTTACACCTGATGCGTTACCAACATGGGGTGATGGAAGATTGATAATCTTAGGTGATAAAGGTTTTATTGAAATTAGAAAATACACTGATTTAGCAAAATCAAATACAGGGAATCATTTGTTTTATGCAAATCATGACGATGTGAAGTATATTGATTGTTCAAATGTTAAGCTACCATATTTTAGCAATTTAATATTTGATGTAAAAAATCGAACAGAAACAGCTATGTCGCAAGAATTATGTTTTCTGTCAATGGAAACTGCTATCAGAGCACAAGAGTTAGCCGAAAAAATTAAAGACTAGTAACTAGTATATTCTTTAATTTCTTTAATCTTAGATCCTGTGAGATTGTTAATGTCTAATTTAATTTTTGCTCTATCATCATTAAGAAAATGAACTTCTCTTGATAATTTTATAAAATTTTCACCAAAATCTGAATTTTTTTCACATTTTCTTTTATCATCCTCTATATCCCATAGTTTTAAATTTATTTCTTTTAATTTATTGTAAAGTGTATTTAATTTATCGTTCATAATAACATTTTGTTTTAACTGGTTATTTAAAATTAAATATTCATCATTAATAAATTTAAGTTTTTCAGCGTTTTTTATTTTATTTTTTTTTATTTCCAAAATTGAAATTTTGTCAAGAAGCTCACCAATAGAAACTTCAATTAAAATTTTATTCATAAAATATTATAGTATGTTAAGTTGTTTAAATTATGTCTAATATTCTTATAATTAAACATGGCTCACTAGGAGATATAGCTCAAGCTAGTGGTGCTATTCAAGACATTTCTGAGAATAATACTGATAAAAATATTTACATATTAACCACTAAACCATATTTTAATTTTTTTAAAAAAAATCCATATTTAAAAGATGTAATAATAGATAAGAGGTTATCTAGGTTTAATCTTTTTTATTTGTATATGTTAATGAGAAAATTAAAAAAATATAAATTTATAAAAGTATTTGACCTTCAAAATTCAAGCAGAACTTCTTTTTACAAAAAAATATTATTTCCTAAGTCATCAAGTGATGTTTGGTCATCCTCAGATACGACTTTACCAAAAGGTAAAACAAAAGAGGAATTTGACAAATTACCAGTTCTGGAACGTTTTGATCATCAATTAAAAACTTCAAACTTAAATACTAAAAATACTCTCAAACCTGATTTATCTTGGGTGTGTTCTGATATAAGTAAAATTAAAAATGATTATAATCTAGATCAATATATTTTATTATTTCCTTTTTGTTCACCTCATTTGCCAATGAAGAAATGGCCGTATTACCAGGAATTAATTAATATTTTAAAAAATAGATTTGGTAATAAGTATAAGATATGTATTGCTCCGGGACCCAACGAAATTAATGAAGCCTCAAATTTAGACGCTTTAATCATTTTAAACAATAAAAAGTCTCTTGATATTCCGGAATTAGCCTCATTGATAAAGGGTAGCTCATTTGTTGTTGCTAATGATACTGGACCTGCACATATGTCAGCGCATTTAGGTGTAAATGGACTTGCTCTTCATGGGTCACATAAATCTGCTAAATTACAAAGTATTGAAAGAGAAAATTTTAAAGCTATTCAAGTGTCAGATCTTAACAAACTTTCATATCAAAAAGTTTATGAGCATATTATCAATTCAATATATTGATGGAATTAAATTTATTATTTTTTTTTACTGTAGCGCCTGCCATTATTTTGTATGGAATAGCAAAATCAGGCTTAGGTGGTTCTATATCACTTATTTCTGTTCCTTTAATGACTATTGTAATGCCACTACAACAAGCGCTCGCAATTATTTTGCCTATTTTAATATTCTCAGACATTATAGCTGTATATAGATTTAGAAGAGAATTTGATTTTAGTATTCTTAAAGTAATAGTACCCTTTGCAGCAGTAGGTATTTTAATTGGCTCTTTTACATTTAATAATTTTTCAGAGAATTTACTTAAACTAATAGTAGGGGTAATGGGTTTTTTATTTGCAGGACATTATTTTTTGTTTAAAAAAGAAAAAACAATTCCAGCTAAGCAAAATTTTTTAAAGGGTGCTATATGCTCGTCAATTGCTGGATTTTCAAGTTTTTGTGTACATGCAGGTGGAACTCCTACGAGCCTTTATTTATTACCATTAAGATTAAAAAAAGAAGTTTACGTTGGAACTAGAATAATTTTTTTTAGCTGTGTTAATCTAATAAAACTTCCACTATACATTTATTTATCAATGATGAATTTTGATACATTGTATCAATCCATTTCTCTTTTCCCTTTGGCCATAATTGGAATATTTATTGGGTATAAATTATTAAAAATTATAGAGGAAAATTTATTTTATAATATTCTTTATGCATTAATACTTTTAAGCAGCACAAAACTCATTATAGATTTTATTTAAATATTTAAACATCATCAGTAAATTTTTTGAGAATAATAGGAAGAAAGGCTACAATAATTAATATTCTTAAAAAATGATGATAACTAACAAAGATTGGATCAATATTATAAGCTACACTTATTACAACCATCTCATGTATACCTCCTGGAGCGAAACTTAAAAATGTAGGAATGAAATCAAAGCCGAGAAATTGTAAAAAATAAGCCGTTATCATTGCAACAATTACAAGAATAGAACTCACCATAACCCCATGAAATATATAAAAAAATAATTCTTTTAGTCTTAAACCATTTAATCTACTTCCAAGTGCTGTACCTAAAAAAATAAAAGCAATATTTATTATAAAATCAGGAAATCTAGCATTCACAATTTCAAAAGTATAAAATAATCCCGACAAAGCCATTGCTCCAACAAGAATTGGAGATGGAATTTTTAGTTTTTTTAAAAATATTGAAAATAAATAACAAATTAAAATTAAAAATATAATTTCTAAATAATACCTAAGATCATAAATATTATCGTAATTATATCCTGCGATCTCAGAGAAACCTAAATTACTAATAAATAAAATCGGTACAAAACTAACGATAAAAATTACTCTTGTTGCTTGCGGTATTAATACTTGTTTATGATTATCTTTTTTACCATATTCTAGGAGTGCTGCTGCAATTGGAACAAATGCACCTGGTAGAGCTGCTAAAGTAGCAATAAATTTATCAAATTTACAAACTTTAACAAAATATAAACCGGCCAATATTGTACTTACAATTGTACATACCAACATTGCTACAGATGAAAATACCCACAAATGTATTTTGTATAATAAAGATACATTTAGTGTCCCGCCAAGAATTATTCCAACCATTAAAAAAATAGGATTTAATAATTTTGTGGGAAACTTTATGTCAAATTTTGTAAAAGCCACACAAAGGTTTAAACCAAGAGAACCTAATAACCATGGCAAAGGCAGCCCAATTATAGTTCCAATATAACCACCTATAATACCAATAGCGAGAGCTTTGTAGCTGGTGCCCAAATCTTTAAAAAAGTTTTGAAATGATAAAGTATTTAACATTTACATAATCATTATTGACACTAAATATAAATCTATGTTTAATATCACGTATTATAATTATAATAAGAGAGGAAATAATGAAACTAATTAAATCTTTAATTACAGTTTTATTCTCAACTTTACTTTTAATTTCAGCAACAACTTCAAGCTCAGTAGCAATGGATAAATTGCACTTTGTAATTGGTGGTGGTGCTGGAGGTGGTTGGGATGGAACTGCTAGAGGAACAGGAGAAGCTTTAACAAAAGCTGGAATGTTAAAAAGCGCATCATTTGAAAATATGTCAGGTGGCGGAGGTGGAAAAGCTTTAGCTTATATGATTAACACAAAGCCAGCTAATACAATTCTAGTTCAATCAACACCATTAGTATTAAGATCAATCACAAGACACAAAGGTTATGTAAAAGGTAATGGTACTTTATCTTATAAAGATGTTGTGCCAATTGCTGGAGTTATTGGTGATTATGGAGCTATTGCAGTAGCAAAAAGTTCACCTTTTAAAAACTTTAAAGATGTAGTTGATGCATACAACAAAGATCCTAATTCAGTTAAGATGGCTGGTGGTTCTGTAAGAGGAAGCATGGACCATTTAATTGGTGCTTTAGCATTTCAAGCTGCAGGAGCAGATCCAAATGCAGTTGCATATATACCATATGATGCTGGAGGAAAAGCATTAGCTGGACTTTTGTCTGGGGAAACTCAAATTATATCAACAGGCTTAGGTGAATTGATGGGTGCAAGAGACCAAGTAAGAATTATTGGTATTACTGCTCCATCAAGAGTATCTGATGCTCCAGATGCACCAACATTAAAAGAACAAGGATATGATGTACAATTCGTTAACTGGAGAGGTTTTTTTGGACCTCCAGGTATGAGCAATTCTGATAAATCAAAAATTGCTAAAATGTTAGGCGACGTACAAAAAACTCCTGAATGGGAAACTGTAAGAGCAAGAAATGCATGGGTAAATATTTATAACCCAGAAGGAAAGTTTGTTTCTTTCTTAGAAAAACAAACTGAAGAAATGACAGCTCTTATGAAAAAACTAGGAGTAATTTAATCTTTAAGATTATTTAAAAAAAGAGCAGTGAATATAAATACCACAAAAATTATATCACTGCTCTTTTTTATTTTCTCTGCATTCTATTTATATACGGCTTACCAAATTCAGGTTTTTGCATTTGATGAAAATGCACCATTTAATGCTAGAACATTTCCAATTTATCTAGGCTATGCAGGATTATTTTTTTCTGGGTTAAAGCTTGTTCTACCTGAGCCTAACACCATAAAAGTAGACCATAAAAATCTAGAATATAAAAAAACAGCGATACTTATAGTAATTGCAATTATTTATGGAGCTACAATTTTAAAAATTGGATATTTTTTAACCACTTCTTTATTTTTGTTTTCATCTTATTATTTTTTAGGTGAGAGAAGATGGATCTTGATGTTTTTGCTATCATTTCCCTTCGTGGCAGCTTTTATGTACCTTCTTCATGGTGTTCTTGATATTTATTTAAGAGATCCATTTTTACAATCAATTGGAGTTATGGGATGATCGAAGGGATTTTAATTGGATTAACCACAGCTCTTACACTTCAAAATATTTTAATGGTAATGGTAGGTTGTTTTTTTGGAACTATTATTGGAATGTTACCTGGACTTGGTCCAATGACTGCCATTGCTTTAATGATACCAATTACTTATGGTTTTGATCCTGCTACAGGATTAATTCTGATGGCTGGAGTTTATTATGGTGCTGTATTTGGTGGCTCAACTTCCTCAATTTTGCTTAACGCACCGGGTGTTCCAGGGACTGTTGCTACCTCATTTGATGGTTACCCAATGGCACAACAAGGAAAGGCAGGTAAGGCTTTAGCTATTGCTGCTTGGAGTTCTTTTGCAGGTGGAACATTATCTGCAATTTATCTTTTATTTATGGCACCTAGTTTATCTAAAGTAAGTTTATCTTTTAGATCACCAGATTATTTTGCCTTAATGATTTTAGGTTTAACTGCTATTGCTGCTTTTTCTTCTAAAGGTCAATTTTTAAAAGCAATGATGATGGTAGTATTAGGTTTAATGTTAGCTTCAGTTGGTCAGGATAGCTTATCGGATATTACAAGATTTACATTTGACAATATGAACTTAACAGATGGAATTAGCTTTGTATTAGTTGTAATGGCAACTTTTGCAATGAGTGAAGCGCTTACGATAATATTAAAAAGAAATGATCCTACAAGTGCTGCAAAACAAGTTTCATTAACAGAACTTGGTTCGATTAAAATCAACAAAGAAGAAAGAACCAAAATGTATAAGACGATACCAAGATCATCAATAATTGGATTTTTAATTGGCGTATTACCAGGTGCTGGTGCAACAATTGCATCTTTCTTAGCTTATGGAATGGAAAGAAATGTAGTTAACGACGAAGAAAAAGAAAAATTTGGTAAAGGAAGTGTAAATGGTTTGTCAGCTCCTGAAACTGCGAATAATGCAGCTTGTTCTGGTTCATTTGTGCCCATGCTGACATTGGGTATACCAGGAAGCGGAACTACAGCGGTTATGTTAGGTGCATTATTAGGTTTTGGAGTTCAGCCTGGACCAAGATTATATATGACAAATCCAGAAATTTTTTGGTCAATAATAATGTCAATGTACATAGGTATGGTTATATTATTGATTTTAAATCTTCCTTTAATTCCATATATTGCAAGAATTCTTGCTGTCCCTAAAAATTATTTAATACCTTTAATTTTATTTTTCTCAGTTACAGGCATTTATGTAATGTCTTTCAATAACTTCGATATTTATTTAATGATTGGAATTGCAGTTGTTGCAACATTTTTGAGACTATATGATTTTCCTATGCCACCTCTAATACTTGCCTTTGTATTAGGAGGTCTTATGGAGGAAAATTTAAGACGATCTTTGCTATTAAGTAACGGATCATGGGAGTTTCTATGGGACAGAACACTTACATTGTGTATTCTTTTAACGACTATTTTAATAGTTGTCTGGCATTTTTATAAATCTATAATAAGAAAATGATAAACAGAAGAAAATTTCTAAAAACATCTTTATCGTCATTAGCATTATTAAGCCTACCTAAAATATCCCTCGCTCAAAATAATTACGATGTTGTAGTAATTGGTGCAGGAGCATCTGGATTAGCTGCAACTTCAAATTTAATGGCATCGGGCAAATCTGTACTATGTATTGAAGCAATGAGTAGAAAAGGTGGAAGATGCTACACTGATAATTCTATTTTTGGCGTTCCATATGATATGGGTGCTCACTGGTTACATCAATACAGTAAAAACCAAATAGCAGAATTTGGCAAAAAACATAAAGATAAATTTAATATCTACAAAGATAAAGAGCCTTTGATGATTTATGATGGAGAAAAGAAAATTAAGGGCTTTAAGCTTGGTTCACTGTATTCAAAAGTTGAAAAGAAACAATGGAAAAAAAATGATATTCCATCAAAAGATGAGCCTTTTATGAGCCAAATTCCAGAAAAATGGAAAAAGAATAAATGGTTTCATTCTGTCCATCAATTGCTTGGTCCGTGTCAGCCAGCTGTGGACTTTGATGATTATACTTTAAATGATTCTCATACTAATTCGACACATCAAGGTGAGGGAGATGGATATGTAAAAGAGGGATATGGAACTTTACTTGCCTATTATAGAAGAGATGTACCGGTTAAATTAAAAACTGTGGTAAATGAAATTAAATGGGGCGGTAAAGGTGTGCAAATAGAGACAAATCAAGGAACAATAAGTGCAAAAACATGTGTGGTAACTGTTTCAGTAGCAGTATTAAACGCTGGAAAAATAAAATTTAGTCCTGCACTACCCCTAGGAAAATATGAAGCATTTGATGGCATAAGACTAGGAACTTACAATCACATTACATTTCAGCTAAAAGACGATTTTTACAAAGAATACAAAGTGAAAAATGATACATATTTTGTAAACAGAATTGAAAATACAATAAATGGATCTCCTGCTGGTTCGTGTGCAACGCTTAAAATTTCAGGAACTAATATTTCATATTTTGATGTAGGAGGAAAATTTGCTCAGCATTTAGAGGCTGAAGGTAAAGATGCTTCTATTGATTTTGTATTAAATAGGCTTCGATCAGCATTTGGGTCTAAAATTGATAAATATTTCATAAAAGCACATGTAACAGCGTGGGGAAAAAACCCATTTACACTTGGATCTTATTCAAGCGCCATACCTGGAAAATCTCATTTAAGAAAAAAATTAAAAATACCAGTTGCAGATAAATTATTTTTTGCTGGGGAAGCGACCACAGGAGTTTATGCAACATGTCATGGAGCAGATTTAAGTGGTGAAAGAGCTGCGAAACAAGTTTTAAATTTTATTTAAGTAATATAAATTTTATCTGATAAACCGTAACAAAGTATAGCCATCATAATTAAAAAGACTGTAGGCGCTATAATGCCTTCATTTGTAACTTTTTCATTAAGACCAGTTTTATCAATTTTAAGTGAGTAGAAATTTGTTCCTAAAACACATGCATGTATAATAAATATTAAATTAAAAAATGCCCAAGTACCTTCAACTCCATTTGTTCTTACAAACATTATATAAATAGCCATTATTACCCAACCAAGCATTAGCGCTCCAACAAACCTAACCATTACAGCAGCACTATGATCTATACCAAACTTATCCATAAATTTTTTGGTTCCAGCAATTGTTTGAAAACAATATGCAGCTATTCCTATAAAATGTGCAAGAAAGATAATTAAATAAAAAATGTTATTAAACTTTGCAATCATATTTCTATTTTATAAGATTCTCTTATATTTTTCAATTATCTTATCCCATAGAAAGTTTGTAGAATTAATTTTTGCTTCTTTGCCATACTCTAGATATTTATTTTCTTTAAAAAGAGTATCTATACTTGCGTAAATATCTTCTAGTTTGTTACCATCGCATATTAAACCAGTTTTTTCATGAATTATTGCATCTGAAGCTCCTCCATCTTTACCTCCAATAGACGGAATACCATATTGGGCAGCTTCAACATAGGCTATACCAAAACCTTCAACTGATTTTTTATAAATTATAGATGGCATTACGAAAATATTTGACTTAGCTAAAAGAGCATTTTTCAAATCTGATGGAATATCTTTTAAAAAAGTTACTTGATTATTAAGACTAAGTTCTATAACTAATTTTTTTAATTTTTCTTCCTCATCTCCATACCCAATGCATGTATAAATTATATCTGGATAAATTTCTTTTAGGTTTCTAACAGCCATAATTACTTTTTCATGATTTTTTCTTTTATCAAATCTTGAAACTGTAATTAGTCTATTTTTCTTACCCTTTAATATTTCTTCAGCTTCATCTAAATATTTTTTTGGAACTTCAATTACTGGATCAATTCCAGGATTTATAACAACTATTTTTTTTTCATCTACGCCTAAGTCTATTGCTAAGTTTTTTGTATAATTTGAATTAGCAACAACATGATCTACATTATTTAAAACTGATAAAACTTTCTTATTTAATCCAGAGCCTTTAGGGTGATTTATTTCTTTTGAATGAATTAGACAGATTCTCTTTTTATTTGTTTTAATTAGTTCTAAACTTTTCCAATGATCAGCAATCAAACATTCTACATTTTTATTATTTTCAAGATAATCATTTATCAAATAAGATTTTCGATATTTTCTTATTAGTTTCATTCCACTAACTCTTTCAATAGAAAATGAAACAGAGCTATCAAATTCTTCATGATTTTCGTGATAATCTGCAAATACTTTTATTAAATTAAGTTTTGCAAGAGATCTTGCCAATCCCCACATGAGATTTTGCATACCCCCTAACTCTGGTGGAAAAGTTCTAGTAATTAATAAATACATTATTTATTAAAACCACTTGATACTGCAGCCCATACTTGGAAATTGTTCTTTTGGACCATTGTTTGATTTTGCAATCATTTTCATTGCATTTTTAAGTTCACTATCTCCACTTTCTATTGGTTTCAAATTTTTTAACTCTCTTATTCTTCCTCTATATTGAAGTTCAAGATTTTTATTGTAACCAAAAAAATCTGGTGTGCAGACAGCACCATAATTTTTTGCCACATCTTGAGTTTCATCAATTACATATGGAAAATTAAAATTATGATTTTTTGAAAATTTAACCATATTATCAAATGAGTCTTCTTCATATCTTTTTGGATCATTTGACATTATTGCTATGGATTTAATTCCATCATTTTCTAATTCTTTACAGTCTTCTACAACATTCTTAATTACAGCTAGAACATAAGGACAGTGATTACAGATAAACATAATTAAAGTTCCATTTTCACCTTTAGCGTCATTTAGTGAAATTATTTTATTTTCTATAGATTTAAGTTCAAAGTTGTTAGCTTTTTTACCGAACTCACATATTGGTGTTTTAGTTAATGCCATGATAAAAGACTATATAATTTATGTTTTATGATTTAAAAGATAAAAAACCAAAAAACCTTGGCGAAAATTGGGTAGCGCCTAACGCTGTTATAATTGGAGATGTAACATTAGAAAAAAACTCAAGTGTCTGGTTTAATGCAACTCTTAGAGGTGATATCGAAAATATACATATTGGAGAAGGATCAAATGTACAAGATGGAAGTGTTTTACATACAGATCCAGGTTATCCATTAAAAATTGGAAAGAATGTAACCATAGGTCATTTAGTAATGCTCCATGGTTGTACAATTGATGACAACTCTTTAATTGGAATAGGGGCTGTTGTACTTAATAAAGCCAAAATAGGAAAGAATTGTATTATTGGTGCAAAATCATTAATTACAGAGAATAAGGAAATTCCTGATAACTCGTTAGTAATGGGTTCGCCTGGAAAAATTATTCGTCAGTTAACTGATGATGAAATTGAAGCAGTAAAACAAAATGCTATTAGATACCAAGAAAACTGGAAAAAATATTCAAAATCTATATTTTAAAAAAATGAAAAAAATAATTATATTTTTTATAATATTTTTATATTCATCCTTCTCTTTTGCCTTAGACGAAAAACCTGGAAGATATTTTAAAGATCAACCAGATGTAACTGATGAACCTCAAGTTCATTTTATTTATCTATTAAACAAAGATAGCGAGGATAGAGAATGGGATATCAATGGAAAAATGGAGAAGGAATTATTGGAGGCCAATGAAAAAATGCTCGAAATGACAAAGGGTAATCAGAAGTTTAGGTATGACTTAAGGGAAGATGGCAAATTGGATATTTCTTTTGTTAGATTGGATAAACAATATAAAGGAAATTATAATATGGAATACCCTGATGCATATTTGACAAAATTAGGTTTTAACAATCCTAATAAATTGTACTTTTCATGGGTTGATGTAGGACATAGAGATGGGGGACAAGGAGCTGTTCACCATGGATATATTTTTTTAAAAAGTAAATATAACACAAACAAAAATAAAAGAATTTTAATTACCTTACATGAATTAATGCATGTAAATGGATTTGCTTGGCCATGCACAAAAGGAGCTAAAAAATCACACAAGTTTGGGACAATAATTGGAGGGCCTGACGGGGGAGACAAGTATAATTTGGGCTCATCATTGTATAATCTTAAAGATCCTACTTGTCCTGATTTTAAAGATTCTGTTTTTTTAGAACCAACTTCTAGCACACCATTTAACCCTGTTTACTTAAAATGTGCAATGGCTGCAGAGGTTGGTCGAGGTATTTCTCCTGATATTAATTATGAATGGAGAGATAGATATTCTCATAAAAAACTAAAAAAAATTAAAAAGAAAAGAACTTGGTGCACATATAATTTATATAAAAATTTCAATAATTTCTAGAGATGAAAATATTGCTGATAATTTTAATAGCTTTATTTCCACAATTCTCCCAAGCTTTTGAAAGATTTATACCTTTAGAGCTTTTCACAGGTGGAAAGATTAGAAATGATACAGAAATTAAATTTACAAATGCTAATTTAATATTTGGCGAAAAGAAAAAAAAGGAAATTATAGGTCCTGAAGATTGGCACCATCCAGAAACTGGAGAAAAAATAAAAGTTTATAAAAGAACAAGAAAAGGGCAAAGTGGCCTCAAAACTCAGCTATTTACTATAACTAACGATGGACAATGTATAGGAAGAATTTGGGACAGTAGACGTGGAGGAAGAATAATTGAAAATGGATGTAAATTTCCACTGGGAATTTGGAAAGAGGGAGAAACCAGATCTTTTGAAGGGTCTTCTGGAGGGAAACCTAGAAAAATTGAATTAACAATTTTAAAATTAGGAAAAAAACAAAATAGCAATATTAAATTTAATTGGAAATTATATAATATGAAAAATGGAAAATTAATGGATGATAATGATTATACTTTTGCTCCAGAAAAAGCCATGATAGAATTAATTGACAAAAAAATATCTAAATGAGAAGAGTATTTATAATTTTTATCGCTTTATTAATATCTCTGAATACTGCAGTAGCTAATGAAAAATTTGAGTTTAGATACAATATTCATGAAAATTTGCCCAAAAAATGGGTAACTGAATTCAAGAATATAATGGATGTTTTACAAGAAGTTCTACCTATTCAAGATAATATGAATGATTATCTCAAAAGTCCAGGAATGGATATCTATGCTTGGAAAAGTACAAAAAATCCTTTTCCAGAAGTTAAGAATAATATGAAAGGTTCATGTATTTGTGGTGATGGTTCAACTAGATGGATGCAGATAGAAATACCAAGTAAAGAATTAGCAAAAAAATATATACACCGTTATTCTGTGATTGCTCATGAATATTTTCATGTTTATCAAATATCACTTTCAGAAAATAAACTATC
>CACCGT010000016.1 GCA_902545635.1 uncultured Pelagibacteraceae bacterium | reverse complement strand
TACTGAAAACAGTGTTTGAAGGATTTCACTTTCATTACCATCAACATCTATTTTAATATTTGTGGGAGATTTTAAACCATAAATTTTCATTATATTTTCAAAGTTTAAAGAGTTAGTTTTATATTTCATAAGAAAATTTCTTGTAAAGCTTATTTCACCAAAATTTGAGTTTGCTCCACCCTTTTCTCTTGATGAAATAGAGAAATTATTAAAAGTACAGTTTTTATAAATAGGATTTGGCACAACAAAAATTTTATCTTCTAAATTATTTTTATTAATATTTTTTACTAAAATATCTAAATTTAATACTGAAGGTTCAAAAGCTATTGTTTCAATATTTTTGTTTAAAAATTGAGAATATAGAGAATATAAACCAACATTAGCTCCAATATCCCAAAATACTGTATTGGATTTAAAGCTGTTGATCCAGTCAATTGTTTCGGGCTCTTTATTAAAAAAAGTTTTAATTCTATAGTTGGTAACAAAATTAGTGTCTAACAAATAAAGATTTTTGTCATGTATTTTTACTTTTTTATAGGTTTCAATTAATTTAATTTGATTAAAAATTTTTTTAAAAATTACATAATTATTTAAAAAATTTATTACTTTAATTACAAATTTTTTAATCATTAAATTTTTTTTAAATTGTTATTTATTAGTTTCAACGCAATCTTTGCTTGTAATGTATTCATTTCGATACCATTGGAGTAGCTAATGCCATATTTTTTACATATTTTATTTAAAACTGTATTTTTTGGTTTATAAATTATATCTAGAACTCTTACTTTCTTTTTAAAAAAATTTTTAATTATATCATTTGATATAGGTGTCTTATTTATATAATTCTTTTTTAAATTACTTCCTAAAGGAGTACAATTAATAACTAAATTGATATTTGATTTAATTTGGTCAAATGAATTATAACAATTTTTGTATTTATAGGGATTATTTTTATTTCTTGTTAATACAGAGATCTTATATTTTTTTATTTTACTCAAAACATTATATAAAGGCATTCCAACTCCACCTAAGCCAATTATGAGAATATTATTTTTTTTATATTTTTTTATTATTTGAATAAGAGATATTATATCCGTATTATATCCATAAAGTTTTTCTTTTTTTTTTATTATTAAATTTACAGATTTTGCAGATTTAGATATTTTATCTCCGGGTTTTATAAATTTATAACTAAGAATCTTAAGTGGGGATGTAACTGCAGTTGCAAGAAAATTTTTATTTTTTTTAATTTTTTTAATAAAATTGCTCAACTTACTTATTTTAACTTCAAGTGGATCCATTGTTGATTTAATTTTATTTTTTTTGAAGTATTTTTTCCAAATGACAACAGATCTTGGTTTTTTTAAAGGATAACCAATTATAAAACAATTATACATCAGATAATTTTTTTATTAAAAAACTTCCCTAATTTTTTTGCTCTAATAAATAATTTTTTAAATTCTTTAAAATTTAATGGTTGCAAAGGATCTACTGCTGAATTTTTTGGATCTGGGTGCGTTTCTATTATCAAACCGTCACATCCCGATGCTATAGATGCGAATGCCAAAGATGGTACCCAAGGGGCCCAAAACGATGCATGAGAAGGATCTGAAATTACTGGAAACTTTACAAGTTCTTTTAACGCTACTATGGCTTGCAAGTCCAGCATAAAGCGAGATGTGTCTCTATGCGTATGAGGAGTTGATACACCTCTTTCGCAAAGTATAAGCTTTTCATTTCCCTCAACTAATATATGTTCTGAAGCTCCTAACATATCGCGTAAACTTGCACCAAAATGTCTTTTTAATATAATTGGTTTTTTTGTTTTTGCCATCTCCTTTAAAAGCTCTAAATTTTGCATATTTCTTGATCCAATCTGAAGAATGTCAGCTGTTTGATTTATTCTATCTAAATGCTTAATTTCTGTTACCTCTGTTACAATTTTCATTCCTGTATACTTTTTTACTTCATCAACCCAGTCCATACCATTAGACATTGTTTCTGCGTATTTTTTCGATCTATAAGGAAATGTAAGAGGTTTATACGCATGCCCTCTTAAAATTTTAACACCTAGTTTCTTCAAAAAAATTGCAACTTTAAATATTAATTCTCTGCTTTCTACACCGTTTGGACCAGCAATTATTGGCAGAGTATTGCTTGAAAAAACAATATCTTTTGAGACTTTAACTGTTATTTTTTTTTTCGATGTGACTCTAAAGATTTTATTTTTAATATCATCCAATGAAATATCTTTGGTAGGTTGATTATTAATTAAGTTTTTTACGAAAATTTTTTTTTGCATTAAAATCCTAGTACGCTATTTACACTTTTTATTTTATCAACTTTATTCTGTTTTAGAACTTTATTATATACTGAATGAATTACTTTTAATAAATATATATTTTTGCTTATTTCGAGATCTCGGGATGATTTTTTATTTTTTGTCAAGAATTCTTTAAGTAACTTTTTATGCCCAAATCCCATACCTCCTTTTGCTCCAGCATCAGTTTCAAATCTTTCAGAATTTTTTTCGTTTTTATATAATCTGCCATTTTTAAATTTATTAAATGTATTTAAACTGATACCTTTTATTATAATTCTACCTTTGCTTCCAATTACATCTATTGCTGATCTATAATTTCTATCTGCTCTAGTTGTTGCTTTAAAACTTGTATATATGTTATTTTCGTGTTTAAAATTAATTAATATTAGATCTTCAGCCTCTAACTTTTTTTTATTAAATCCAGCAATAACATTAAATGAAATTACTTTACCAAAATTATAAATGAGAGCATCTAGAAGATGTATTGCTTGATTTGTTAAAACTCCACCATCCATTGAATATTTACCTCTCCAATTATCGAAATAATATTTCTTATTTCTATGCCAAAGCATAGTACAATCTATTAAATTTATCTTTCCTAAACTTTTCTTTCTAAGTTCTTTTTTTAACATAATCAGTGATAAATTGTATCGATTTTGAAGACTAGTCCAACATTTTAGTTTATTGTTTTTAGCAATATTTATTAATTTTTTGGCTTGATCAATTCTCAAAACAAAAGGTTTTTCGATTAATACATTAGTTTTTCTTTTTAAAAAAAATTCAGCATGCTTAAAATGTAAACCTGATGGAGATGCTATGATTGCAAAATCAAAATAAATTTTTTCTTTTTTTATTTTTTCAAAAGAAATAATTTTATAATTAATTGATTTATCTATTTTTTTTTCGTCGATTATAAACAGATTTGCTTTTTTTGTGTTTTTTAAAAGATCCAAATAATGTTTTCCAGCAACCCCGAGTCCTACAATTACAATATTCATTAGTAAAATAATATCACTTTTTTTTAAATACTTATCAACCCATTGGTATATTTATTTTAGTTTTTAACAATTGAAATATAATTATCAACTTTAATTTTATCAATTAATCTTAATTTAGTTGAGATTTCAGAATTAATGACAATTAAAATCCTCTTGAAAAATAATAGTAGATTATAAAAAAGATTCTGAAACAAATTTTTTCATTGGAAAACCTTTTTAAGTTTTTTATCTTTTAATATAATCTTAACAGCATATTTTGCCATTTTTAAGTCATTTTCATTATGGATATCGATTTCTGAAAAAGGAAATAAGTTTTTAATAATTGAAACATTTTTACCAATTCTTAAACCTTTTCTCCAAAACTTTGCACGTGATGCACAAGTAATACCAGCTTCCTCCCTGTATAATATTGGTGCGTTTTGTCTTGAATGGTATTGTTTCATCCATGGAAGTATTTTTTTTAATCTCCCTTTTTTATAATGCCAAAAATGTCTGTAAAGTTTTGTTGCACAAAGAGATGTATCTAAATTTTTATTACTTTTAAGTTGGTTAACGGCTAATTTTATATTTGTAAAATCTCTAAAAATGTTGGTGCATGTCAAAAATACACAAATGTCAAACTTAATTTTGATATGTTTCTCGTAAGATATCAAAGCGTTTTTTAAAGTTGTTTCTGTAGTAACAAAATCACCTGCAAACTTTTTCTCCCTCAGAAATGGAACATTTGCTCCAAACTTTTTTGCTGTTTTTGCAATTAATTTTGAGTCAGTTGAAACAAATATATGATCACAAACTCCACTCTTAATTGCTGCATTAATAGGATAGTAAATTAATGGCTTTTTATTTACTTTTCTTAAATTTTTTAGCTTTAAACCTTTAGATCCTCCTCTAGCAGGAATAATACATAAAACTTTATGTTTGTTACTCATCATCTAAAATAAGTCTTTTAAAATTAAAATCTGTTTTTGATTTAAAGCCACCATTTTGCATAGCGGAAATAAGTTCTTTTTTAAGAATATTAAATATTTGTGATACACCTAATTGTCCATTTGAAATCAGTCCATAAATAGCTGGCCTTCCGACTCCTACAATATCTGCACCTAAACACATATACTTTATAATATCTGTGCCTTTTCTAATACCTCCGTCTACAATTATTTTTTTTCTTATATTATATTTTTTTAACTTCTTTAGTATATAAACAGGTGAAATTGATGAGTTAAACATTCTCCCGCCATGATTAGATATCCATAAAGCATCAGATTTGTATTTAATTGAATTCTTAATATCATCAATATTTAAAAGACCTTTTGGTATAATTGGTAAAGTAGTTTTTTTTTTAACCCAGGATAAAAACTCCCAATCATAAGTTAGAGCAAAAGCAGCATCAGGACTTACTGGATATAATCTTTTACCATATTTTCTTGCGTCATATCTACTCTCTCTGTCTAAGTATCTATGAGATCTTACTGGTGCATCAAAACAAAAGCATAAAGCAGGGCTTTTAAATTTTTCCGCAACCCTTATTTCATTTTCTATCCAAGATTTATCTCCAAATGGAAATATCTGCCATGCTATTTTTGATTTAGGTAACTTTCTTTTTAAAAAATCATAACCCATTCTACCTTGTGTACTAAAAAAACCTAAAATATTCTCTTTATCAATGCCTTTGGCGGTAGTCAGTTCACCATTTTTCTCGAACTGGGTTTGGTGGCCCATGGGACTTAAGACTATTGGAAAATTTAATTTTATTGAAAAAAAATCTTGTTTTAAAACTATATTGTGATTTTTTGTTAAAATTCTTGGTATTATTTTAATTTTTTCTAAATCAGATATATTTTTTCTATAAGTAAAATCATCCTCTGCACCTGAGTTAAGCCAATTAAAAGTTCCTTTTCTAATTTTTTTTTTTGCTAAACTTTCGGCTTCTCTTAAAGTTGTAAAATTCATTTTTGAATTGAAATTTTAATTAAACTTAAATTATATTATTTTCTATTCTAATATTAATAAAATTGGAAGTAATTAAAATGATTTAATTTGTAAATTTCTATTAATTAATGAGAAGCCGAAGATAAGAGAAATTATACATAAATTCCAATTGTGAAAAAAATTACCAGTTGTTGTAAATGGTTGAGTGATCAGAATAAGTGTCAAACAGAATGAAATATGAAAGTTTCTACTAGATATATTATTTACAAATAAATTCCTAAATAACAAATAAGAAAAATAAATAAAAGCAAAAGATATAAATATTATTCCAGATAAACCATTTTCAGCAAGAAATTGTGCATAATAATTGTGTGGGTGATTGCTACAACCTTTAGGATATTTATCTAAATAAATTTTACAATCAATTTGAAAATTTTTATTACCAGAACCAGTTAAAGGCTTATTTTTAAATATTTCATAAGAGGTAAGGAACATATCCGAATAGTCCTTCAATAAAAAAAACTCTTTATTCTGAAAATCTATTTGGGATAAAAAGTTTTTTACATACCTATTTTTATAATGATCTAGATTAGATAAATATAGTAAATTTACTAATACTATAAGTCCTAAGATAATAAATAAATATTTTCTATATTGTTTTACAAATAAAAAAAGAAAGAAAACAAATAAATTGAGAAATATGAATGCAGCTCTTTCAAATGTGAGTACTACTGTTACATAGACTAATAATAGAATAAAAACATTAATATAAAATTCATTTTTATGAGTTAAATTTTTAGTTTCGTTATAAAAACTAAGAGAAATCATTAATGCGAAAGCCTTAGAAAGAAAACTACCAAGAATCCACTCACTTTCAAATACTCCGCTAAGCCTTGATTGTTTTTCAAAACCAAAAAAATTATAACCTACTACATATTGAAATAAAGCATCAATACATAAAAAAATAATAACCAACCTAAGGATAAAATTAAATTTTTGAATGTAAATTTTGTTATTTGAAAAAAAGTAAAAAATAATCAATGAAAAAAATAAAAATCTGATAGAGAAGAAAGAAGATTTTAACGAAATAATCCAATTTTCACTAACAAATGAATTAACGACAAACAATAGCCAAAATATTATAAAAAATAAAATAATTTTTTTTAACAGGATAATTTGGTTCTTTAATTCAGAAAAATAAAATAAAAAAAGTAGACTTGAAAGTGATACACTTAAATCAGATAAAAAAGGTCCTGTAGCTAAAAAAATAGGAAATGATAACAAAAAAAATGGATAATATTCAAAGATAAATTTTTTCATTTACTTTATAAAATTACTCAAAATTTTTCGCATAGAATTATTCTTAAAAATCTCCTTATTTTCTATTATATTTAATATTTGACTAATATCTTTAAATGACTTTTTAGTAGGCTTATTTTCTAAATACATTTTTTCATTTTCAATTTTTTTAGAATAATCTTTATAGTATAGTTCTTCATGTAACTTTTCTCCTTTTCTTAGACCAATATAATTTATTTTTATTTTTTGGTTAAAGTTATCTAAATAACCATAATTATTGATAATTTGTTTAATAAATTTAGCTATATTTACTGGATGTCCCATATCTAAAATCGCTATTTGATTATTTTTCAAAATTGTACTTGATCTTAAAGTTAACTTAATCGCATCCCCTATTGACATAAAGTATCTTGTTGCCTTAGGATGAGTAATAGTAACTGGATTTCCATTGCGAATTTGATTAGTTATTATTTCAACAAGACTACCTGAGCTTCCAAGGACATTTCCAAATCTTACTGAGCAATATTTATAATTTTTTAAAAAATTTCCATATATTTTTACCATAACTTCGCAGGAGGCTTTGCTTAAACCAAGATAATTTTTTGGATTAACTGCTTTATCTGTTGAAATGAATATAAAATTTTTGATTTTATATTTTTTTGATAATTCTAAAATATTGTATGTGGAAACCAAATTATTTTTTACCCCAAATTCTGGGTTTTTTTCTATTAAATCTACATGCTTAGATGCAGCTGCGTGGAAAATTATATCAGGTTTGTATTTTGAAATTACTTTTTCAAGTTGCAAATAATCTTTTAAATCAATAATTTTTGAAAAAATTCTCCTCTTAGGTGGTTTTTTTTCAAAGTTGTTAATTTCATGATTAAAAATTGAAATTCTATGCTCATCATTATCTAAACAGATTAAATATTTAGCTTTGTATTTTAATATTTGAAAACAAAGTTCTTTACCAATACTTCCTCCACAACCTGTAACTAAAATTACTTTCTTATTTATCCATTTTTTAATTTCAATTTCACTTTTTAAATTAAGGTTTAAATTATTTAATTTAGATATTTCTTTTTTTATTTTTGAAATATCATTTGTTTTTAGGTTAAGAAAATCTGTTCCTTGAATAAGTTTAATATTTTTTTTATTAAAGTATTGAATGATTTCTTTCTTACGTAAAGAATCTATATTTTTTATGGCAAATATTACTTCGTTAGATGTACCACTTTGATCAGTTTTTTTAAATTCTGAAAAAGAAATTATTGGAACATTGTTAATAGTTCTTCCTCTTTTATAAAAATCATCATCAATAAAATTAACAACTTTATAGCCCTCCATAAACAGATCGATATTTTCTGAAATATAAATGCCTAAATTTCCTGCTCCATAAATATATATTTTTTTTTTGTTTTCGAAAAAATTTTTATGAACTCCATTTTGAAATTTAGAATATAAACTTAAAATAAATCTCGAATTTATTATTAAGAAACCTGATAAAAAAATATTAATTATTGTAAATTTTGAACTAAATAAATATGTATCTCTAAAATAAACTTTAACTTCATAAAAATTTATTATTAAATTCAAGCAACTTATAAAAATGAAGGAAATTACTATTCCGAGTAATATTCTAAAAACGTTTCTGATGTTAAAGAATTTATTTATATAACTATAATTCCCCAATAAATAAAAAATAGGAAAAATAATTAAAAGACAAATAAAGGAATAAAACAAAAATACATTATAAATCTTTGATATTACGATATTTTCAATTAAAGAAGCTGTTAGGTAAGTAGATATCAAAATTGATAAATAATCTGAGAAAATTAACACAATTTTTTTAATGTGATTATTCATTTAGAAATTTTCTTTCTGCTTTCATTATTGATTTATTGATAACTTTAATCATTAAATTAAGTTTTTTTTTATCAATTAAGTGATGTGAGGGTAAACATATTGATTTTTTTCCTAAATCGTAAGCATTTTTCAATTTTTTAACTTTATATTTTTTAAATATAAGTTCTTTATAAATTTCAGGACATGAGCCTTGGTTGCACTCAATACCATGATCACTTATAGTCTTTAACATAAAATCTCTTACCAACTCTGTTTTGGCAAATAAATAAACTCTGTAAGCTGAGATAAAATAATTTTTCGGTAATTTTAATTTATAAATTAATTTTGATTTTTTAGTTTTATTATTAATATTTTTAAAAATCTCAAACCTTTTCGTTGAAGTTTTTTTTATTTCTTTGAGTTGATTGATACCCAATTGTGCTTGGAATTCTGTCATTCTATAATTTGATCCATACGAGTCATGGATATATTTAAAAAATAATTTAGATTTATTGGTTTTCTTTGTAAAATTTTTCCCGTGATCTTTTAATGAAAAAATTTTCTTGTAATAAGTTTTTCTTTTCATGCTAATCATTCCACCTTCTCCCCCAGTAGAAATTATTTTATCATTACAGAAACTCCATACGGATATATCACCAAAAGAACCAACATGCCTGTTTCCAATTCTGGATCCATGTGCTTGTGAACAATCTTCTATTACAATTATTTTTCTCTTGTTTGCGAATTTTACAATTTTTTCAATATCACATGGAATGCCAGCTAAATGTACACATATTATTGCTTTAGTTTTTTTTGTAGTATTTTTTTTTATTTCCTCAAAAGATATACCTTGAGTTTGTTTATCAATATCACAAAATATCGGTTTTGCTTTTGTTGTTAAAACACAACTTGCCGAAGCAACAAAGGACCTTGGTGTAACTAAGACTTCATCTTTGTGACTTAAATCTAAACTTTGTAATGCTAAATTTAAGCCTATTGAAGCGTTGGATATAGCAATAGAATATTTCAATCCAAATTTCTTATTAAAAAGCACCTCAAATTCTCTACATTTTGTTCCAGTCCAATAGTTTACTTTTCCTGATAAAAGAATTTTTTTTACAGAGTTAACATCTCTGTTTGAGTATTTTGGCCAATCTAAAAACTTAATATTTTCTTTAATTTTTTCCATTAAACTCATTCTCTATTATCAATTCTGTTTTTTTTGAAAAAATTTTTTTTAAAATTATAAATATAGTTTTAAATAATATAAATAAATCCAAAAAAACATTTTGATTTTCTACATACCACAAATCGTATTCAAACTTTTTAGTCCAGCTTAAATTATTATCTCCATTTACCTGAGCCCAGCCAGTTATGCCAGGTTTAATTAATAACCTTTTTTTTTGATTAAGATTATATAAAACATTATACTTTATATATAATGGTCTTGGTCCAACTAAGCTCATTTCTCCTCTTAAAACATTATAAAATTGAGGCAGTTCATCTAATCTACTTAATCTCAAAAACTTTCCAAGTCTTGAAATTTTCATTTTATTTTTTTTTACATTCTTAATAGTTTGGAATTTATAAACGTAAATTTTTTTACCTTTAATACCTGCACGCTCCTGAACAAAGAAAACATCGAAATCCTCTAATATTTTTATTGATATTGCTATAACTATCATTAATGGAAAAAAAAATATTATCAGTACTAATGATAATATAACGTCTAAAGATCTTTTAATCACTTGAAAATTTCCTATACCATTGTGAGAGCATTATTAAGCTCCATAATTCATGCTCATAATTATATTTATAATTTTGATGTAAGCTCATCATATTATCTACTTCTTTAAAATTTATAAATTCAATATTTTTTTTTTTTAGGTAATTTATTGAGTCATTAGAAAAATCCTTTAAATCTTTTCTAATGAATGTGCCTAAAGGTAAACCAAATCCCATCTTTTTTTTATTAATTAAATCTTTTGGCAAATAATTTTCTAAAACTTTTCTTATTAAAACTTTACTTTTTAACCCTTTAATTTTTTCTGAATTCTTCAAATTTTTACTAAAATTTACAATTCTTCTATCCACTAACGGTGATCGGGTTTCGATAGAATAGTACATACTAGCCCTATCAGTTTTTACAAATATGTCATCAGGTAAGTACATACAAATGTCTTGTGTCATAAATTTTTCAATATCAGTTATGTTATTGTTTTGGAAAATAGATTGATCTAAACAATTCTTTTCAATATCGATGTTCTGACTCAAAAAATTTTTACTGTAAAAATTTATTATTAAATTTTTATACATCTCTTTTGAACTATCTAGATCAATTACATTGCTTATTTTAAATAATTTATTATTAAAATTTTGAAAAAAATTAAATAAGAGTTTATCTAGTAAATTTGAATTTATTGAACTTAAAGTAATTAATAATTTTTTAATACTTTTTCTGATTAAAGGGTGGAGTTTATATATTACATTGTTAAAAAAATTTATAAATATATATCTGTTATATCCACCAAATACTTCGTCACCACCATCACCAGTTAAAAAAACTTTTCCGTATTTTGAAACTTCTTTACAAAGTATTGTTGTTGGTATTTGAGATGAATCTGCAAATGGTTCATCATAAATATCCGAAATTATATTTGTTGCCTCTAAAATATTGCTTTTATCTATAGGTATGTCATGATGATCTGTGTTTAAATATTTGCCAATGACCTTTGCATTTTTTGCTTCATCAAAATTTTTATCACTTTGGGAAATACAAAAAGTTTTAATTTTTTTTTCAGATACTTTAGAAGCTACTGATGCTATTAGTGATGAGTCTATTCCTCCCGACAAAAAGACTCCCACTGGTACATCTGCAACTAGTTGTTGGCTTACAACATCTTGTAAAATTTTATCTAAATCTAGCGGATTTTTATTAATAAATTTATTTTTGTTGTTAGAGCTATAATTTTTAAAATTTCTAAACTCAATATTATTATTTTTAAAATCGTATTTTAAAATACTACCTGACTGAAGTTTTTTAACATTTTTAAATATTGAGTAAGGTGCAGGTATATAATTTAAATTTAAATAAAGTTTAAGAGCATCGTTATCAATATTTAAATTTACCCCAAGTTTTTTAAAGCATTTTATTTGAGATGAAAAGTAAAAATTATTTTCTTGTAGGCAATAATAAAGAGGTTTTTCTCCAATCAAATCTCTTCCTAAATAAAGTAAATTCTCATCATTATCCCACAAAGAAAATGAGAACATTCCATTGAATAGCTTCAAAGATTGCATTAAGCCATAGTATTCTATGGACCTCAAAAAGACCTCAGTATCACTGGTGCCTTTCCAAACAACATTTGAAAATTCATGATTTATTTTATTTTTTATTTCTAAATAATTATAGAGTTCACCATTATAAGCTAAGGTGTATCTTTTGTTAATTGATTGCATTGGTTGATGACCACTTTCAGAAATGTCTAATATTGAAAGTCTGTTATGTATAATTGCAATATTTTTATTTTGGTTTATCCATTTACCAACATAATCTGGTCCTCTAAATTTAATAGATTCTGATGCTAATTCTAATTTAGATATTTGCTCATCAGAAATTGATCTATTATTTACTATACCTATAAATCCACACATAATTACATAAAACTTTATATATTTGATAAAAAAACATTATTTACTTTATTAACCTCAAATTTTTTGACAGCTAATTTTCTCGAATTATATCTTAAATAATCATACTTACGTTTATTATTTTTTAGTTTTAAAATATATTTAACTAATTCTTTAGGGGATTTTCTTTTAATAAAAAAACCATTCCATGAATGAATAATTACCTCCTTTATTCCTGGAACATTTGTTCCTATCACTGGTCTACCGATTGAGATAGCCTCTAGTAAAGACCTTGGAACGCCCTCTCTATATGGGGAAGGTAAAACAACTACAGACGAGGATTTAATAATCTTTTTAATATTTTTTTCATTTAATATTAGCTTAACTTTTAATTTATCAACATCTAATTTAAGTTTATTAATATCATATTTATCAACACCTTCATGAATTTGACCACAAAATATAAAATTTATATCAAATTTTTCTCTTCTTAATAATTGTATTGCATTAAAGTAAGTCTCAATTCCTTTATCTTTAATAATTCTAGATATCATTAAAACCGTAAATTTTTTTGGTATTTTTTTTTGGAAATTAAATTTTTGAATATTAATTCCAGATCCATTCATAACTAAAACTTTTTTATCTTTTTCTATAATTTTTTTTTTTAAAAAAACATTTTTGTCATCTTTATTTTGGAAAACTATTAAATTAGCTTTTTTTAACGTTAATTTTAAAAGAATTTTTAGAGTAAATTTAAAAAAATTTAAGAAATAATTTTTACTGTTTGGTTTAAATAAAAATCCTAAGCCAGTGACCAAAAAAATTACTTTTGATTTGTTAAAATTTAAAAATGAACATAATAAAATTGCCTTTATTGTATAAACAAAATAACAATCATATCTATATTTTTTAAAGGTAAGCAATCTAGTTAAATTTATCAAAGATATAATTTGCTTAACAAGAAAATTAAATTTTTTCACCCCATACGAATAGCTATTTACATTTATTTTTTTCAATTTTTTTATAACATTTTGAGATTTATCTTCTGAAAAAGTATCAATTGAAAATTTCTTATTTAATTCAGAAATCAGTTCATAACGAAAGTTAATCAGTGAAAGTGCAGAGGTACAAATGATTGCTAATTTTTTTTTATTCAATTCTGTAATATTTTTTAAACCAATTAATAAATCTCATAACACCTATTTCAACATTTATTTTTGGTATTTTTCCAATAAGTCTATTTAAAAAATTAATATTTGCAGATATTTCTTGAACATCTCCTACTTGAAGATCTAGAAAATTTTTTTTTGTTTTTTTTCCAGTAAAATTTTCAATTAAATTAATATACTTAGTTAGTTTAATTTTTTTACCACAAGCAATATTTACGATTCTAAATTTAGCATTACTATATTTATAATTTTTTATATTTGAACCAGGAATTTCAATTTTTTTTGGTGGGATATTTATCAATTTAATTATAGATAAGATATTATCGTCTATATAAGTAAAGTCTCTTGAATGATTTCCATTATTAAATACATCTATAGATTTATTAGCGTAGGTATTTTTAGTAAACTTAAATAATGCCATATCTGGTCTGCCGAAAGGGCCATAAACCGTAAAAAATCTCATTATTGTAACTGGCATTTTCAATTGATGACTATACGAATGCAACATTAATTCATTTGATTTTTTTGTTGCAGCGTAAAATTGTATTGGAAAATCTGTGCTATAATTTTCTTTAGATTTTTTAAATTGAGATGCTCCATAAACACTACTTGAACTGGAAAATAAAAAATGTTTAATTTTAAAATCTTTACAAGACTCAAGTAAACAGGTGGTAGCCTCAATATTATTTTTAACATAATCGAGGGGATTTGTTAGTGAGTGTCTCACACCAGCTTGAGCTGCCAAATGTATAATTATATTAATTTTATTTTTTTTTATAATTTTTTTTATAGTATTTATGTTTAAAAGATTATTTTTAATAAATAATAATTTTTTTTTTTTTAAGATACTTACTCTTTGTTTTTTAATTTTTATATCGTAATAATTGTTCAAAGAGTCCAGACCAATAACTTTTTTATTCTGTTTTAAAAGTTTCAAACACAAAAAATATCCAATAAAACCTGCACATCCTGTGACTAAATATACTTCTTTATTCTTCATGAAATATGAACTTTGTATGACTTAGCTTGAAATTTTCCTCTTGTGTCAACAATGATTTTTGAGTCTTTTAAAATTTTATCATAATCGAATAAATCATGATCAGTTACTAAGCACACCAAATCGAAAGATTTAAAGCTAATATTTTTTTTAAGAGATTTCATTTCTTTTTTACCATTTATCCTAATTTTATTTATGAATGGATCATAATATTGGACGTTTGAGTGATTGCTCAATAGTAAATCAATAATTTTTAAAGCTGGAGACTCTCTGATATCATCAATATTTTTTTTATAAGCCACGCCTAGAATTAATATTTTTGCGCTTTTAATACTTTTTTTATTCTTATTTAAGGCTGTCACAATTTTATTTAAAACAAAATATGGCATACTATCATTTATCTCGCCAGACAATCCAATAAATTTAGCTTGGACATCAAATTCTTTAGATTTCCAACTCAATAAAAATGGGTCAACCGGTATACAGTGACCTCCAAGACCCGGGCCTGGATAAAATGATGAAAATCCAAAACCTTTTGTTTTTGCAGCCTCTATTACTTCATAAATATTCAAATTCATCTTATCGCAAATTATTTTCATCTCGTTAATTAATCCGATATTAACTGATCTATATATATTTTCATACAATTTTGTAAATTCAGCTGTTCTTAAATTTGATACTTCATGGACATCATTTAAAATGGATTGATAAAACTCTTTACAAAGTTTTTTACAATTTTTTGAAAAACCAGAAACAATTTTAGTTGTAGTTTCCAGTTTGTTATAATTATTACCAGGATCAATTCTTTCAGGAGAGTAACAAACAAAAAAATTATTTCCTAAATCATATTTTTTTGACAATTTTTCACAAAATATTTCATTTGTTGTTCCAGGGTAAGTGGTGCTCTCTAAAATAAACATTTGTCCCTTTTTTAAAAAAGGTTGTATTTTTTTATTTGCATCATTAATACTTTTCATATCCGGATCTTTATTTTTTGTTATTGGTGTAGGTAAGCAAATAATAATTATGTCTGATTTTTTTATACTTTGATAGGAAGTTGAAAACACTGTTTTTATTTTCAATCTGTTTACTTTATTTTTACTAAAAAAATTATTATAGGGTAAACCTTTTTTTAAAAGGTCTATTTTTTTTTTATCTATATCAATGCCATAACATTTAACACCCAGTTCATTAAGTCTTATAAGTAGACTGAGACCAACGTATCCTAAACCTACTATGGCTACTTTTGCTTTTTTTTGTTTTATTTTAATTCTGAGTTGATCTATATATCTATTCATTATGACTTGTTTATATTAATCTAATTAACATGAAAATAAAAAAAAAAGAAAAAAAAATTAGAGTAATAATAATTGGTGCAGGTAAAATAGGTAGAGAGTATTTAAAAATTTTAAATAATAAAAAAAAATTCCATATTGCTGCAATTCTTGCTACTACCTATAGAAACTTCAAAGAAGTTAACAAAATCACAAAAGAGAAAATTTTTACCACAGATACTAGTAATATTTTTAACAAGCAAAAATTTGACTTAGCTATTATTGCTACTCCAGTAGACAAAACATATAAAATTACAATTAAAGTAATGCAACATGTAAAAACATTATTAGTCGAGAAACCTCCAGCACTTAGTTCAAAGGAAGCATTTAAATTGTATAAACTTTCTAAATTAAACAAAAATAATGTATTTATTGCATTAAATAGATCTTTTTTTAATTCAACAATAGCTGCAAAATCAATTCTTAAAAATTATAAAGAAAATAGAATTGTAGAAGTTACCGATCAAGAAAATACTTTTAGGGCGAAAAAGACAGGCCATAAGAAGATTGTTTTAAAAAAATGGATGTATGCAAATTCAATTCATATGGTGGATTACTTTAGAATATTTTGCAGAGGGTCGGTGAAAAAAATTAGAAATTATGATAAAATTAAATCTACCTTTGATAAGAAAATATCTCTGTCTAAAATTTTTTTTTCATCAGGAGATATAGGTGTTTATAAGGCTTTCTGGAATTTACCAAGTAAATGGAATGTAAAAATAGTTTCAGAAAGTATATTTATCAATTTATTACCACTCGAAAAAATAACTTACTCTATAAAAAATGATAAAATTAAAGAGTTAAACCTTCAAAGTGATGATTACAAAGATGGATATTTAAATCAGATAAATGAAATTGAAAAATTTTTTTTATTCAAAGATAATAAACTTGTGACATTAAAAGAAAGTTTAAAAACATTAAACTTAATTGATAAAATATATTTTTAGTAACCTAAATCTTTTTTTATTTTATACCCGATATTTTTTTTTTCTAAGAATTCAGAAATTTTCTTTTTAATTGTTGATGGAATTATATTTTTTTTAATTTGTTTATTTAATGGTGAATTTGCCTGTAAATTTCTTATATCATTATGTATATCTTTTTTTGTAGAAAATGGATTATTTAAGTTCCATTTCAGTGGTTTTTGAAAAAAATAAATCATATTTTTTTCAAATTTTATCTTTAAAAACTTACAAATTTTTTTTAAAGTTTTCTCAGTATTTAAAATTAAATCTTCATGTTTTATTAAAATTGAATTTTCTAAACTCATGTTTCTAATTGTCTGAATAGAGTCATCCTGATATCTTTGAATTGCTTGATGAATATCTCCATACCTTTTATATAAAGAATAAATAGTATCCTCAGGGTTTCTTGTAGTAAAAATAAATTTTGATCTTTTTACTTTTTTATTTATATAATCTACATGCCATATATGCCTAGGGGTTTTCTCCAAAAGAAATTTTTTTTTATTTGTAATTGCTTCTTTTGTAAACTTTTTTAATATTTTATTTTTTAAATAATGTCTATTTAACAGAAAAACTCCTGTCTCATAATTTATTAAATAAATTTTGGAGTGATATCCTATTATTCTAGCTAAAATTGTTGACCCTGTATGACCACAACCACAAATAAAAATTTTATTAATACTTTCACTCATAAATTAGTTCAGCCAAAGCTATACCTTTTTCTCCTTTGACGGAATAAAATAATAAGTACTTATTGTTATCATTTAATATGTAAGGATCTCTTACAGCATTTTCATTCTTAATTGCAGCTCCAGACTTAGATCTTTTAACTTTTATATTTGATCCTTCAAAAATTTTTGTAGGTCTTAATACCTCTTTAGTTGTTGAAATACTCCATTCATACTTATTATCAGAAAAATGCAAAATACTTTGAAAAATTCTTTCTGGTTTATCCCCTATTTTTGAATAAAAAATTTCTAAATATTTTTGTTTGTAAACTAAACATAAATGTCTGATTGATCCATTTTTATTATGATACTTGTCACCATATTTATCAAATATATTTTTTACGTATTTGAATTTTGAAAATTTATTTTTAGATTTTAATAAATCTCCACCCTTGGAAAGACCATAAAATTCACTCTTGTGTTTAAAAATTCTAAAATAAAAAGGAGCTATAGGTTTTTTGTTTTTTATTTTATAATCAATTCCATTGTTTGAGATTGCAACAAAAGTCATTTGTTCACGTCCATGCTTACGTGACCTTGAGTGAAAATATAGACATATTTTTTTTTTTCTTTGATCTATATATATTTCAGGTGATGCTACATGATCATAAAATATTTTTTTGAAATCTTTTACATCTAGAATTTTATTTTTTGATATACTCCATTTAGAATTTAAATTATTTGTATAAGCTAATCTTAAAAACGAACCTCTATGATCAGAAAAGATAAGATAATATTTTCCTAATGGCTTTTTAATCCAATTTGGAACTTTAAAACATACTGGACCATTGATGCAGCTCCAATTTTTTAATAAAAAATGTTTATTTGAAATTATTAATTTTCTTCTTTTTATTTTTTTGACGTGCATTTATTGTTTAAAATTTTTTTGTAGTTCTTTAAACCACTTATCTAGCTCTTCATAAGATTTAAGTAGATTACTAGATTTTTGATCCTGTAACAAATTTATTGGATCATAATAAATACTTGGTTTAGAATAATATTTTCCAATTTCAAATGTTGATGTAACTGGAAGTGAAATAGTTGCATCTGAAAGTTTAATAATTCTATGCGGTGAAATATTTGGTTCAATAATTTGAATATTTTTTTTTAGTGATAAAGTGCTCATGAGAAATTTGTATTTTTTACTCACATATTTGTTATTTTTTGATTTATTTTTAATAACAATATTAAAGTTATATTTTTCAGCTAATTTAATTATGTCATTAAAAAATTTAATATCTGCTTTATGAGATAAATAGTCTATTCGTTGAGATATTCCATAATAACCTTTTACAAATTCATAAGTAAAAATACTTATTATTCTCTCAGAAAAATCCAAATTTAATTTATAGTCTGTGATACTGATTGGGTCAGAAGTATAAATATTACTTTTTGGTAAAATATTTTTAAATTCTAACAAGTTTTTTTTTGTCCATATGTAAATATTTGGCCATGTTATTAAATTGTACCCCCTAAAATTATAATTTTTCGATAGTCTATCTGACGATAGATCTAAATCACTAAGTTCGCTAGTCATTAATAAATCTATATCTGTAAATTTCTCAGCCTCATAAGTCCAAAGAGGCCTATAAATATTTGCTGAATAAAGAAA
>CACCGT010000015.1 GCA_902545635.1 uncultured Pelagibacteraceae bacterium | reverse complement strand
TAACCTGCTGGGAAAAAAATTTGACTAATTTTAGCTTTAAGAATTTGATTAATTTGTAAGTCAATTATCCTTTCATTATTTTTTATTTTAAGTAAATTTTTAGGATATTTTTTTGTTAAATCTCCCATTCTTTTACTTTTACCACCGCATAATATTATACAACAAACATTTTTCATTTAGAGAAAATATCTTAAATCGATTATTTTAGTCTTTAAATTTCCACTTATTTTTTTTTTGTAAATATTCCATGATGTAATCAAAATTAATTTTTTTGATCCTTGAAGTATTTTATCTAAATTATTTTCATATTTAATCTTTAAATTTGGGTATGATGATGCAAAATTATTTATAGCCTTTGGGTCATGAGCAATTAAATTTTTATAACCATTCATTTTAAGATGTTTGATAATTATTGCAGATGGTGAACCTCTTACATCATCTGTTTCTGGTTTAAAACTTAATCCAAGTATTCCTATTGGATCAGATTTATTTTTAATTTCTTTATTTATATTCTTGCTAATTGTAGAAAAAATATTTTTATTATATTTGGTAACTTGTTTTAAAATTTTTGGTTCGTAGTTACCATATTTAATTGATGTTTCAATGATTGAATTTATATCTTTTGGTAAGCAAGATCCTCCATATCCACATCCAGGAAATGTGTAATAATTAAAATTATTATTTTTAGAAAACCATCTTGGGTCAGATTGAAAAACTTTAAAAGCCTCTTTAATATTAATATTTTTTAATGCGATAGCAATATCTCTATATTCGTTGGAAAAGCTAATCATAGTTGATAGAAAACTATTTGTTAAATACTTTATAAATTCAGATGTTCTTAAATTTGTAAATAAAATGTTAAATTTAAAATCTTTAAATATATTTGATATAATTTTTTTAGTTTCTTTTTTTTGTATACCTACAACTATTCTTTTTGCATTGTGAAAATCTTTCCATGCCTTCCCTTCAGCTAAAAATTCTGGAAAATATGCAATCTCTATATTTTTTTTTTTAGATTTTTTTATCAATGGTAATATTATTTTTTCGGTTGTAAGTGGTGGTGTACTAGAACGTATTATTATAATTTTTTTTTTAAACTTGTTCTTTTCATTTAAAATAGTTTTGATGCAGTTAACTAAAGATTTTGTATTAGCTAATTCACTTTTTTTAGAATCTTGGGTTCCAACACAAATAAAATTAATATCAAAAGATTGATTTATTTTTTTTTTATTTAACGCAAAGTTTTTATTTAATTGTTTTTTAAGAATTTGATTCAAATTTTTTTCATAAAAAGGAATTTTTTTATTTTTAAGTTTCTCTATTTTATTTTGATCATTATCATAACCAACTACTTTTATATTTTTATTTGCTAGTGCAAGACTAGTAGTTAAACCAACGAATCCTAAACCGTAAATATTAACAATCATTATTTTTAATAATTAGATATATCCATTTAAATAAATTTATAACTTTTTGGAAGTAATTTTTTTTTTAGGATCAAAAAATGGTTTGTGAATAACTTCACATACATAGTATTTGCCCTCTATTTCTACATTTAAAAACGTTCCAATTTTTGAAAAATTTATATCAATCATAGCAAGGGCAATATTTTTTTTTAAACGAGGTGAATAAATAGCTGAGGTTACTTTTCCAATTATCTTATTTTCGAACATTAAAGGCCAAAATGTAGTATTAGGTCCAGTTAACTTTTCACATTTGATTTCTAATCCAACCTGTAATCTTTTTATCCCATCTGCCTTTATTTTTTTGAGTGCTTTTTTCCCTATAAAATTAACATCACTTTGTAAACTAACTAATCGATCTAAGCCTAATTCGAAAGGATTTGTATGCACATCAGCATCAGCGTGATAAGAAAGCATGCCGCCTTCAATTCTTCTTATTGATGAAGTGTGTCCTGGTTTAAGATTAAACTCTTTTCCAGCAACCATTATTTTTTCGTATAGGTCATTTCCTTTTGATCCGTCTCTTAAAAATAATTCATAACCTAATTCACTAGACCAGCCTGTTCTAGAAACTACTAAAGGAATTCCATCTAAATCTAATTCTTTAAACCAATAATATTTTAAATCATTTATAGTATCTCCAAATAATTTAATCATAATATCAGCTGACTTTGGCCCTTGTAACTGAAGTGGAGAAACATCAGGTTCTGATATTTTTACATCTAATCCTGAATTGATTGCAACCCCTTGTGCCCATAGTAATATATCGCTATCTCCTAAAGATAACCAAAAATGATTTTCTCCTAGTCTTAAAAGAACAGGGTCATTTAAAATACCACCCTCTGCGTTTGTAATTAAAACATATTTACACTGACCGATTGATAATTTTGATAAATCTCTTGGCGTTAATAATTGAATAAATTTATAAGCATCAGGTCCAGTAATTTCTACTTGTCTTTCAACAGCTACATCACAAAGAATTGCTGTTTGTATAAGATTCCAAAAATTCTGCTCTGGATCTCCAAAATCGCGAGGTATATACATATGGTTATAAACTGAAAAACCTGTTGCTCCCCACCTTACTGTCGCATCAAAATATGGAGATTTTCTAATTTGAGTACCAAACCCAAAATTTTTGTTAATCATTAATTAGTTTCTTTTCTGATTTGCTCTATTTTTATTTTTTTTTGAAGACTTCTATTTGAATCATATAAAAGATTAAATTTAACTTTTTTATTAATCTTAATAAATATAGTCTTTGCGTTTCTCACTTCGTAATTATCAGCAACTGCACTTATTGGTCTTTTATTAATATTTAGATTTTTGATTGTTATTTTTGATTTATCACTCACAATTCTTCCCTTCCATCTTCTAGGTCTAAAAGCACTAATCGGTCTAATAGATAGTTTTTTAGAGTCTAAATTCAATATTGGTCCATAAACCGACATATTGTATGCGGTACTACCGGCTGGTGTTGAAACCAATACTCCATCAGAGACTAGTTTTTTGATAATCTTTTGAGAACCAGTTGAAATTTCAAGTGATGCTGTTTGTCTACTTTGTCGTAAAATTGAAACTTCATTTATTGCAATAGACTTTTTAGTTTTATTAAATTTATTTTTTACACTCATTTCTAAAGGAAAAATCGAAACTTGTTTTGCTCTTGATAAATTTCTAATAGTATTTTTTGACGAAAATTTATTCATTAAAAATCCATAACTGCCAGCATTTATTCCATAGAAAGGTTTTTTATATTTATTATACTTTTTCAATGACGAAAGCATAAAACCATCACCTCCAACAACAATAATTAGATTGCATTTAACTAATGATATATTTTTGATTTTATGATCTAGAAAATTTTTAATTTTTTTTGATGTTTTTGTATGATCAAAAAGTATGTGCGGTTTTAACATTTAGTGGTGCCCTCGGCCAGACTCGAACTGGCACTCCATAAATGGCAAGGATTTTAAGTCCTTTGTGTCTACCAATTTCACCACGAGGGCATGAGTTATTTTCATGAGTATTTATGCTAATATTTATAATTGAACAAGTTTAATAAGTAAATTTTTTTTATTTTATCTCTCTGTGTACTGGTCATGTACTGGTTATCCTATAATATCCTATAAATTAAATACCTTTATTAGTTTTCACTAACTAAAAATATAAACGGTTGAATTTTCTAATTCTTCAATTTTTAACTTATTTGATTTAATAGATATCTCAATATTATTTGCTTCTAAAAAATCTCTTACCTGACTAGACTTAATTCCATAATTTGTATTTTCACTCTCAGTTCCAAAAGCTGCCTTTGTGAAATCTTTATTCAATTTCATTGTTGCAACACCTACTAAACTGCCAGAGACCTTATCAACAATTGGTCCTCCGCTATTACCAGGGTTTATCGTTGCATCTATTTGAAGCATGGAAGTATTATTTTGTATGCCTTTAAGAGAATTAATAATACCAGATGTAATCTTCAGGTCATCACTGATAAATTTCCCATAAGGATAGCCAGCTACCAAAATATTTTGTGCTTTTTTTGGTGAGGCATTAGAAAACTTTATAAAATTTTTATTTTTAACTTTTGCTCTAAGTAAAGCTATGTCTAATATCTCATCATAAGCAATTATCTTTACGTCAATTTCATCATTATTAAATATGATCTTTGTATTATTCTTACTAGACTTAACTACATGATAATTTGTTACTATATGGCCTTTGTTATCAACAAAGAAACCTGTGCCAACTTGAGAAGGGTTTTGTTCTCCATTTATATTTTCATTATCTGATACATCTTTATTTTGTTTTATTGGGTTTTTAGTACTGGAAAATGGATCTTTATTATCTGCAATATGACTAATGTCTTGAGATGATGAGCCGATTGCAAGAACATACGCTAAAGCTGCATGTTGTGGAAGTACTGAATGTCGATTATCATTATTTTGATTTACTGTATATGATACTTCAATAATTTTTCCATCTTTAAAACTTTTTCTTAAAGCTTTACCATTTAATTTAGTTGAAACTTGAAATATGCCCAGATCAGGTCTGTAATTTGGTAATTCATTAACTTTATCTAAAGTGTGTGCAAAACCAATTAAACTTCCTTCTACAATATATTGTTGAATGTATTTTATATAAACATCGTAATGAGCATTAAATGGTATTAACATTATAATAATATCAGCCCAACTAGCAGCTTTTGATAATTTCATAACTTTAAAACCTTTTGCTTCAGCCTTAGAAATACTTTTTGAGTTTTCTCTAAGGGCTATTACAATATTATTTATTCCACTATCTTTTAAATTTAACGCATGGGCTTCTGCTTGATCACCAAATCCAAAGATTGCAATTTTTTTATCTTTAATTACATAGACAACATCGTTTTTTTTATATTTTGTAGGTTTTTTCTTTTCGGATTTTTTTTCAGAATTAAAAATATCAAATATACCCATAATAATTGTTAACCCAGAACTACGATCCCTAAAAATTTTTTCATTAGTTTATATATTCTTTAATTATAGATCCAATTGTTGGCATAGACCTTAATCCGTGACCTCCATCAATAATATGTAACTTAACTTGTAGTTTTTTCTTTTTAAGTAAATCATAATAATATTTTGAAACTCCTGGAGCTGTATTTTTATCATCTTTTCCAACAATTAATATGTTGAGAGATTTTAAATCTATATCTTTATAATTGAAACTTGGTGAGTTTTTTTTTAATTCTTTCAATTGAGATTTGGTTTCCCATTTTTTACCGTTGCTTAGTTTTTTTCTAATTTCCCAGTCACACGGGCAAGAGATCAAAATATTTATATCAACTAATCCTGGTACTTTTCCATGAATAGTACCTCCCTGATAAGCTCCTCCAGAATGACCAATTAAAATTAGTTTTTTTGGTTTATAATATTTTTTTAGATTTTGTAATGCAGGTGCTAGTATTTGAAAATTTTTCCAATCATAATTTACCACTGTACTCTTTATAGCGTTACGAGGTCCTGATGAATATCTATCCTCTTCACTACTGCCTCTTTCTCTAATAAAGTAACCAGGTCTTGCAAAAAGAAAAATATTGTTATTATCGTTTACTAATTCTTTTGCAAATCTAATTTGACTTTTTTTGGGTATTCCTGGTCTTGGAGAATTAGGACTACCATCACCATGAAGAAATACTATTAAGTTTTTTTTACCCTTTTCAATCTTTCCTAAATTTAAAATTGCTATACATTTGTTTTTACCTGCTGATATATATTTTATGAAATCCTCTTTTTCACAAGCATTAGAGTTTCCACTCAACAGCAAACCTAGAACCACGATCCCTAAAAGTTTTTTCATTAATTAACAGTACTATAAATACATCTCTGTGTGTACTGGTCTTGTACTGGTTTTGAGATATTCAATAGGTTCTATTTCCTTATATTGATTTAAAGCTTAATTGAGGTTTTGAGATTTTATAGGATGTTTGGACTACTTTGGACTACTATGGACTGACAATTTTGTGAATCCCTTGGCTTTTAAGTCCTTTGTGTCTACCAATTTCACCACGAGGGCATTTGTGAATTTCATGAGTATTTATGATAATATTTACTTTAATGAAACAAAAAAAACAAATCATAATTTTCACAGATCTTGACGGGTCTCTTTTAGATAATGACACATTTGAATTTAATGAAATTGAGGACTACTTTAGAGAATTAATTTCAAAAGGTATAAAAATAATTCCAAACTCTAGTAAAACAGAAGCTGAATTATTAGATTTTAATGAACAGAATAATTTAGATTTAAGTTTTATTACTGAGAATGGATCATCTATTCATGGATTAAATAAAATTCACCAAAATTTACCTGACAAAATAATAATAAGCAGAACAATAGATGAAATACGAAATATATATGAAGAAAATATCAGCATAGATTTTAAAAATAAAATTACTCACATTTTAGGATTAGAAATAGAAGTACAGCAAAAAATCTTAGGGCTTCCATTAGATAAAATTAAACTAGCAATTACGAGAAACCATTCAATACCAATTAAATTTAGTGGAAATGAAATTGAAAAAAATGAATTTATTAAAATTATGAAAAACTCTGGATTAACTATTCAGGCTGGTGGAAGAATAATGAATGTTTGTGACAATGTTAATAAATCAATAGCAATGTCCAAAGCTCTTCAATTAATAAGAAAACAATTGGATGATGAAATCATAACAATTGGTGTTGGTGACAATGAAAATGATATAGAAATGATAAAAAACACTGATTATCCCTGTTTGGTTAAAAATGAAAATTTTGATAGTTCGTTGGTAAATATAGATAATTTGATCAAATCTGATGAGCCATCTCCTAAAGGATGGTCTGATGTGATCAAAACGGCTCTACAAAAAATATAAGTTAATTATAAATTCCAGTCATGAGTGATTTTTATCAGGATGGGACTATATCTACCCTTCATGACTTTAACACAAAGTCTACCAAGGATTTAGAGAGAGAATTATTAAAATTTTCAAAAGAAAGAAAGATGGAACTTATTTTACCATGTCTTTATTCAGAATTAAAAGGAGATGCACTTCCTAAAATTGTTACAGAGATTAGTAAAACAAATTATCTTAATCACATAATTATTGGTTTAGATAAGGCAACTGAGGCTCAAGCCAGAAAGGCTTGGACTTTTTTTGAAAAATTAGAAACACCTTTTACAATTCTTTGGAATGATGGACCAAGTCTTAAAAAATTAGATAAAGAATTAAAAAAATTAAAACTCGCTCCCAATGAATACGGGAAAGGTAGAAATGTTTGGTATTGTATTGGAATGTCTATTGCAAGAGATAGCGCTAGATCTGTTGCTTTGCATGATTGTGATATAAAAACATATGATAGAAGAATGTTGGCTAAATTGTTCTATCCTGTTGTAAATCCATTATTTAATTTTGAATTTTGTAAAGGCTTCTATCCAAGAGTAGCAGATAATAAAATGAATGGAAGAGTTGCAAGACTACTTGTTTTCCCATTATTAAACGCATTAGAAAAAACAATTGGTAATAGTGATTACATAAACTTTATGAAATCTTTTAAATACCCTTTGGCTGGAGAATTTTCATTTAGAAGAAATATTTTACCAGAACTAAGAATTTCATCAGATTGGGGAATAGAAATTGGAATCTTATCTGAAATGCAAAGAAATTTTTCGCCTCAAAATATATGTCAAGTTGATTTAGCAGATACTTACGATCACAAGCATCAAAATCTATCAATAAATAATGCGAAGCAAGGTTTATCTAGAATGTCTATAGATATAATTAAAACATTCATAAAAAAATTAGCTACCCAAGGTCATTCGTTTAGCAAAGAACAATTTAGATCTTTAAAAGCGACGTATTACAGAGCAGCATTAGATTTGATAGATGCTTATAGAAACGATGCTCAAATGAATGGTTTGAAATTTGACTCTCACACAGAGGAAAAAGCAGTTGAGCTATTTGCTGCCAATATCATGAAAGCTGGGGATGCTTTCTATCAAAATCCAATGGATACACCTTTTATTCCAACATGGAGCAGAGTTAAAAGTGCCATTCCAGACTTCCTATTAAGATTAGAAAAAGCTGTAAACGAAGATAACATGCGATATATTTAGGTTGGTAAGTCGAATAAATTAAAAAAAGTTTAAACCTTTACAATATAGCCTTTTCAAAGTGTGGGCAGTACTTTCTTCATAAATAATATTTACTTCCTTAAAATTCTCTTTTACTTTTTCAATACTATATTTTGCACCGAATACATCAAAAATAAACACAGTCTCATCAACACAAAATGTTCTCAATAGTTCGATATAATTTTCAATTGGATAATGATAACCCATTGATTTTAACGAAATGACTAGATTAATTTTTTTATCTATTGAAATTTTTTCATCAACATTTTTAATAAAAATCTGCTCATTGAGAAGTCCATTATTTATTAAAATATTTTTTGTTTGGTTTAAATCATTATAGCTTTCATAATTTTCACTAAATCCATATTTTATTTTAGTATCTACAGTATTTTTATCCAATAAATAAAAGTTCGGTTGGTTTTGATATTTTTGATTAATATAAATATGTAAAATTCCAAGACCACAACCTATATCAACAATATTTTCAACATTTACTGGTAAATACTTTTCAAACGTATTTAATTCATTCTTAAACAATTTCTCTGTTAAATTTTCCAAATTTTTTTTTTGAAAATAATGAATTAGAAAATTTGTAAAAATATATCTTCCAAATTTTTTTCTTAAGTATTTTTGTCTATTTGACAATAACTCATTTCTCTGGAGTAATAGTAATTTTCGTGAAATTTTGTTTAAATGAATCAATATGAAATCTTATTATTATGTTAACAAGAATACTAAAAATATCATTTGAATAAAGTTAATAATTACTGAGATAAAATGAGAATATTTGAATTTTTTATCCTGTTTTTCATCTCTAAATTTATTTATTAAAGGCATTAATATATAATTAGAAATAGCAAATAAAATTGTAATTACTAAAAGTACATAAAAATCAGTTCCAATTTTACTAATAATTAAAAATATTAATAGAATGATTACACATATTCCAAGATTAACATTGTAATAAAAAGGAAAAATTCTCCTTATAAACTTTCGAGCACTGTCTTCATCTAAGGTAGTGAATACTACTGGAGCAATAACAAACGAAAAAAATAGCATAATTCCTAAAATCATTGCAGTTAAGTAAATACCAATCTGTTCAATCATAATTTGATTTCTTAGTGGCAGGCTTGATTATGTTTTTTTAATCTCCAATAATTATATGGCCAAGGGGTTACAAATCCAACTGCTAACATTATGGGCACAACCCACCAGTTAAGCATTGCACCACCGGTTAAAAGATAATCTGTTAAATTCATTGCAACTTCCATACTAATCATAGAAATAAAGCTCATGCCTAGGGCTGTCTTAAGTGCTTTTTGAAATGAAAAATCTTGTTTCATAAGAATAAAAGTTTCAAGGATAATACTTGTAATTAGTCCATTTATGATGGCTAAAATCATAATACTTAAAACCGGAAAAGGAATTTTTGTTATTTGAAAAAATAATATTGTCCCAAAGTCACCTATTGCACAACCTAGCAGGCACCACGCTGTATTTTTTGCACTTCTTTTCCAAGTGTGTTTACATTTCCAATTAAAACTTATTGCTTCTGCACTCATATTATTTGCTCATACTTATTTGATATTCATATATATCATCTGTCCAATAAGATTTAATGTAGGATAATATATTATCAATACCTGCGTCATCTATTTTATCACCAAAACCAACCATTTTACCTTCATAGTTATTCATTAATTTGGCAAAACCAAGTTTTATTATTTTATGAAGTAATTCATCATTATGGTGCCATGTATGACCTGTTCCATTTAATGGTGGTGCTTTTCTATGACCATCCTTATCAACACCTTTCCAATCAACTGCCCCTGTTAAATTAACCATGTGGCATGAAGCACAATATTGTTCATAAAGAACTTTTCCTTTTAATATATTCGCTTCAGAGTCCCTTGTGATTGGAAAATGATTATGAGCATTTGAAATTTCAGTTAAAAACAAAGTAAATAGAAAAGTTATAATTAATCTAAGTCTCATATTATAATTTAACAAATATAGGCTAAATATAAGATGTATAAAATTGACGTATCCTAAAGAATGTATTTATCACCAAGATACATAGCAAAAGCGACTGCAGCTCCTAATAAAATATATTTCATATACTAAAACTATACATAAAATGATCTGTGTTTAAAATGTGATTATTATTCATATTCATAACGAAATTAGAACCTAATTATAACAAATCAATATTCTAGAAATAGAATCGTGAGATTATCATTATTCTTTTTTCTTCATTTAGTTGCTTTCGTGATCCTCTTAATTGTCCATCCTCATGCACGTGCAAATGATAGATGGGCAATTGAAGAACAAAATACAGTAAAACTTTATATAATTCGTAATAAATAATTATGTTTGTTGGAATGGAAGCTTTGCTGATAATTAGTATTTTAGGATTTATTTTATAATAAATTTTACTGTCCTAGAGACTCTTTTGCCTCCTCAACAGAATAATTAGTTCCATATTTTTGGTTATAAGCTGCCACAGCTTCTGCAAAACTACCGTATCCAAGCCCCTCTGCTGTTGCCTCCAAATCGACCGAAACGCCAGCACTAGTTGCTGCTCTGATTGTATCTGCAACTTCCTGCAAACTACTATTAGCTGCTGCAGCTATTCTTCCTGCATCAAATGAACTTAAAGATCCAGATTGAAGTGCATTTATCATATCAACATTATCTTGATATGCTGCCGCATATTCCTCTACCGACCAATTAGCATTATGTTGTGCATTTGCTAGATCAGTAAGATCAGAGTAATTATTTATATCTAAACCATAAGTATCACCGAAAGATCTTGCAAAATCGTCTAGTGTAAATGAAAAATTAAATGTCTCTGAATTAATATCTAAATTTTTAGCAATATCATTGAAATTGTCAGCTCCACTTTGTATTAAGCTACTAAAAGAGTCTAGATCTAATAACTCTTTAAAATTTTTCATAGCTAACTGAGCTTTGATTGATTCTATTTCATCAGATGACAAGGAAACTTCAATTCCTGACTCATCAACAATTGTTTCAGGAATTGGATTCTTCCAAGCATTGGCCCAATCGCTCAATGTCCAGTCTTTCATTTTTGAGGCTGATGCAACTTGAAAATATATATCATCTAATCTTACATTTAATTCATCACGATAAACTTCTAAAAACCTATTAACTGGAATACCGCCATTTTCTAAATTCATAATTTGTAATTGAATATCATTTGATTTATCATTTTTGATAACTTTCATTGATTTTGTAATATCACCTAAAATTGATAATTCTTTTTGTGAAAATATTTCAAATTTTGCATTTGAAAGATCTTGTTCATATCGTTTTATAATTTTATCTCTTTTAATTTTTTGAAGAATATATTCTACTATTTTATAACCACTAAGCAGACCAGAATTATTAGTATTTTTATATTTATTAATCTCGATAATAAAAGAAGTTAATAATTCATAATCCTTAATTAAAATTGCTTTTTCTAGATTTCTAGATAGTTTTTTGAAACTTTTTGTGTATTCTTTATTAAATTTCTTTTCAGTTAATCTATTATTTAACATGTCATCGATTAAATTTTTTAACTGAGATATATTTTTTGATATTTTATTATGTTGTTTAGATTTATTTTGATCCTCTTTTGATAATTTATTTTCTTTAATTTTTGCCTGATTTAGTAGTTTATATAATACATAATATCTCTCTATAGCCTCTTCTGGAGTATTTTCTAATGACAGACCTAGAGCTTCTCTCATTGATTTTCTTGCTTTATTCAAGCCGTAAATTTTTTGAATATTTTTCTTAGTAGCAGCATTTATTTTTGGATATTTTTTTTCAAACGTCTCTAAAGATCTTTTATTATCCTTTAACTGCTGCAAATAAAAGAATTCAAAATATGCCATACCGAGAATAACTTGGTCGGTATTTTTTTCCATTTGTCCTTTTTTGTTAATAAAAGTTTCAATAAACTTTTTTTGAGAAATTATTTGTTTTGCATGAAAAGTATCTACTGAATCTGCAAACATACCTTTTGGAGTATTATTAATTTTTTCAAATTTACCAAATTTTTCAAAATCTTCTAAGAAAATACCAATCTTTATTTCTTTTTTAGTTCTTTCAATAGAATTTGCCGTTCCAAAGATGACGAAAAAAAATAAAATTATTAAATATATTTTATTTACTTTTTTGTAATTGATAAATCGACACATAATGCTTTTTTTTGGGAAGTGGAATTATTACAGGCACATCCGTACATCGAGGTACTATTGATTTTTTTCCATAAATGATATTTGCGTCATAATTTTCAAAATTTGTCTCAGGATGAGGATTGCCATCATTAATAATAGGCCATGCATCACATGCTCTATAACCAAATAATATTAAAGGTCGGGATCCATCAGTGTGGTTTAAGCCTGAACCATGAATTGTTCGGCAATGAAAAAAAGCAACTGAACCTGCTTTTCCAGTTAAAGAAACTGAATTTTTTAAATTAATCTTATTTTTTTTAGTATTAATTTTACCTACAAAATATTTATCATTATTATGATGGCTAAATAGTTCTTTTTTATGAGATCCTTTGATAACCTTTAGAGGACCGTTTTTTTCATTACAATCTTCAAGATAAATTCCTACAGTAATCAAATCATCATTTGTATGTGGATAAAAAGCAAAATCCTGATGCCACTCGACTAAACTTCCCTTTTTTTTATTAGGTAATTTAAAGTTTAATTTTCCAAGATGAAATCTTACAGTTCCTCCAATTAACTTTTTAACAATATCAATTATCTTTTTATTTCTAGATAAATCATAAAATAACTTATTGTTATTTTGAGGATTATTTAATCTTAATATTTCTTTATTTTTTGATGAGTTGCTGTTGAATACAAAGTGATAATTATCATAACTTTGTGTTCCACCTTGATCTTTAATTTTTTTTTTACTGTTCTTTTCTTTGGTAACAATCTTTTTAATAAGTGTATTTAATTTATTGATATCTTTTTTTGAAATGAGTTCATCTTTAAGCAAGTAACCATTCTTTTTATAGAAACTGCTTTCAGATATAGTGATGCTCATTTATCAATTTTATAATAAAAATATAATAATCCAATACGAAAATAATCCAGATAATATTGTAGCTATTACATTTCTAGAAAAATAACCAACTAAAATAGCTACTATTGCTCCAAATATTTTTGGATCATTCATTTCAATAAATGTTCCATAATCATTGATAAATATTCCTGGAAATATAATTGCTGGAAAAACAGCAGATGGAACATATGCTAGTACTGCTTTAATTCTTTCTCCCAATAAATCTCTGTCTACTAGAGCGACCATAGTCATTCTGGTAAAATAAGTAATTATCCCTGCAATGATAATTGATGACCAAGTCATTTTTTCAACCTCAATACTAAAGCAGCTACAAACAATGCTATGATTGGTGATATTATTATGTAGGATTTGAAAGGTGCATCAAAGAATAACAATGAACTTAATCCACATGTGATCATAACTATTACATGATCTAATTTTTTTAAATCTTGAACAACAATTGCTATAAAAGTTAGAGGAACTGCAAATTTTAATCCTATCTCCTCGGGTACAAATGAACCAAGAATTATTCCTGACAATGTTGATAACTGCCAAAAAATCCAAAGAGTGCCTCCTGAACCTAGTAAGTGATAATGCAGATATGGTTCATTTTTGTTTTTCTGAAAAAACTTATTAGATTCTGCAAATCCCTGGTCCACCACTAAGTAAGAAATCAATAATTTTTTAACAAAAGAGAGTTTTTCTAAATATTCAGATAAAACTGCACCATACAATAAGTGTCTTGAATTAATTACCCCAACTGATGTTACTGCTATTAATGTTGATGCTCCTCCTGAAAGCAGTTGTAAGAAGACAATTTGAGATGCACCACCAAAAATAATGATGGACATTGCATAAACTAAAATAGGACTAAAACCCAGCTCAATACCAATTGCACCACAAACAATTCCAAATGGAATTACAGAAAACATATGAGGTGCTACTGATAATAAACCCTTAGTTAATAATTGTTTCTTTGTTAACATTACTTGACCGGCTGTAACGCAATTTTTAAATATTTCATATCGAGTTTACAATCTTTGTATCCTCGCTTTACCACATTTAAGTATCTTTCGGTTGGATACCTAAACTCTGATTTATTAACCATTATGTAAGTCATTACTAGTTTGTTGTAGTAAGGAAAATATAGTTTTGTATATAAAACTGGAAAATCCTCATAAACATCTAATTTTTTTTCATCACTTTTAGAAATTTCAAATAAAGCTCCTGGAACTAATGAATTTTTACTTTTTTCAATATCAGCTGCTCTATATTTGCTTCTAAAATTTAATCGATAACCTTTAAGTTCATATTTTTTAAGGAAAATTGAGTCCTTACATCTTCGTTTCATTTGGAAAAGATTAAGATTACTTCCGTAAGCAAAATATAACATTACTCTAATTCAACTACTTTAATATTTTTTGCTTTAACAAATTCTAGAATTAATGAACTGCATAAATCTATTTTATCTTGGTCTTTAGATCTTAATACAATTGAAACACCCAACTTTCCTTGTCTAAAAAATGGGTAACTTCCAATTTCTACATCTTTATTATTATCTTGAACATTAGTTAAAGAGCTAGCTATTTCACTTTCATAAGTCATTAAATTTATGGTTTTGCTTAAAATAGGATCTCCTCCAACCAAAACATTACTTAATCCTCCAATCATTGCTTTTAGTATAGATGGCACACCTGGGAGTGAAAAAACATTTTCTACATAAAATCCTGGAGCACCACTAGTTGGGTTTAAAATTAAATTTGCCGTAATGGGCATCTTCGCCATTTTTTGTCTACCATCATTAAAATTTTTTGGCTCATAATATTTCTCTAAAATAGCAAAAGCTTCTTTATGAAAACCATATTCAATATTAAATGCTTTCGAAATTGATTCTGCGGTAATATCATCATGAGTTGGGCCTATACCACCTGTAGTAAACACATAGTTGTATTTAATTCTTAGTTCATGAACCGTGTCTATTATTGTTTTTTTAACATCTGGAATAACGCGAACTTCTCCAACGGAAATTCCCAAGGAATTAAGCCATGTTGCAAGTGTGCTTGTATTCAAGTCTTTTGTTCTGCCTGACAATACCTCATTTCCTATAATTATAATTGCTGCAGATATTTCTTTTTTATTAGTCATTTCTAAATATAAATAAATTTCTATGAAATTTACCAACACTTTATTAAAAGGCAAATTACATCGGAGATATAAGAGATTTTTCGTAGATATAGAAGTAAATAATAAAACAGTTGTGGCGCACTGTCCTAATACTGGTTCAATGATGGGATTATTAGACCAAGGAAATGAGGCTTGGATAAGTGAACATAATGATCCAAAGCGAAAATTAAAATTTACTCTTGAAATGATAAAAGTGAAAAATAGGATAATTGGAGTAAATACTCACAGAGCTAATAGAATTGTTGAACACGCTTTAGAGAATAAATTAATTAAAGAATTTAGTACGGTCAAAAATATTCGAGCAGAATTTAAGTACTCTGATGACACTAGATTTGATTTTTTGTGTGATAAAAAAATATTAGAGGTTAAAAATACGACATTAATGAGAGTTGATGATATTGCAGAATTTCCAGATGCAGTAACATCTAGAGGTGCAAAACACCTTCAAAAATTAAGAGAATCTATAAAAAAAGGATATAAACCTTATGTCTTATTTTTAACGCAAATTCAGGGTATAAATAATTTTAGAATAGCAAAAGATATAGACTCTACTTATTATAAAGAATATTTAGATGCTAAAAAATCTGGTATAAACTTTCTTGCTTACAGATGCAGTTTAAATTCTAAAGAAATAAAAATTGAAAAGAAAATTAAAATTTTAGATGAGTAATTATTCAGAAAAATTTGAGAAAATGAGAATTGCTGGGAAACTAGCATCTAAGACTTTAGATATGTTAACTGATGAAGTTAAGGAAGGTGTTTCTACAGATCGAATTGATCAACTTGGTTATGAATTTATAAGAGATAACGGTGGCCATTCTGCTCCACTATATTATCGTGGCTTTAAAAAATCATTGTGTACATCTTTAAACCACGTTGTTTGCCATGGTATTCCATCTGACAGAGTTTTAAATGAAGGTGATGCTGTAAATATTGATGTGACTGCAGTAGTTAATGAGTACTATGGTGATACCAGTCGAATGTTTACTATAGGTGACATATCGGTAAAGGCAAAAAATTTAATTAGCACTACTTACGAATCTATGATGAGAGGAATTGAAATATTAAAACCAGGTGTAAAATTAGGCGACATTGGATTTGAAATTCAATCATTTGTTGAAGAAAGAGGATTTTCAGTAGTTAGAGATTTTTGTGGACATGGTATTAGTAATACTTTTCATGAGCCTCCAAACATCCTTCATTACGGTAAAAAAAATACTGGTCATGAACTAACACCTGGTATGACCTTTACAATAGAACCAATGATAAATGCGGGTAAATTAGATGTTAAAGTTCTAAATGATGGTTGGACTGCAGTTACAAAGGATAAGTCTTTATCAGCACAATTTGAGCATACAATAGGTATAACAGAAGACTCTTATGAAATTTTTACAGAATCTGTTAAAGGTTATAAGAGGCCTCCATATAATTAATGATTACAAGATACTCTAGAAAAGAACTTACGGATATTTGGTCCGAATATAACAAATATCAAATTTGGTTAGATGTAGAGATAGCTGCAGCCGAAGGCATGGAAAAATTAGGCACAATACCAAAAGGTGTAGCTAGTGCTGTTAAGAAAAAATCCAAAATCAATGTAAAAAGAATTCATAATATTGAAGCTAAAGTAAAGCATGATGTTATTGCTTTTCTAACATCAGTTACTGAAAAAGTAGGAATTAAGGCTAGATATTTACACCAAGGAATGACTTCTTCGGATGTTTTAGATACAAGTTTTAATATTCAATTAGTTCAATCTGGTAAAATATTAATAAAAGATATTGATCAAATTTTAAAAGTTTTAAAGTTAAAAGCTAAAAAATATAAATTCACTCCTTGCATTGGTAGAAGCCATGGTATTCATGCAGAACCAATTACATTTGGACTTAAATTAGCCTCTTACTATGAGGAATTTAAAAGAAATAGAAAAAGACTTCTTGATGCAATAGACAATGTATCAACTTGTGCAATATCAGGAGCTGTAGGAACATTTGCCAACATTAATCCAAATGTTGAAAGACATGTCGCTAGAAAATTAGGATTAAAAATTGAACCTATATCAACACAAGTTATTCCAAGAGATAGACACGCTCATTACTTTTCTGTGTTAGGAATTATTGCAGGGTCTATTGAGAGAGTTTCAACAGAAATAAGACATCTGCAAAGAACTGAGGTATATGAACTACAAGAATTTTTTTCAAAAAAACAAAAAGGTTCAAGCGCAATGCCTCATAAAAAAAATCCTATTTTAACAGAAAATTTAACTGGTTTGGCAAGAATGGTTAGAAGCTATACTATTCCTGCTTTAGAAAATATTGCTCTTTGGCATGAAAGGGATATATCTCACTCTAGTGTTGAGCGAAACATAGGTCCAGATGCAAATATAACATTGGATTTTGCTTTAGTTAGATTGGCAAATGTTTTGGATAAAATGATAGTTTACCCAAAAAAAATGCTTGATAATTTAAATATTACTAAGGGTACTATTTTTTCACAAGAACTGATGTTGGAACTAACAAAGACTGGTTTAAGCAGAGAAAAATCATATAGATTAGTTCAAACACATGCCAAAAAATGCATAGCAGATAATCTTAACCTTTTAGATGTTGTCATGAATGATAAAAACATTACATCTAGAATACCAAACAAAAAAATGAAAAAAATATTTAATTATTCTAATCATTTTAAGAATGTAAATTTAATATTTAAAAGAGTTTTTAAATAATGAAAAAAGGTAAAAAATTATACGAGGGTAAGGCTAAAATTATTTACGCTACAAATGATAAGAATCTAGTCATTCAGCATTTTAAAGATGATGCAACTGCTTTTAACAATCAAAAAAAAGATGTGATTGAGGGAAAGGGAATTTTAAACAATAGAATTTCTGAACATATCCTTACTCAACTAAGTAATGTTGGAATAAAAAATCATTTAGTGAAAAGACTTAATATGAGAGAGCAACTTGTTAAGCTTGTAGAAATAATTCCAATTGAATTCATTGTAAGAAATATAGCAACAGGTTCATTAACAAAAAGATTGGGCATCGAAGATGGTACAGTTTTAGATTATCCACTGGTTGAATATTGTTTAAAAAATGATGAATTAGGTGATCCCTTAGTTAGTAGAGAGCATATTTTAGCTTTTAAATGGATGGATGTATTTGAATTAGACCTTATCTATGAGGAAGTAAGGAGAATAAATGACTTTTTGCAAGGTATGTTTAGAGGTGTCGGTATCAAATTAGTTGATTTTAAAGTTGAATTTGGAAGGACTGAAGTTGATGGCAAAAGAGAAGTTATGTTAGCTGATGAAATTAGTCCTGATACTTGCAGACTTTGGGATATGAGAACTGATAAAAAATTAGACAAAGATAGATTTAGAAATGACTTAGGAAATTTAGTTGAAGCTTATCAAGAGGTTGCGATAAGACTAAATTTATTACACGAACAATCAAATATAAGACCATTAACTTATCCAAAACCAAAAGCTGTAAAAATTAAGAAAAAATGAAAGTAAAAGTAATAGTCACTTTAAAAAATGGAGTGCTTGATCCTCAAGGTAAAGCTATACAACAAACCTTAAATGGCATGTCTTTTGAGAATGTATCTGAAGTAAGACAAGGTAAATATTTTGATATTGAGGTTAAAGAGAGTGATGAGAGTAAAGCTAAAACTCAAGTTGAAGATATGTGTAAAAAACTTTTAGCTAACCTAGTTATCGAGGATTATAAAATCTTGTAACTGTTTAATGAAATCTTCAGTAATTATATTTCCTGGTTCAAATTGTGATAGAGATATGGATGTAGCTCTGAAAAAATTTGGTTTCGAGAATCAAATGGTTTGGCACAATGATGAGGAAATACCAAAAAGTGATCTAATTGTGTTACCGGGTGGTTTTTCTTATGGTGACTACCTAAGATGTGGTAGCATTGCTGGAAAATCAAGAATCATTAAATCTGTTATTAATTTTGCAAATTCTGGAGGATTAGTTTTAGGAATTTGTAATGGTTTTCAAATACTTACTGAGACAGGATTGTTGCCTGGTATACTTCAACAAAATAAATATTTAAATTTTATTTGTAAGAATGTTTTTGTAAAAATTAAAAATAAAGAAAATAAATTTTTCAAAGATATCAAAAAGGAAGTCTTAGAACTTCATATTGCTCACAATGAAGGGAATTATTTTTGTTCAAATGATGAATTAAAATCTATTGAAGATAATGGTCAAATCGCAGTTACTTATTGTGATAATAAAGGTAATGATAATGAAGAAAATAATCCAAATGGAGCATTAAAAAATATTGCAGGAATTTTTAATAAAAATAAGAATATTTTAGGAATGATGCCTCATCCAGAAAGGATGATTGACCAATTTCTATCAGGTGAAGATGGATCATTGTTTTTTGAAAATCTAATTGGAAGTTTATAATGGTTGAAGTTAACGAGAAAATTGCAATCGAACACGGATTAAAGAAAGATGAGTATAAAAAAATTTGCGATCTATTAAAAAGAACTCCTAATATAACAGAATTAGGTGTTTTTTCTGCAATGTGGAATGAACATTGTTCCTATAAGTCTTCTAGAAGACACCTTAAAAAATTACATACTAAAGGTAAACAAGTAATTCAGGGACCAGGTGAGAATGCTGGTGTTGTAGATATTGATGACAATGATGCTATTGTATTCAAAATAGAAAGTCATAACCACCCTTCTTTTATAGAACCTTATCAAGGTGCTGCTACTGGAGTTGGTGGTATAATGAGAGACGTGTTTACTATGGGTGCAAGACCAATTGCTAATTTAAATTCTATTCATTTTGGATCACCTGATCATGAAAAAACAAGAAATCTATTAAGAGGAGTAGTTAAGGGCATTGGAGGATATGGAAATTGTATAGGTGTTCCCACTATTGCTGGTCAAACATGTTTTGATGAATCTTATAATGGAAATATATTAGTTAATGCGATGACTTTGGGTTTGGTTAATAAAAATAAAATATTTTATTCAAAGGCTGCAGGAGTAAATAAGCCTGTTATTTATGTTGGCTCTAAGACTGGAAGAGATGGAATACATGGTGCGAGCATGGCTTCAGCTATTTTCGACGATAAGATTGAAGAAAAGAAACCTACCGTTCAAGTTGGTGATCCTTTTACAGAAAAATTACTTTTAGAAGCTTGTCTTGAACTTATGGCAGGAAAATCAATTATTTCAATTCAGGACATGGGTGCAGCAGGTCTAACCTCTTCAAGTATTGAAATGGCTTCAAAAGGTGATTTAGGAATTGAAATTGATTTAACAAAAGT
>CACCGT010000014.1 GCA_902545635.1 uncultured Pelagibacteraceae bacterium | reverse complement strand
AAGTAGAACTTAAGTAATTTAAATTAGAGAGATTTGATTGCTGAATAAATCAATTCAGCATTGAAAAAATTTATATGGAATTATCTTTTACAGAAAAGAAACATATAAGAAAAAATTTTGGAAAGTTAAAAGAAAGTTTGTCTATTCCAAACTTGATTGAGGTTCAAAAAAATTCTTATAAAGAATTAACAGAATTTAAAGGTGATGTTGAACAACATTTGGTGAAAGGTTTTCATAGAGTATTCAAAAGTATATTCCCAATTGAAGACTTAAATGACAAAGCAACACTTGAATATATTTCTTATAGACTTGAAAAACCAAAATTTGATGTAGATGAGTGTATTACACGAGGTCTTACTTACTCTGCTGCTTTAAAGTGCACATTAAGGCTAGTAGTTTATGAAATAGACCAAGAAAATAATTCTAAAGATATATTATCTGCAAAAGAACAAGAAGTTTATATGGGTGAAGTTCCAATGATGACTAATAGCGGAACATTTATAACTAATGGAGTTCAGAGAGTAGTTGTAAATCAAATGCATAGAAGTCCAGGCGTTTTTTTTGATCATGACAAAGGAAAGTCTCACGCAAGTGGTAAACTTTTGTTTAATTGTAGAGTAATTCCCAATAGAGGTTCATGGTTGGATTTTGAATTTGATGTAAAGGATTTTTTATATTTTAGAATTGATAGGAAAAAGAAAATTTTTGTATCAACACTGCTACAAGCTTTAGGATATTCAAAAACAGACATAGTTAATGAGTTTTACGATAAAGAAACTTTCTCTTATGATGCTAGTTCACAAAAATGGAAGACAAAATTTGATCCAGAGAATTATAAGGCAAAAAATTTCTCTGAGGAAATAATTGATGCCAAAAATAATAAAATCTTAATAAAAGTAGGTGAACAAATAAATTTCTTAACAGCCAAAAAGTTGCAAAATGAGGGATTAAAAGAAATTTTGGTATCTAATACCTCATTGTATGGGAAATATTTACATGAAGATATTGATCTTGGAGAGGAAAAATTTAAAATCGGAACTGAATTGAATGAAACTATAATACAAACAATTTTAGACAAAGGTTTAAAAAGTTTAAATTTATCGAAAACTAATTCTATATCCAAAGGTCCTTATCTTTTGCAAACAATATTGAATGACAAAAATGAAACCAAGAATGATGCTATTACCGAGATATATAAAATCTTAAGACCTGGTGAACCACCAACAATAGAAATTGCAACTCAAATATTTAATAATTTATTTTTTAGCTCTGATAGATATGATTTATCTGATGTTGGAAGAGTAAAAATGAATTCTCGTTTAGACCTAAATTGTTCAGATAAAATTACTATATTAAGAAATGATGATATTTTGGCTATAATTAAAAAAATGTTAGATTTAAGAGATGGTAAAGATGAAGTTGATGATATCGATCATTTAGGCAACAGAAGAGTTAGATCTGTAGGAGAACTTGTAGAAAACCAAGCAAGAATTGGTGTTTACAGAATGGAGAGGGCAATTAAAGAAAAAATGACAACATTGGATGTCGAGTCTGCTATGCCACAAGATTTGATCAACGCAAAGCCATTAACAATTTCTTTAAAAGACTTTTTTGCAACTTCTCAGTTATCTCAGTTTATGGATCAAACTAACCCATTATCTGAAATTACTCACAAAAGGAGAGTTTCAGCACTAGGACCAGGAGGACTTACAAGAGAGAGGGCAGGATTTGAAGTTAGAGACGTACACCCGACTCATTACGGACGTATATGCCCAATAGAAACTCCTGAAGGTCCAAATATTGGATTAATTAATAGTTTATCAACTTATTCAAAAATAAATAAATACGGATTTATTGAAAGTCCTTACAAAAAAGTTGAAAATGGTGTTGTTCAGGACAAGATTGAATATCTATCTGCAATGGAGGAAACAAAGTTTACAATTGCTCAAGCAAATTCTTTATTAGATAAAAATGGAAAATTTGTCGAAGAATTGGTTTCAAGTAGAGCAAATTTAGATTTTATTTTGTCAAAACCCGAGAACATAGATTATATTGATGTTTCTCCAAAACAATTAGTTTCAGTAGCAGCATCTTTAATACCATTTTTAGAAAATGATGATGCAAACAGAGCGCTAATGGGATCTAATATGATGAGACAAGCAGTACCGCTTTTAAAACCCGAGGCACCTTTAGTGGGAACCGGAATTGAAAGCGATGTTGCTTTAGACTCAGGTGTTACAATTGTAGCAAAGAGAGATGGAATTGTTGATAAAATTGATGGTAAAAGAATAGTAATAAAAGCTTCTAATGAAAAAGACTATTCACAGTCAGGTGTAGATATTTACAATTTACAAAAGTTTAAAAGATCAAATCAAAACACATGTATTAATCAAAAACCATTAGTAAGAGTAGGTGATAAGGTTAAATCAGGGGATATTATTGCTGATGGACCTTCAACAAAAACGGGTGAGTTAGCTTTGGGAAAAAATGTAACAGTAGCTTTTATGCCATGGCAGGGTTACAATTTTGAAGACTCAATATTAATTTCAGAAAGATGCGTTACTGACGATGTGTTTACTTCAATACATATAGAAGAATACGAAGTTATGGCAAGAGATACAAAACTTGGCGAAGAAGATATTACAAGAGATATTCCAAATATTAACGAGGAGTCTTTGAAGAATTTAGATGAGTCAGGAATTGTTTATATAGGAGCTGAGGTTAAACCAGGAGATATATTAGTTGGTAAAGTGACGCCAAAAGGTGATTCTGCATCAGGCCCAGAAGAAAAACTTTTAAGATCTATATTTGGTGAAAAAGCAATCGATGTTACTGATACCTCTTTAAAAATGCCAAGTGGAAGCGGTGGTATAGTCGTTGATGTTAGAGTTTTTAATAGACATGGAATAGAAAAAGATGAAAGATCGATTACAATAGAAAGAGCTGAAATAGAAAGTGTGCAGCAAGATAAAAATGTTGAAGAAGAAATTTTAGAGAGAAGCATTAAGCAAAGAGCAAGTTCTATATTAATTAATACAAAAATTTCAAAAAAAATTAAAAGCTATGAAATAGGCACCATTTTAACTGAAGAAATTATCTTTGAATTGCCTGTCTCAGAATTATTTAAAATTAATCTTGAGGACGGTAAGAAATCTGAAACACTTCTTCAATTGAGATCTCAGTATGAAAACGCAAAAAAAGACATACAAGAAAGATTTGAGGACAAAGTGCTTAAAATTAGACAAGGTGATGATCTATTACCAAGCGTTATGAAAATGGTCAAAGTTTTTGTGGCTATCAAAAGAAGACTTAGACCGGGTGATAAAATGTCTGGTAGGCATGGAAATAAGGGAGTTGTAAGTAAAATTGTGCCTGTCGAGGATATGCCATATAGGGAAAATGGAAAACCTGTTGATATAGTTTTAAATCCACTTGGCGTTCCAAGTAGAATGAACGTAGGCCAAATACTAGAAACGCATCTAGGCTGGTCTTGCAAAGAATTAGGAGAACAACTAACAGACTTAATTAATCAAAATCAAAAAAAAATACAAAAAGAAGAGAAAATTTCGAAATTTTTAAAGAATATATATGGTGATGAGATTTACTCAAAAAACATAGATAAATTGTCTGAGAGAGAATTTAAAGATTTATGTATAAATATTCAAAATGGAGTACCTATTTCAACACCAGTTTTTGATGGCGCTAAAGAGAAAGATGTTACTAATATGTTAGATTTGGCAAAACTACCTAATTCTGGACAAACTAGTTTGTGGGATGGAAGAACAGGAGAAAAATTTGATAGACCTGTCACTGTCGGTATTATCTACATGCTTAAACTCCATCATTTAGTAGAAGACAAAATACATGCTAGATCAACAGGACCTTATAGCTTAGTTACTCAACAACCATTAGGTGGAAAAGCTCAATTAGGTGGCCAAAGATTTGGAGAAATGGAAGTTTGGGCTTTAGAAGCTTACGGTGCTTCGTATACACTTCAAGAAATTCTAACTGTAAAATCTGACGATGTCGCTGGTAGAGTCAAAGTTTATGAAACTATAGTAAAAGGAGAAGAGAATTTTGAATCAGGTATACCTGAGTCATTTAACGTATTAGTAAAAGAAATAAAATCATTAGCATTAAACGTGGAGTTAAACTAATTATATGAGTAAAGAATTATCAGATCTTTTTAAATCATCAGAGATAACTGAGGCTCAAAATTTTAATAGTATCAAAATAACTTTAGCAAGTCCTGAAAAAATAAAATCATGGACATTTGGTGAAATAAAAAAACCTGAAACTATAAATTATAGAACATTCAGACCAGAGAAAGATGGTCTTTTTTGCGCTAGAATATTTGGACCTATAAAAGATTATGAATGCCTCTGTGGAAAATATAAAAGAATGAAATTTAGAGGAATAATTTGTGAAAAATGTGGAGTCGAAGTTACTAAATCAAATGTAAGACGAGAAAGAATGGGTCATATAAATTTAGCTACACCTGTAGCACATATATGGTTTTTAAAGTCACTTCCAAGCAGAATATCACTTGTAGTTGATATGAAATTAAAAGAGGTCGAGAGAGTGTTGTACTTTGAAAATTTCATAGTAATAGAACCAGGTTTAACTGGATTAAAAAAGAATCAATTATTAGGTGAGGAGGAACTTATTAAATATCAAGATGAATATGGTGAGGAGGCTTTTACAGCTGGTATTGGAGCTGAGGCAATTCTTGAGATTTTAAAATCAATTAATTTAGAAGATGAAAGAGAAGCTTTGATAAAAAGCATAAAAGAGACCAAATCAAAAGTTTCAGAAGAAAGATCAATAAAAAGGCTAAAACTAATTGAGTCATTTATAGAGACCGGAAATAAGCCTGAGTGGATGATACTAACAACAGTTCCAGTAATACCGCCTGAACTGAGACCTCTTGTACCCCTTGATGGTGGTCGTTTTGCAACATCTGATTTAAATGATTTATATCGAAGAGTAATTAATAGAAATAATAGATTAAAAAGGTTAATAGATCTGAAAGCTCCAGATATTATTGTAAGAAATGAAAAAAGAATGTTGCAGGAATCTGTAGATGCACTTTTTGATAATGGGAGAAGAGGAAGAGTCATAACTGGAACTGGGAAAAGACCATTAAAATCTTTAGCTGAAATGTTAAAAGGAAAACAAGGAAGATTTAGACAAAATTTACTTGGAAAAAGGGTCGATTACTCTGGAAGATCAGTAATAGTAGTCGGACCAGATCTTAAGCTACACGAATGTGGTTTGCCAAAAAAAATGGCTTTAGAACTTTTTAAACCATTCTTATACGCAAGATTAAATAAATTAGGACTTGCATCAACAATTAAACAAGCAAAAAAATTAGTTGAAAGAGAACGAAACGAAGTTTGGGATGCATTGGAATTGATTGTTAGAGAGCATCCAGTAATATTAAATAGAGCTCCAACTCTTCATAGGCTAGGAGTTCAAGCATTTGAGCCTAAACTTATTGAAGGTAATGCTATAGAGCTACACCCCTTAACATGTGCAGCTTTCAATGCAGATTTTGATGGTGATCAAATGGCGGTGCATGTGCCATTAAGTTTAGAGGCACAATTAGAGGCTAGAGTTTTAATGATGTCTACAAATAATATTTTAAGCCCCTCGAACGGTAAACCTATTATAGTTCCAAGTCAGGACATGATTTTGGGTATATATTATTTGTCACAGCCACCAATACAAACTGAAAAAGTTGAGGGTTATTTCGTAAATACTACTGAAATTGAACATGCTTTAGAGACTAATCAAATTAAAGTTCATTCAAGAATTGTTTCAAGATTTGAAACTGTAGATGAAAAAGGGAACAAAAAATTTGAAAAACATATAAGCACTGCTGGCAGATTTCTTTTGTCTAATCTAATTCCTAAAAATGTGAATAATAAATTTACTCTAGTTGATAGATTGCTACCTAAGAAGATAGTTTCAGAAGTTATTGATCATGTATTTAGATTTTCAGGACAAAAAAGTACAGTAATATTTTGTGATAAATTAAAAGATCTTGGTTTTAAACATGCATTTAAAGCAGGGATTTCTTTTGGTAAGGATGATCTTGTTATTCCAGAAAATAAACAACAATTAATTGATGAGACAAAAAAATTGATAGCTGATTATGAGGGTCAATATTCAGAAGGATTAATTACGAGAGGAGAAAAGTATAATAAGGTAATTGATGCCTGGTCTAAATGTACAGATAGAGTTGCGTCTGAGATGATGAAAAGAATTTCAGCAACTGAGGTTACTGCGGAAGGATTAAAAATTAACTCAGTCTTTATGATGGCTGATAGTGGAGCAAGAGGATCCGCTGCCCAAATGAAACAGTTAGCAGGAATGAGAGGACTAATTGCAAAACCTTCAGGTGAAATTATAGAGTCTCCAATCACATCAAACTTTAAAGAGGGATTAACTGCTTTAGAATATTTTAACTCAACTCATGGAGCAAGAAAAGGATTAGCTGACACAGCACTTAAAACTGCTAGCTCAGGATACTTGACCAGACGATTGTGTGATGTTGCTCAGGATTTAACAGTTACGAAAATAAAATGTGATAATCCTGGCTATATAAAACTTACGGAAGTTCTTGAGGGAGGAAATATTATGGTAAGTTTATCTGAAAGAGCACTGGGTAGAGTTACAGCAACTGATGTTAAAAATCCATTATCTGGTGAAGTTATTATTAAAAAAGACAAGATGATAGATGAGGCTGGATGCGAAAAAATAGATGCTGCAGGGGTGAAAACTTTAAATGTTTATTCTGTGATGACATGTAGTTCTAAAGAAGGTGTTTGTGCCCAATGTTATGGTAGAGACCTTTCAAGAGGAAAAATGGTTCATGTTGGTGAAGCTATAGGAATGATTTCTGCACAATCCATAGGTGAGCCAGGGACTCAATTAACTATGAGAACTTTCCATGTCGGCGGTACTGCATCAGTTAAACAAGAGTCACAAATCATTTCTAGCTCAGAAGGAATATTAAAAATCGTAAATACCAATCTTCTTAAAGACTCAAAAAATAATCAAATTGTTATGGGAAGAAATACAGAAATATCAATAGAAGATGATAATGGATTACAAGTTGCTTCTTATAAGGTTCCTTATGGGTCAAAATTATTTTTTGAAAATGAACAAAAAATTAAAAAAGGTGCAAAGATTTGCGAATGGGATCCATATACAACACCAGTTATTGCAGAAAAAGATGGTATTGCAAATTATGTTGATTTAATCGATGGAGTTTCGATTGCAGAAACTGTTGATGACGCAACAGGTATATCGACCAAAGCTGTTGTTGATTGGAAAACGCAATCTAAAAATACAGACTTGAAACCAAGAATTACACTTAGAGATACAAGAGGTAATGTAATTAAAAAAGCAGATGATAATGAGGCAAGATATTATTTAGTACCAGACTCAATTTTATCTGTTAAAGACGGGCAAAAAATTTCAGCAGGTGATGTAATCGCTAGATTACCAAAAGAAACAACTAAAACCAAAGATATTACAGGAGGACTACCCAGAGTTGCTGAGTTATTTGAAGCTAGAAAAGCGAAAGACAGCGCAATTATTGCTGAAAATGATGGTAGTGTTATTTTTGGAAAAGAAGTAAGAGGAAAACAAAGAGTAACAATAGAAGCTGAAAATGGTGAAACCTCTAGTTATTTAATCCCTAAAGGAAAACATATAAATTTTAATCAAGGTGAAAAAATTAAAAAAGGTGAATATCTTTTAGATGGACAGCCTTTGCCACATGACATTTTAAGAATAATGGGTATAGAGGAATTGACTGAATATTTTGTTAACCAAGTACAGGATGTATATAGACTTCAGGGTGTGATAATAAATGATAAGCACATTGAGGTAATTCTTAGACAGATGCTTAAAAAAATTGAAGTTAAAGAGTCTGGTGATAGCAAATTACTACCAGGCGAGGTTATAGATAGAATAAAATTTGAAAATATGAATGATAAATTAAAAGCAGAAGGAAAAAAGCTAGCAGTTGGAGAAAGAGTATTGATGGGAATTACTAAAGCTTCATTACAAACAGAATCCTTTATATCTGCAGCATCTTTTCAAGAGACTACAAGAGTACTAACAGATGCAGCAATAAAAGGAAAAGTTGATAAACTTACAGGGTTAAAGGAAAATGTAATTGTAGGAAGACTAGTGCCAGCAGGAACTGGTGCTATAAAGAACACTTGGAATAAAAGAGCTATAGAAGATGATCAAAAATTTTTATCCGATCAAGACAATTCAGACACATCAGAAGCTCAAATAAATCAATAATTATAACAGATTTTTAGCCTTTATTTAGTTTGACAAATAAAATTTCTAATGTATTTTGGCCATGTTTTTGGTTGGAATGTAGTGACTAGATCGCTAAACGCTGCCACAAATAACATGTCAGTTATTCTCATCAAAAAAAACAAATATTTTTAATTTATGCCAACTATAAACCAATTAGTTAGAAAAAGTAGAATTAGACAGGTAACAAGAAACAAGGTTCCTGCATTACAAAAACAACCTTTAAAAAGAGGTGTTTGTGTTAAAGTTTATACAACAACTCCTAAAAAACCTAATTCTGCATTAAGAAAAGTAGCTAGAGTGAGATTGTCTAATGGTTTTGAGGTTACAGCATACATACCTGGAGAAGGTCATAATCTCCAAGAGCACTCTGTTGTATTAATAAGAGGTGGAAGAGTTAAAGATTTACCTGGTGTAAGATACCACATTCTTCGTGGAAACCTCGACACACAAGGTGTAGCAAATAGAAAACAAAGACGATCTTTGTATGGAACCAAAAAAGGTAAATAGTTAATGTCTAGAAAGCGAAAAGCTCCAAAAAAATTAGTTGTTTTAGATCCAAAATATAAATCTACAATTATCCCTAAATTAATAAATTCAATTATGTATGATGGAAAAAAAACAATAGCTGAAAAAATTATTTATGAGGCAATAGATAAAATAAAAAGCAAATCTAAAGATGAACCATTAAATGTATTTAACGATGCAATAAACAATATCAGACCAACAGTGGAAGTTAGATCTAGAAGAGTTGGTGGCGCAACCTATCAAGTTCCTGTGGAGGTAAAATCTAAAAGATCACAAGCTCTCGCTTTAAGATGGTTAATTGATGCATCAAGAAAACGTAAAGACAAAAAGATGTCTGATAAAATTTTTAATGAAATTTATGATGCTTATCAAAACAAAGGATCAGCAATAAAAAAAAAGGAGGATACACATAAAATGGCAGAGTCAAATAAAGCATTTGCACATTTTAGGTGGTAATTTAAATGTCCAGATCACATACATTAGATAAATATAGAAATATAGGAATCATGGCACATATAGATGCCGGAAAAACAACAACCACCGAAAGAATTCTCTATTACACTGGAAAAAGTCACAAAATTGGTGAAGTTCACGATGGAGCTGCAACCATGGACTGGATGGAGCAAGAGCAAGAAAGAGGTATTACAATCACTTCTGCTGCAACAACTTGTTTTTGGAACGATCATAGAATTAACATAATAGATACTCCAGGCCATGTTGATTTTACCATTGAAGTTGAAAGATCGCTTAAAGTTCTAGATGGAGCTGTAGCTGTTTTTGATGGAGTGGCAGGAGTTGAGCCGCAATCGGAGACTGTATGGAGACAGGCTGATAAATATAAAGTACCAAGAATTTGCTTTGTTAATAAATTGGATAGAACAGGTGCAGACTTTTTTAGATGCGTTGGCATGATAAAAGAAAGACTAGGTGCAAAACCTTTGGTAATGCAAGTTCCTATAGGTTCTGAAGCTTCATTAAAAGGTGTTGTCGATTTAATTAAAATGAAGGCAGTTGTTTGGAAAAATGAGGATCTTGGAGCAGCCTGGGAATTAATAGATATACCTGATGATTTGAAGGATATATCTTTAAAATATCGTCAAGAGTTAGTTGAAACGGCTGTTGAGCAAGATGAAAAATTAATGGAGGATTATCTTGGTGGAAAAGAAATTTCTGAACAAGATTTAATTAAATGTATTAGAAAAGGCTGTTTAGGATTTGATTTTGTGCCTGTATTAACTGGCTCAGCATTTAAAAATAAAGGAGTGCAACCTTTATTGGACGCTGTGGTAAATTACTTGCCAAGTCCAAAAGACATTGGATCAATTAAAGGCACAAAACCTGGTTCAGAAGATGAAATAGAGATGAAATTTGAGGACAATGCTCCATTTTCGGCTTTAGCATTTAAAGTTGCTAATGATCCATTTGTTGGAAGTTTAACATTTATAAGAATATACTCAGGAACAGTTAAATCAGGTACTGGTATTTATAATACTTCTAAAGATAAAGAGGAAAGAGTAGGGAGAATGCTATTAATGCATGCAAACTCTAGAGAAGATATAAAAGAGGCAAATGCAGGTGATATAGTTGCATTAGCAGGTTTAAAAAATACAATCACAGGTCATACTCTAGCAAATAAAGAGTCTCCAGTATTATTAGAGCCAATGGAGTTTCCAGATCCAGTAATAGAGATTGCCGTTGAACCCAAAACAAAAGCAGATCAAGAAAAAATGGGAGAAGCTTTGGGAAGATTAGCAAAAGAAGACCCATCATTTAGAGTTACATCAGATGAAGAGTCTGGACAAACAATAATCAAAGGTATGGGTGAATTACATTTAGATATAATTGTAGACAGGATGAAAAGAGAATTCAAAGTTGAGGCAAATGTAGGTGCTCCACAAGTTGCATATAGAGAAACAATATTGTCACCAGCAGAAAACGATTATACGCATAAAAAACAGAGTGGAGGAGCAGGGCAATTTGCAAGAGTTAAGCTAATTGTAGAGCCATTAGAACCAGGTAAAGGAAGAGAGATAGAAAGTAAAATTAAAGGTGGAGCTATTCCAAAAGAATTTATACCAGGAGTAGAGAAAGGTGTTGAAACTGTTGCTGATGGTGGAATATTGGCCGGTTTCCCTCTTATTGATTACAAAGTTACTATTGTTGATGGACTTCATCACGATGTAGATTCTAGTGTTTTAGCATTCGAGCTTGCATCAAGACAATGTTTTAAAGAAGCATGTACTAAAGCAACATTAAAGTTACTCGAGCCTATAATGAGAGTTGAGGTTGTAACTCCCGAAGATTATATGGGTGATGTGATAGGAGATCTAAATAGTAGAAGAGGTCAAATAAGCACTCAAGAACAAAGAGGAAATGCCACTGTTATAACTGCAATGGTTCCTTTAGCTAATATGTTTGGTTATATAAACAATCTTAGATCAATGTCACAAGGAAGAGCTCAGTATTCAATGTTTTTTGATCATTACGATAAAGTTCCTCAAAATGTGCAAGATGAAGTGACAAAGAAAACAGGTTAATTATGGAAAAACAAAATATTAGAATAAAACTTAGAGCTTACGATAATAAAGTTTTGGATCAATCAACAGAAGAGATTGTGAATACAGTTAAAAGAACTGGAGCAAATATAAAAGGCCCTATTCCATTGCCAACCAAAAAAGAGAGATATACAGTTTTAAGATCTCCTCACATTGATAAAAAAAGTAGAGAGCAATTTGAGACAAGAACACATAAAAGATTAATTGATATTATAGAGCCAACACCTGCAACAGTAGAAGCGCTTATGAAGCTAGATTTGGCTTCAGGTGTTGATGTGGAGATAAAAATATAATGAGTGAAATCGGATTAATTGGAAAAAAAATAGGTATGACAAGAGAGTTTTTTAAGACTGGAATATCAGTCCCAGTGACAGTTTTAAAAGTCGAGAGAGGAAGAGTTGTGCAATTAATCAATAAAGATCAAAGAGGTTATAACGCAATTCAATTAGGATTTGGTAAGATTAAAAATTCAAAATTATCAAAAGCAATGAAAGGTTATTTTGCAAAAAAAAGTACAGAACCAAAAAGATTATTAAAAGAATTTAAAGTAAAAAATGTTGATGACTACAAAGAAGGAAATGAATTTGGAATTGAAATTTTTAAAGATATAAAATTTTTAGATATAAAATCAAAAACGATAGGAAAAGGTTTTGCAGGAGCAATGAAAAGACATAATTTTGGAGGATTAAGAGCTTCACATGGTGTATCAATATCTCACAGAGCTCATGGATCTACTGGTCAAAATCAAGACCCAGGAAAAGTTTTTAAAGGAAAAAAAATGGCAGGACATATGGGTAATAAATTTAGATCTATGCAAAATCTTGAAATAATTAAGAAAGATTTAGAAAATGAATTACTTTTTGTTAAGGGATCTATACCAGGATCAAAAAATGCGGAAATTCTGATAAAAAAATCAGTAAAAAATATAAGAAAACTCACAGTTAAAGAAAAAATCGAGGCTTATGAAAAATCAAAAAAAATAAAAGAGAAAAAAAAATAAAGTATGAAAATTGATAAATTAAGTATAGATGGAAAAAAAGAAGCTATAGACATTTCTGATAAGATAATTGCTGCTAAAATAAATGATCAGCTTGTAAGTAATGTTTTATACAAAACTAATGCCAATTACAAAGGGAGAAAAGCTAAAACAAAACAAAAAAATGAAATTACAGGCTCAACATCAAAAATATATGCGCAAAAAGGAACTGGTAATGCAAGACATGCTAGTAAAAAAGCACCATTATTCGTTGGAGGTGGTGTAGCACATGGTCCAAAAGGTGAGTCAAATTATAAAAAAAGAAAGCTTAACAAAAGCGAAAAGAAACTAAGCGTTGTATCATTAATAACAAAAAAAAATAATTTAAAAGATCTAATAATCCTTGATGATTTTCAAAACGAGATATTAAAAACAAAAGAAATGGATACTCTTCTGAATAAATTTAATGCAAAAAACTCAATAATTATAGCTGACCAAAAATCGAAAAATAATATTTTTAAATCAATTAGAAATATTCCAAATGTTAAAATTACTGACATTAATCATTTTAGCGCATACGATTTAGCTAAATATAAAAAAATTATATTTACAGAGTCATCAATCAAAGAGCTTGAAAAAAGATATTAGTTATGGAAAAGTTACATTTATATGATAAGATTAATGCTCCTTTAGTTACAGAAAAGTCAACAAATCTTTCTGAGCAAAATAAAATAATTTTTAAAGTTCACTCAAAAGCAAATAAAAAAAATCTTAAAAACAGTATTGAAAAGATCTTTAAGGTTAACGTTACAAAAATAAATATAATTAACAAAAAATCACGAGTTAAAACCACTAGAGGAAAAAAAGTAAGAGTTAAAGGTTTTAAAAAAGCGATTATTACATTAAAAAAGGGTCAAAATATTGATCTTACTACAGGTATTTAATTATGGCGCTAAAAACTTTTAAACCTTATACAAAATCAACGAGAGGAACAATTCTAGTAAGCAAAGATGGTCTTTGGAAAGGTAAACCGTTTAAAGCTTTAACATCACCAAATAGTTCATCAAAAGGAAGAAATAATTACGGTAGAATTACCTCTAGAAATCATGGTGGAGGGCACAAACATAAATATAGAGTTATAGATTTTCACAGAAAGAAATTAAATGCTATAGCTGTGGTTGAAAGAATTGAATATGATCCTAATAGATCATGTCATATTATGCTTGTAAAATTTGATGACGGTAAAAAGTTTTACTACTTAGCACCTAAGGATATAAAGATAGGTGATAAAGTACAAAATGGCCCTGATTCAGAGATAAAAATTGGAAATTGCCTTCCATTAAAAGATATACCAGTTGGAATAGATATTCATAATGTTGAAATTAATCCAGGCGGCGGCGGTAAAATAGCAAGATCTGCAGGGACGTCTGTTTCAATATCTGGAATAGATGGAAATTATTCGATTGTAAAAATGACGTCAGGTGAGGTACGAAAAATAAATTCAAATTCAGTTGCAACTATAGGTGTATTATCTAATCCTGATCAAAAAAATATTAAAATTGGTAAAGCAGGACGATCAAGATGGCTTGGAATAAGACCACATACAAGAGGTGTTGTTAAAAATCCAGTAGACCACCCACATGGAGGTGGTGAAGGTAAATCTGCAGGTGGAAGACATCCCGTATCACCAACAGGTCAATCTGCAAAAGGATTAAAAACAAGAGATAACAAAAGAACAGACAAATTTATAATAAGAAGAAGAAAGAAAAAGAGAGCTTAAACTATGGCAAGATCAGTTTGGAAAGGACCATTTATTGAAGAGAGTTTAATAAAAAAAGTAGAAAAACTTAAAAATGAGTCAGTTAAAAAACCAATAAAAACTTGGTCAAGAAAATCAACAATAATTCCTGATTTTGTGGGTATTAGTTTTTTAATTTATAATGGGAAAAAATTTATTCCTATAACAATATCTGAAGATATGGTTGGACATAAATTTGGAGAATTTGCACCTACAAGGCAATTTTATGGTCATACACCTGCAGATAAAAAAGCAAAAGTTGAAGGTGGATCAAAAGGAGATGCTAAAAAATAATGTCTAAATTAAAAAAAATAGTCGATTCTAAGATTGTTAAGTCAGTTAATAAAAACGTGAGATCAAGTACAAGAAAATTAAAACCGATTTTGAAGTCTATCGTAGGTAAGAAAGTTGATGTGGCAATACGAAATTTAACTTTTTCAGAAAAGAGAATCTCAAAAGATATTAAAAAAACTATTTCCTCTGCTGTTGCTAACGCAGAAAATAATTATCAGTATGATATTGATAAGTTAATAGTTAAGGAGGCATATTGTGGAAAACAAGTGGTGATGAAACGATTTAGAGCAAGAGCAAAAGGAAGAGCCGCTGAGATAATGAAACCATATTCAAATGTTACTATAATTTTAACTGAAAATAATAAATTGGAGAGTCATGGGTCAAAAAGTTAATCCAGTTGGTTTAAGATTAGGTATCAATAGAGGTTGGGATTCTGTTTGGTATGCTAAAAAAAAGGATTTTGGAAACAATCTAATAGAGGACTTTAAAATTAGAGAATATATTAAAAAAAATGTAATAAATTCTGGAGTTTCTAAGGTAATGATAGAAAGGACATCTAAAAAATGTTTTGTTACAATTTATACCTCTAGACCAGGATTTGTTATTGGAAAAAAGGGAACTGATATTGAAAAGATTAAAGGTAATTTATCAAAACTAACATCAAATGAGGTTGTATTAAACATTAAAGAGGTCAAGAAACCTGAAACAAATAGTTATTTAGTTGCTGAAAATATTGCACAGCAGTTAGTAAAAAGAGTATCTTATAGAAGAGCAATGAAAAGAGCTATGCAATCTGCATTAAGGCTAGGAGCAAAAGGAATAAAAGTATCAATAAGTGGAAGATTAGGTGGGAATGAAATTGCGCGTACTGAATGGTTGAGAGAAGGAAGCATACCATCACATACTTTAAGAGCAGATATAGATTACTCGGAAGCAGAGGCTTTGACTACATATGGAATAATAGGAATTAAAATTTGGATATACAAGGGAGAAATATTCACTAAAGAATTTAGTCAAGAGAGGAATAAGGCTTAAACATGTTACAACCAACTAGAACAAAATTTAGAAAAGCTCACAAAGGAAGAATTCATGGAAATGCTTCAAGGTGTAACTTAATGAATTATGGCTCATTTGGCTTAAAAGCAGTTCAGCCCGAGAGAGTTATTTCAAGACAAATAGAAGCTGCAAGGGTTGCTTTAACAAGACATATGAAAAGACAAGGCAGAGTTTGGACAAGAATGTTCCCAAATATTCCAGTTTCAAAAAAACCAACAGAGGTAAGAATGGGTAAAGGCAAGGGATCACCAGAATTTTGGGCATGTAGGGTGAAACCTGGAAGAATATTATTTGAAGTTGATGGAGTATCTGAACAAATAGCCAGGGAAGCATTATATAAAGCCTCAGCAAAATTACCAATTAAATGTAAATTTATTAAAAGGATTTAGATGAAAAAAAAAGAGATAAAAAAATTAACAAAAAAACAACAATTAGAAACTTTAGAAAAGTTAAAAAAAGATCTTTTTAACTTTAGGTTTCAAAAAGTTAATGGACAAATAAAAAGCCCAGCAAAAATATCAGAAACCAAAAAAAATATAGCTAGATTAAAAACTCTTCTTGAGGTTCAAAATGCCTAAAAAAATTTTAAATGGAACAGTTGTGAGTGATAAGCCAAATAAAACAATTACAGTTTTAGTTGAAAGAAAATTTCAGCACCCAATTTTAAAAAAAGTTATGAAAGCAAGAAAAAAATATAATGCACATGATGAAGAAAATAAATTTAAAGTTGGCGATAAAGTTTCAATAAGGGAAAGTAGACCTTATTCAAAAAACAAAAAATTTGAAGTTATTGGAGAAACCAAATGATACAAGTTCAAACCGAATTATTAGTTGCTGACAACACAGGAGCAAAAAAAATCGAGTGTATTAAGGTATTAGGTGGATCTAAAAGAAGGTATGCAGGTATAGGTGATATAATAGTTGTTGCAGTAAAGGAAGCTATACCAAAAGGTAAAGTAAAAAAGGGCTCTGTTCATAAAGCTGTTGTAGTAAGAGTAAAAAAAGGGATACATAGAAAAGATGGTTCTAAGGTAAGATTTGATAATAATGCTGCAGTTCTTACAGATGATAAAGGAGAACCTATTGGTACAAGAATATTTGGACCTGTTACAAGAGAACTAAGAAACAGAGGACAGATGAAAATTATTTCATTAGCACCAGAGGTTTTATAATGATCAAGAAAGGACTTAAAGTAAAAATTTTGACTGGAAGAGATAAAAGTAAAGAAGGTGAAGTGATTGAAATTGACAGAAGAAACAATAGGGCAAAAGTGAAAGGAATTAATATTGTCAAAAAACATGTAAAAACTACAAAGGAAAAAAAGGGCGGGATAATTTCAAAAGAAAACTTTATACATTTGTCAAACTTAAAAATAATAGAAAGTATTAAAAAAGAACAGGCTAAGAAATAATGGAACCAAGACTAAAATCGTTAATAATTAAAGAAATTAACCCAAGTTTAAAAGAAATGTTTGGTTATAAAAATTCATATATGGGACCAAAGATAGAAAAGATTGTCTTAAATATGGGTTTAGGATTAGATGGAAACGATGCAAAAATTCTAGCATCATGCCAAGAAGATTTAGCAAGTATTACTGGACAAAAACCTGTTATCACCAAATTTAGAAAGTCAATTGCAAATTTTAAAACAAGAAAAAACACAAATTCAGGATTAAAAGTTACACTGAGAAAAAATAAAATGTATGAGTTTATTGATAGATTGGTGAATATTGCTCTTCCTAGAATTAAAGATTTTAGAGGTCTAAGTCCTAATGGTTTTGATAAGTTTGGAAACTATACATTCGGAATTAAAGAACAAATCATTTTTCCTGAAGTCAATTTTGATAAAGTAGACAAAATTAGAGGTCTAGATATTACTATAGTTATAAAATCAAATAATTATAAACATAGTTTCGAACTTTTAAAAAAATTAAATTTCCCATTTAAAATTGGAAGGAGTAATTAATGGCAAAATTAAGTGCAATAAATAAAAATAATAAAAGAATTAATCTTTCTGACAAGTTTTATAAAAAAAGAAAAAATTTAAAAAAAATTATTATGAATAAGAAATTATCCTTTGAAGAAAGATTTAAAGCTCAGCAAAAATTGTCGAATTTACCGAGAAATTCAGCAAAAATTAGAGTTAGAAATAGATGTCAAATTACTGGTAGACCTCATGGTGTTTACCGAAAACTAAAAATATCAAGAATAGCCCTTAGACAATTAGGTTTAGAGGGTAAAATTCCGGGTATGGTAAAATCAAGCTGGTAGAAAGGTAGTTATGAGTTTAAGTGATCCTATAGGAGATATGATAGCAAGACTTAAAAATTCACAGATGAGAAGTCATAAAAAAGTGGAATTGCCATCTTCAAAATTTAAAACAAAAATTGCTGAAATTTTAAAATCTGAGGGTTATATCGTGGATTTTGAGGTTAAAGCAGAAAATAATAAATCAAATTTACAAATAAGTTTAAAATACAATTCAGGCAACCCAGTTATAAGTTCTATAGAAAGAGTTTCAAAACCAGGTAGAAGAGTCTTTTCAAGCGCGGAAAGTTTACCAAAAGTAAATAATGGTCTAGGTATAGCAATAATCTCAACACCGAAAGGTGTCATGACTGACATAGATGCAAGAAAACAAAAAGTCGGTGGCGAAATAATTTGTAAGGTATTTTAATGTCAAAAATAGGCAAAATAAGTATTTCAATTCCTGATAAAGTGAAAGTCATCTTAAGCGGCAATATAATTAATATTGAGGGACCGCTTGGTAAAAAATCTCTGAATATTGATTTAGACATTTTTGATTTAAATATTAATGAGGGGAAGGAAGTTTCAATTAAACCAAAAAAAAATAACCAAGAAACAAAAAGACTTTGGGGTATGAATAGAAGCTTAATTAATAATGCAATTATTGGTGCAAGTAAAGGGTATGAGAAAGTTCTTGAATTATCTGGTGTTGGTTATCGAGCAGCTTTGAAAGGAAAAATCTTAAATTTACAACTAGGATTTAGTCACGATATTAATTTTGACATACCAGATGGTGTTAAAATAATTGTTGAAAAACAGAATATATTAAAAATATCAGGTAATGATAAACAGCAAGTCGGAATGGTAGCAGCAGAGATTAAGAGTATAAGACCACCAGAGCCGTATAAAGGAAAAGGTATAAAAGAGCAGGGCCAATACATATTAAGAAAAGAAGGTAAAAAGAAATAATGAATATAACCAAAATAGAAAGAAAGAAATTTAGAATAAGAAACAAAGTTAAAAAAGTTTCCTCTCATGACCGTTTTAGATTAACTGTGAGTAGGTCGTCAAAAAATATAAGCGCGCAAATCATAGATGACACAAAAAATATAACCTTAGTTTCAGCCTCATCAAATACTAAGGAAATTAAATTACTAAAAAAGACAAAAAAAGAACTATCAACTTTAGTTGCTGAAATGTTAGCAAAAAAAGCTAAGGACATGAAAATTACAAAAGTTTTTTTTGATAGAGGTATTTATAAATATCATGGAAGAGTAAAACTATTAGCTGAAGAGTTAAGAAAGAATGGAATGGAATTTTAAAAATATGGAAAAAAATACTGAATTTGTAGAAAAACTTGTTCACATTAATAGAATAACTAAAGTTGTAAAGGGTGGAAGAAGATTTGGATTTTCTGCGTTAGTAGTTGTTGGAAATCAAAATGGGAAAATAGGAGTGGCTCATGCTAAAGCAAAACAAGTGCCAGATGCAATTAAAAAAGCAAATGAATTAGCAAGAAGAAATCTTATTCAAATTCCTTTAAGAGAGGGAAGGACAATACATCATGATATATATGGTAAGGATGGAGCAGGAAAAATTAAATTGAGAGCAGCACCTAAAGGTACGGGTATAATTGCAGGCGGTGCAGTTAGAGCTGTTTGTGAAGTATTGGGGATTAAAGACATAGTAGCAAAATCACTTGGTACAGCAAACCCTCATAATGTCATTAGAGCCTGTATGAAAGCTTTAACTAGTCAAATATCACCAAAAAATATTTCATTGATAAGAAACAAAAAAATTTCAGAAATTATTGAAAAAAGGGGATAATGAGCATGCTAAATAATACATTGAAAGTTAAATCTTCAAAAAAAAGAATTGGTAGAGGTATAGGATCAGGAAAAGGCAAAACCTCCGGAAGAGGAGTAAAAGGTCAGAAATCAAGATCTGGAGTTTCAATAAAAAGTTTTGAGGGTGGTCAAATGCCACTTTACAGAAGACTTCCAAAAAGAGGTTTTAACCCAATTAATAAAACAAAAGTAGCTAAAATAAATCTAGACCAACTACAAAACTTTTTAGATAATAAAAAGATTGATCCATCAAGTGAAATAAACTTAGAGAGCCTTCAAAAAAATAATATTTTAAATAAATCATATTCAAAATATAAGATCCTGGCAAATGGCAATCTTAAATCAAAATTAAATATAAAAGCTGATTTTTCATCTGTTTCTGCTAAAGAAAAAATTGAAAAACTTGGTGGAATTCTAATTTTAAAAAATCCTAAATAAAAAATTTCAATGAGTACTCTGTCTCAAAATAATGATTTAAGAAATCGAATTTTGTTCACAATTTTAATCTTAGCAGTTTATAGATTTGGCACATTTGTTCCATTGCCTGGTATAGATCCAGAACAATTACAAGTAATGATGGACAGTAACCAAAAAGGTTTGTTAGGAATGTTCAACGTATTTGCTGGTGGGGCTGTAAGTAGAATGGCCATTTTTGCGCTTGGAATAATGCCATATATATCCTCATCCATTATTGTTCAATTATTGACAGGTGTTACTGATTATTTTAAAAATCTTAAAGCCCAAGGCGAAATAGGTAGACAAAAAATAACCCAAATTACAAGATATGGAACAGTTTTACTAGCTACTGTCCAAGGATATGGCCTAGCTGTTGGATTAGAGTCATCTGCAGATTTAGTTATAAATCCAGGTTTATTTTTTAAAATTTCAACAGTTACAACAATTGTAGCTGGAACAATTTTTTTAATGTGGTTAGGTGAACAGATTACCCAGAGAGGTATTGGAAATGGTATATCATTAATAATATTCTCAGGAATTGTTGCAGAAATACCAAGAGCTTTAGTGACTACTTTTGAATTAGGTAGAACCGGAGCAATTTCAACAATAATGATAATTTTTATATTTGTTTTGTTAATTCTAACAATTTTATTCATTGTATTTATGGAAAGAGCGTTAAGAAAAATACTAATAAATTATCCAAAAAGACAAATGGGAAATAAAATGTATGGTGGGGAATCTTCTCATTTACCACTCAAAATCAATTCAGCGGGAGTAATACCTGCAATATTTGCTTCAGCATTATTGCTCTTGCCAGTGACATTCTCAAACTTTAACATTTCACAAAATGAAACTTTTTTAAATATTTCATCATATTTTTCTCAAGGTCAGCCTTTGTATATGATTTTATATGCATCAGGAATTATTTTTTTTACTTTTTTTTATACATCAATTACTTTTAACCCAAATGAAACAGCTGAAAATTTAAGAAAATATGGAGGGTTTATTCCAGGAATAAGACCTGGAGAAAGCACAGCATTATATATAGATACAATTCTTACACGGTTAACAACAATAGGAGCGTTGTATCTAACACTTGTTTGTTTAATGCCTGAATTTTTAATTGCTAATTATCCAATACCTTTTTATTTAGGTGGAGCATCAGTATTAATTGTTGTAGTTGTTGCAATTGATACTGTAACACAAGTCCAAACTAGACTGATGAGCTCACAATACGAACAATTGATTAAAAAAACAAAATTTGGAAGATAGTTTTAAGAGTGAATGTAATAATATTTGGACCACCAGGAGCAGGTAAGGGTACTCAGGCCCAAAATATTGTAAAAAAATTTAATCTTCATCAAATCTCTACCGGTGATCTTCTGAGAAATGAAGTAAAGAATAAAACTGATATAGGTAAAGATATAGAAAACATTATATCAAAGGGTGATTTTGCTACAGATGAGATAGTAAATGATCTTATAAAAAAAGTAATTTTTGATCCAAAAAATAAAAATAA
>CACCGT010000013.1 GCA_902545635.1 uncultured Pelagibacteraceae bacterium | reverse complement strand
CAGGTTCTGCCTTCATGGTGCTAGTATTAGTAAATGAACTGAAGAAAAATAATATTTCTGAACAACAAGCTTTTCAATTAGTTTTTAAAGATTTTTGGATTGAGAGAGCAAAGCACAGAAAATGGGAAAAAGCATTTGAGCAGACTTTTAAAATGAGTGCTGGAGAATTTTATGAAAGATTAAGTAAATATAAAAGAGTCGTAAAAAAAATCTTACCGAGTAAGACATTAAAGATACAAGATATTTTTAGTTAATCCTTAACTGATCTTCAGAAAAGAAGGTCATTAACTGAGTAAATAATTAATCCTAAAATAATTAGAAAAAATATTATAAAAGCTATTTGCTCACTAATTTTTTTAGTAACTTTGGTTTCACCTTTTTTAAATTTTCTGATTTGAAATATTCCAAACCTCATAACAGCCAATCCACCTAAAACAAGTGCTACAGCAATAATAAATCCACTTAGCATTTTATGGGACAAGCCAGTGTTGTTTATTATTTGAGATATCAAATCTTGCTCTTCTATGACCTTTTGCTGCAAGATATAACCATTCTATACTCTCAATATTGCATTGAATTACAGTAAAGTTTTTATAGCCTTCTTCACTTTGTTCCATTGTAAAACCAGATTTTTCAATTTCCTCACTTAAACCAGAACTAGGCTCATCAATTTCAGTGCCAGGACCATTATTTACTAAATAGCATTTTCTACTTACATGGGCTGTTTTTGACCATGATAGTTCTGTAATTTCATTATCATGATTAACAACACAATTCACTTTAACTCTAAGCTGAATCTTTTCTTCTTTGTCATAGAATATTAATACTGCACTGCTATTTTTTTTTAATTTTGGAATTTTGTCAGATCGTATATCGCTATGAAACTGAAGAAGATTATTTGATTGGTCAGATTTTCTAAGAACTACTATCCTTCCATCAAAGTCTGATTGATCACCACAAACAAAAACTGGAATTCTAAAAGGAGATGATCTATTAGTCACTGCATCATCAAGCATTGACCATATTTTTTTCTTTATTTCGGAAAAGTCCTCATAGTATGGGACGGTATTTGACATTGGTTTATTTCTTTTTTTTAAGTCTAGCAATCAGACTAGAGCTATCCCAACGGTTACCACCCATTTTTTGAACATCAGCATAATATTCATCAACTATTTCAGTAATTGGGACCGGTGAACCATTTCGTTTCGCTTCTTCAATTACAATTTTTAAATCTTTTCTCATCCAATCTACTGCAAAACCGTAATCAAATTTATCTTCAACCATAGTTTTATATCTATTTTCCATCTGCCAAGATTGAGCTGCGCCTTTTGATATTGTTTCCATTACTTTATCAATATCTAAACCAGCATTTATTCCAAAATTGATAGCTTCTGATAGACCTTGAACAACACCTGCAATGCACATTTGGTTCATCATTTTTGTAAGTTGACCACTTCCCGATGAACCAATTAATTTTACTTTTTTACTATAGCAATCAATTATTGGTTCGGCTTTTTTGAAAACTTCTTCATCACCTCCTACCATAACTGTAAGAATTCCGCCTTCAGCTCCAGATTGTCCTCCAGAAATTGGTGCATCTAAAAATGCAAATCCTTTTTTTTTAGCTTTACCATAAAGCTCTCTTGATACCTCTGCTGATACAGTTGAATTATCTACATAGATTGAACCCTCTTTAGCGCTATGAAATAATCCGTTTTCACCTAGCGTAACTTGTTTCAAATCCTCATCGTTACCTACACAAGTAAAAATAAAATCAGCACCTTCCGCAGCTTCTTTTGGAGTTGAAGCCATTTTACCTTTATATTCAGTAATCCATTTTTCAGCTTTAGCAGTTGTTCTATTAAAAACAGTTACATTGTGCCCAGCTTTTGATATATAACCAGCCATCGGATAACCCATTACCCCGAGACCTATGAAAGCAACATTACAAGTCATAAATTATTTATATGTTTAAAAGTTTAAGTTTAAAAGTAATTATTTTTGGATTCATTTTTACATTTTTTTCATGTTTTGGACAGAGTTTTTTTATAGGTTTATTTAATTCAAGCATCAGAGAAACACTTTCTATTACACATGGACAATTTGGCACGATTTATGCATCAGCTACTCTATTTAGTAGTTTACTTCTAATATGGATTGGAAAAAAAATTGATGATGTAAACGTGCTTAAATTTGCAATTTTTGTTACTATACTTTTATCATTTTCTTCTTTTTTCTTTTCCAAAACATCTTCAGTAGCTTTTCTATTTGTTGCAATTTTTTTAATGAGGTTTTCTGGACAAGGATTAATGTCTCATACAGCTTCAACTACTATTTCAAGATATTTTACAAAATCTAGAGGCAAAGCATTAAGCATTATTTGGTTTGGTTTATCCTCTGCAGAGTTCATAATGCCTGTATTAATCGTTTATCTTTTAACACTAATTGTTTGGCAGGATTTATGGGTAATCTTTTCTTTAATAGTTTTAATTTGCTTGCCGTTGGCATCTTATATTTTAGTTAAAGATGTCAAATTAGATACTAGAGAGGGTGGTAAAAACAAAATTTTGAAAGAAGAAAATATTAAAAACTGGAAAAGAATAGAGGTTCTTGGAGATTATAGATTTTACATTGTCTCCTTAAATATGTTGGCAATGCCTTGGATAGCTACAGGAGTATTTGTATATCAATCATTCGTCACTAATTCAAAAGGGTGGGGTGAATATACAATTGCGCAATCTTTTATGTCTTACTCAATTTTTTCTTTAATTACTTTAATTGTTGCTGGTTATTTGATTGATAAGTTTACAAGTAGAAAATTACTAATCTATATGAATATTCCATTATTCTTAGGAACTTTAGTAATCATATATTTTGATACTCCACAGACTGCTTTTTTATTTCTTGGATTGGTAGGAATATCAAACGGTCTAGCAAACTTATTAGGATCATCAACGTGGGCAGAAATTTATGGGGTAAAATATATTGGATCTATTAAAGCTTTGACTACTGCTTTAATGGTATTTGCAACTGCTTTTGGTACAGCATTATTTGGCTTTTTTATAGATGCTGGATTTTCAATTGAAAAAATCGCATTTATTGCAGCAATTGCTATAGCATGCTCTATAGCCTTACTTTTTACTATAAGAAAAAAATTAAATCCAGTTTATCTCTAATACTGCTTGATTTTTTTATGATCGAGGTGTATCTAACCGACCATGGCAAGAGTTACTGTTGAAGATTGTATAGATAAAGTTGATAGTCCTTACGAATTAGTATTAGTTGCAAAGGAGAGAGCAACGCAACTTAATTCAGGGTTGGAACCTACTTTAGATAGAGATAATGATAAAAATACTGTCATAGCATTAAGAGAAATAGCTGAAGAAACAATCAAAGTTCCTGATTTAACAGATGCTGCAGTTTATAAGTTAAGAAAACATGTCGAGCAAATTGATGATACTTCAGAGGACGAAGATGATATTGGCGATGATTTTGAAAATCTTTACAAAGGTGAAATTTCAAAAAGTGGTGTACCAATTCTTCCATCTAAGAGAGCTAGAAAAATTCCAGAAAAAATTCAAGTTTCTAAAGATGATTTAGCCGAGTTACAAAATACAGCTGAACAACCTTCATCTGAAACTGTTGAGGACATGCAAGAAGAAGAGACTGATATATCTTTGGACGAAATGAAAGATCAAGAAGAGACTGTATCAGACGAAACAGAAAACCAAGAATAAATTAATTAAATTCCTTTATTATTTTTTCCCTGTGCTCATCTAAATCAGGAATATTACCCCTAGTATTTTCATCTTTATAGGTGGACATTTTGATTGGGTTTCCTGCAGATTTAAATTCACCAATAATTTTATGGTATGATTTTACAATCATATTTCTTTCTTGAATTTGAGGATTTTCTACAGCTTGTTTTATATTAAAAATTGGCCCACATGGAATTTTCAATGCCTCCATTTCTTTAACCCATTCATCTGTAGATTTCGAGCTCAATTGTTTTTCAAAAATTTCCTTTAAGTAATCCATGTTTTCACATCTTAGTGAATTAGAATTAAATCTTTCATCATTTGCAGTTTCAGGAATTTTTAATACATCACAAAGTTTTGTAAAAAGTTTATCATTTCCTGCAGCAATAATTATATAACTATCTTTCGTTTTAAAAGCTTCAAAGGGAGCAATAGATGGATGTCTTGAACCCATTGGTCCTGGAATTTCATTTTTGGAAAGATATCTTGCAATTGCATTTTCTAAAATTGCTATTTGGCAATCTAACATTGAGACATCTATAAAAGCTCCTTTACCAGTTTTTTGCCTATCGTATAAAGCTGCATTAATTCCAATTGCTGTAAACAGCCCTGCTGTGATATCACCAATAGAGGTTCCAACCCTTGTTGGTTCTGAGTTTGGATGGCCAGTTACACTCATCAAGCCCCCCATACCCTGAACGACCATGTCATATGCTGGTAGCTCTTTTAAAGGTCCAGTTTGGCCAAACCCCGATGCTGATGCATAAATTAATTTAGGATATTTTTTACTTACATCTTTCCAGCCAAAACCCCACTTTTCTAATGTGCCAGGTTTAAAGTTTTCTACTAAAATATCTGCTTTTGATAATATTTTATCAAATATTTTTTTATCTTCATTGTTTTTTAAATTCAAAGCGATACTTTCTTTTCCTCTATTTAACGACATAAAGTATGCAGAATAATCTTTAACAAAAGGTCCAAATTTTCGAGAGTCATCACCTGTTTCAGGTGCCTCAATTTTTATAACTCTCGCACCTAAATCTGAGAGTATCATTGTACAATAAGGCCCTACCAAAACCCTTGTTAAATCAACAACTAATAAATTTTTTAGTGGTCCATCCATAATAAAATATACGACATTTCCTTATATTGACTCTTACCCTTAAGTTCAATTTAATATCATTATTAAATTAATTTAAAGAGGGGAAAACATGTTAAAAAAAATAAGTTTTTATTTCACTACATTATTTTTAGCTTTCTCATTAATTGGATCAGCCTATGCTGTGACTCTAAAAGCAAGTCACCAATGGCCAGGAACACCTAGAGCAGATGGTTCTTACGATCCAAGACATGAAATGGTTCAAATAATTGCAGATGAAGTTAAAAAAGCAGGAGTAGATTTAGATATTAGAATTTACCCAGCAAAATCATTATATAAACCAAAAGAACAATGGAAACCAATGACAACTGGTCAGTTAGATATTTCCGCATTTCCATTAGCGTACGCATCAAAATTCCATCCAGAATTTGATGCAACTTTAATGCCAGGAACAGTTAAAAATCATGACCACGCATTAAGATTTAATAAAGGTCCAATGATGACTGAAATTAAGAGAATTATTAATGATGCTGGTGTTGTTGTTCTTTCTGATGCTTGGCTTGGTGGTGGTTTTGCATCTAAGTCAAAATGTATTAAAAATCCGTCAGATGCTAAAGGTCAAGTAATGAGAGCAGCTGGTAAAGCTTTTAACCAAATGTTAGAGGCGGCTGGTGCTGGTATTCAAAGTATGCCTTCATCAGAAATTTACACTGGATTACAAACTGGAGTATTAACAGGTGCAAATACTAGTTCTGGAAGTTTTGTAAGTTACAAAATTTATGAGCAAGTAACATGTGCAACACCTCCAGGAAAATTTGGATTGTGGTTTATGTACGAGCCTATTTTGATGTCAAAAATGAGCTTTGATAAATTAAATTCAAAACAACAAGACGCTTTAATGAAAGCTGGTAAAGTTGCTGAAAAATATATGACTGCTCAAGTTGAAAATTTAGATAAAAAATTTGAAGACGCTTATAAAGCAGCAGGAGTAAAATTAGTATATATGGATGCAAACGACCATGCGGCTTGGGTAGAGATTGCTAAACAATCTTCACACAAAGCATTTGCTGAAAAAGTTCCAGGTGGCGATAAGCTAATGGAAATGGCTTTAGCAGTTAAATAAAAAGATATATAAAGAACCCCTATTTAAAATATTAAATAGGGGTTTTTTATCATGAAACAAAAATATTTAAAATTCTGTAATTATAGTTCACAAGCATGTGGTGCTTTTGCTGTCTTAGCTCTACTTCTCTCAATCTTGGTTATTGTAGAGTTAGTTTTTGAAAGATATTTCTTTCAAAGAGCGATTACATGGCAAACAGAGCTAGTGACGATGCTTTTAGTCGCTTCAACATTTATAGGAAGCGCTTATGTTTTAAGCGAAAAGGCTCATGTGAGCATGGAATGGATTTATGATTTTTTATCAAAGAAAAATATTCTGAGACTCAAAATTTTTACATCACTAATTAGTCTATTATTTTTTTTAATCTTATTTTATTTTGGGTATTTAATGGTGGAGGAAGCATTTACAAAAAACTATTCAACAGGAACTGTTTGGGATCCTCCATTATGGATACCTTATTCATCAATGATGATAGGGGCAGCCTTAATGATCCTTCAATATATTGCCGAAATAATTAAACTTATAGACGAAGAGGGTAGTTACTAATGGATCCATTAATAATAGCAATCATTGTTGCGGTTTTCACTTTAGTAGTTTTATTTTCTGGAATACCAATTGCATTTGGTTTGAGCTTTGTCTCTATAACATTGTTGGTTGCATTTGAAGGTTTTCAAATGTTAGATGTTTTTGCAGAAACTTTTTATGCAGGACTAAACTCGTTTGTTTTGCTTTCAATTCCTATGTTTATTTTAATGGGAATGGCAGTTGCCAACTCACCAGCAGGAAAAGATCTATATACAGGATTAGATAGATGGCTTTGGAGAGTGCCAGGTGGATTAGTAATTTCTAATATTGGTGCTTGTTCAATATTTGCAGCCTTAAGTGGATCAAGTCCTGCAACATGTGCAGCAATCGGAACTATGGGAATACCTGAGATGAGAAAAAGAGGGTATTCAGATCAAATTGCAACTGGGACAATAGCGGCTGGTGGTACGCTAGGGGTTTTAATTCCTCCCAGTATTGTTTTGATTGTATATGGAATTGCTACAGGAACATCAATTGGAAGATTATTCTTAAGTGGTTTGATACCTGGATTTATGTTAGCAGGAATGTTTGCTATATGGGCTCTCATACATAGTTATTTTATTGATAAAGACTCAGCAAAAGCTTTAAAGAACAGAACACCTCCAACTTTTAAAGAGAAAATTGAAGTCTTGCCAAGAATTTTACCTTTCTTAGCAATCATAGCTGGTGTTCTTTATGTTTTGTATGGTGGAGTAGCCACACCTTCAGAAGCATCTGGTGTTGGAGCTTTTTTAGTTTTTGTATTAATCGCCGTTGTTTACAAAATTTATCAACCAAAAAAAATCTGGAACATTGTCAAAGTTTCTATGAAAGAAAGTGTGATGATAATGTTTATCATCGCCGCATCTTATCTATTCGCATTCACATTGTCACAGCTTTATGTAACTCAATCATTAGCACAAAGTATGGTAGAATTAAGTTCAAATAAATGGGTTGTATTTATTTTAATTAATATTTTTCTTTTAATTGCAGGTTTCTTTTTACCACCAGTAGCAGTAATTGTGATGACTTCAGCGATATTGCTCCCAGTTATAACTACTTTGGGCTTTGACCCTTATTGGTTTGCAATTGTATTTACCATAAATATGGAAATTGGTCTTATTACCCCACCTGTTGGATTAAATCTTTATATAATCAAAGGCATTACACCAGACGTAAGTCTGTCAGAAATATTAAAGGGGTCTATACCATTTATGATAATCATGGCTCTAGCTATATTAATTTTGTGTATTTTTCCTGAAATAGTGACTTGGTTACCAGATAAAATAATGGGTAAAAGTTTAGGTTTTTAATATATAAAAAACACAATGCTAAATATAAAAAGAATTTTTGAAACTATTGCTGATGCTGGACAAAAGATTTTAGAAAAAAAATCGTTCAAAAGCATTACAAAGAAAAGAGATTTATTAGATCTTTGTGATGACTTATTGTCTACAAAAGGTGCAGCATTTGGGATTACTTTGGCAAGAGATATATTATTTAGATATCAAAACTTATCTATAGATGAAAAAAATAAGTTTTTAATTCAAGTTAATCAAAAATATAAACCCGATCCATTAAAAATAGATGAAGCGATTAAGAAATACAGTAATGATCAAGATGATTACTCAATCTTGAACTTATCAAGAGTAGCCTCTGGGATTAGAAAAGAGCTGTTTGTAAGATTAAACATGGCTCCAAACGGAACCTCAGAAATTGTATCGCTTAGAGAAGACCTTCTTAGATTATTGAAAGAAAATCCAGAATTAAAAAGTTTAGATTATGATTTGATAGATATATTTAAAAATTGGTTCAATCCAGGTTTTTTAAAACTAAGAAAAATTACTTGGGATACCAAAGCAGCAATTCTAGAAAAATTATTAAAATACGAAAAAGTTCATTCTATGAAAGATATGAACGAGTTAAAAAGAAGACTTGGGAAAGATAGAAGATTTTTTGCATATTTTCATCCCGCTTTAGAGGATGAGCCAATTATTTTTGTCGAAATCGCATTAACAAAAGGACTTAGTCAGTCGATACAAGAATTAACAAGGCCCTCAGACGAAAAAATCAAAAACTATGATACTGCAACATTTTATTCAATCAGCAACTGTCAAGAAGGACTCTCTAGAGTAACACTGGGAAACTTCCTTATAAAAAGAGTTGTATACGAACTTCAAGAAGAACTGCCAGATGTAAAATATTTTGGAACATTATCTCCAATGGTCGGCTTTGCAGATTGGTTTAAAAATATGGAAACTACCGAAGCAGCTGAAATACTTGGTGAGGCAAATAAAAAAAGTTTAGACTTTTTAAAGTCCTCTGATTTGAAAATAGGTGACAAAAGAATTGCAGATAACAAAGCTTTGATAAGTAAATTAGCTTTAAATTATTTAGCAAAACAAAAAAATGATTTTGGATTTCCAATTAATGATGTATGCAGATTTCACCTAAAAAATGGAGCTGATATAGATGATATAGCAATCAATGCAAATGTTTCTGAAATTGGCTTTAAAAGGTCTTTTGGTGTGATGGTAAATTATCGATATGAGTTAGCTAAAATTGAAAAGAATCACCAAGAATATGTAAACGAAAAGAAAGTAAATATATCTAATAAATTAAAAAAATATGTCTAAAATTAACAGAATAGTATCGGTGGCTCCAATGATGGATTGCACTGATAGACATGAGAGATTTTTTCTAAGATTAATAAGTAAAAATGTTCTTCTCTATACAGAGATGGTAGTTTCAGAAGCAATTGATAGAGGGGATAAACAAAAATTACTATCTTTTGATATTCGAGAAAAACCTGTGGCTCTTCAATTAGGTGGATCTACACCAAAATTATTAGCAAATTCAGCAAAAATTGGTGAAGAATTTGGTTATGATGAAATTAATTTAAACTTAGGATGTCCTAGTAAAAAAGTCCAAAAAAATAAATTTGGGGCCTGTTTAATTAAAGAACCAAATCTTGTGGCAGATTGTTTATCAGAAATGATAAATTCTACATCGTTACCTGTAACTGTTAAGACAAGAATTGGTTACGATGATGTAGAAGATTATGAAAATTTTTATAATTTTATAAATATTCTTAAAGCAACCGGTGTTAGGACTTTTATTATTCATGCAAGAAAAGCAATGTTGGGAAAATTTACACCAAAACAAAATCTTAATATACCTCCTTTGAAGTATGACTATGTTTATAGACTAAAAAAAGATTTTAAAGATTTAGAAATAATAATTAACGGAGGAATTACATCAACAGATCAGGTTAAAAATCATTTAGATAAAGTTGATGGAGTTATGATTGGCAGGTCAGTTTATCATTCTCCATATCTTTTGGCAGAAATTGAAAATGAAATTTTTGACAATCATGATATTAAGGATAGAGAAGAAATTGTAGAAGAATTAATTAATTATGTTAAAGCTGAAGTTAAAAAAGGTACTAGAGTAAATCAGGTAATGAGGCATACTCTTGGTTTATTTCATGGCAAAACCGGTTCAAGTCATTGGAAAAGATATTTAAGTGAAAATATGTGTGTAAGAGATGCGGATGTAAAAAAAATTGATCATATTATGGATAAAGTTAAACTTTCTCCAAAATTACATTCGGTAGGTCAAATTGATTAATACAATTCTTTCTAATCAGTACTACTTGCTAATTTTGTTAATGATACTAACTGCATTCCCTGTTGGTTTTTTTGCTGGTTATTTTGGTATTGGTGGTGGATTGATTTCGGTGCCTGTACTTTTTTTTATTTTCGAGACTGCAGATATTGATAAATCATATTTAATGCACCTATCAGTTGGTACAGCTTTTTCTATAACTATCTTTACATCTTTTGTTTCAGTAATGACTCACAAAAAACATAAAGCCGTAGATATAAATATTTTAAAAACTTATGGTCTATTTGTAATATTTGGAGTCTTGCTAGGCACTTATATGGCAGCATTATTAAATACAAAGTCTTTAGTTTTATTTTTTGCTGTTGTTGTCTATTTTTTTGGTGGATATTTATTGCTAGTTAAACAGGATTTAAGAGAAAATAAAAAATTTAAGTTTTTCCCAAGAGCAACTTTTGGTTTTTTGTCTGGTTTTATATCTGCACCTATGGGAATTACTGGTGCAATGATGAATGTTCCAATATTAAGATATTTTGGATATCCAATTAGTAGAGCAATAGGTAGTTCAGCTGCCATAGGATTTGTTATAGCTTCGATTGGTTCTATTGGTTTTTTAACCTCTGGATTTTTACTGAATGCAAATCTTCCTTTAAGCCTTGGTTTTGTGAATATTCCTGCTTTTCTTATATTTATTCCAATAACATCATTTATGGCACGTGTTGGTGCAAACATGGTTCATACTACTGATAAAAATAAAACTCAGAGAATGTTTGGGGTATTTTTATACGTTATAGGAACTCTGTTTTTAATCAGGTTTTTAGACCTTTAATTAAATCTTCTGATCGTATTCACCAATTTTGCCAGTTTTTTGGAGCAAATCATCAATAAAATTGAAAATTTTTTTCTTTCTCTCATTTGAGGTAGGACTCTCAGTTACAACCACTAATGAAGGCTTATTTGACGAAGCTCTTATTAAACCCCAGGAACCATCATTAAAAGTAAATCTTATTCCATTTACTGTAAGAATATTTTCAATTTCTTGATTATCAATTTTAATATTATTTATTTTCAACCCTTCTATCTGTTTAATTAAATCATCAACAACTTGATATTTTTCATCATCTTTACAAAATGGAGCCATTGTTGGAGATTGATAAGTGTTGGGTAGTTCATTGATTATCTCATTCATTTTTTTATTATTGTTATCTAGTAAATGACAAACTTGTATTGCTGAATTTATTCCATCGTCGTATCCGTAACCTAAAGGTTGATTAAAAAAGAAATGTCCACTCTTTTCAAAACCTGCAAGGGCCTTTTCTTGATTTACTTTTCTTTTAATATGAGAATGTCCTGTTTTCCAATATATTGTTTCACAAGAGTTATTTTTTAAAATTTTATCAGTTGAATATAATCCAGTTGATTTTACATCGACTACAAATTTAGAATTTTTATGAGTACTAGATAAATTTCTAGCTACTAATAGACCTATTTTATCTGAGAATATTTCATTTCCCTTATCATCAATAACTCCAACACGATCACCATCACCATCGAAGCCGAAACCTATATCAGCATTATTTTCTAAAACACATTTGCTAATGGCATGAAGCATCTTTAAATCTTCTGGATTTGGATTATATTTAGGAAATGCATAATCTAAGTTACAATCTAACTCTATAACCTCACAACCAATGCCTCTTAATATATCTGGTGCAAATATTCCTGCTGTTCCATTTCCACAAGCAACAACGGCTTTGATTTTTTTATTAATTTTATTTTTATTTATTAGATCATTTTTATAAATACTTTGAAAATTGTTTATTTCTTTCTCACTACCAACTCCTTGAATAAATTTGTTATTTAATGTTATTTCTTTTAGTTCTTTCATTTCCTCTGGAGCATGAGTTAATCCTTTTTTAATTCCCATTTTTACACCAGTCCATCCGTTTTCATTATGACTTGCTGTTACCATTGCTACTGCATCACTTTCTAAATTAAATTGTGCAAAATAAACCATGGGTGACAAAGACAACCCTATGTCTTCAACATAACAACCTGTTGATAGGAGGCCTTTTTTAAGCGCTGTTTTTATTTCCTCACTATAAGATCTGTAATCATGACCAACTATGATTCTTGGATTTTTTCTGTTTGTGTGATTAACTATTTGAGTTCCCAAACCTTTTCCCAAATTTGTCACACCTTCTAAATTGATGTCATCAGGATACAACCATCGAGCGTCGTACTCTCTAAAGCCAAAAGGATCAATTTTTATTGAATTTTCCATGTTGATATTTTTATATTTTTTTTATTTTTCTATTGATAATCTTTTTTGTAAGTTCTATAAATGTTCTATTGATTTGTTGGTTATATAGTGTAATTACCAAACCATCATACAACATCTAGTTGTTTTAATAAATTAAGTATAGTACAAAAAAGGGGCTAAATGAACAAGATTTTATCACAAGCTATTAGGAAAGCTGTCTCTGATTACACACCAAATGTGAATCAAGAAACTAAAGATAAAAGATTAGATTTATTTTCTCTAAATAGCGAAACAGAATTATTTCAAAATTCAAAAGGCATAACAATCAAAATTGATAGAAGCAAAGATGATAACTTAACAGATTTCGGCAAAGCCACTCTTAAAGATAGATATTTGGGTGCGAACGAGTCTTTTCAAGATTTATTTGCAAGAGTTGCAAGTCATTATGCGGATGACAATTTACATGCTCAAAGACTTTATAATTATATTAGTAATTTATGGTTTATGCCAGCAACACCAGTTTTATCAAACGGAGGAACAACTAGAGGACTACCAATATCTTGCTTTTTAAATGAAGCTAGTGATAGCCTAAACGGTATTCTGGATTTATGGAGTGAAAATGTTTGGCTAGCTGCAAGAGGAGGTGGTATAGGAAGTTACTGGGGTAATCTTAGATCAATAGGTGAAAAAATAGGAAGAGTCGGTAAGACCTCAGGGATAATTCCATTTATTAAAGTAATGGACTCATTAACAATGGCAATTAGCCAAGGCTCACTAAGAAGAGGCTCTGCAGCTTGCTATATTCCAATAGACCATCCAGAGATTGAGGAATTTATTGAAATGAGAAGACCAACTGGTGGAGATCCAAACAGAAAATCATTAAATCTACACCACGGTGTTTTAGTTTCAGATGCATTTATGAGAGCTGTTGAACTAGATGAACAATGGGGGCTTAAAAGTCCAAAAGACGGAGCTGTTCAAGCAACAGTTTCTGCAAGAAATTTATGGATAAGATTATTAACTGCAAGAATTGAAACAGGAGAACCATACATTGTTTTCATTGATACTGTTAACAGACAAATTCCTCAACACCATAAACTTGCTGGTCTTAATGTTAAAACTTCAAATCTTTGTAGTGAGATCACACTTCCAACAGGAATTGATAAAGATGGAAGAGACAGAACCGCTGTATGCTGTTTATCATCTTTAAATGTAGAGAAGTATGATGAGTGGAAAGATGATGAAAACTTTATACAAGATGTCATGAGGTTCCTAGATAATGTTATGACTGATTTTATAGAAAATGCACCTGAGCAGTTTAGTGATGCAACATATTCAGCAATGAGAGAACGAAGTGTAGGATTGGGTGTGATGGGACTTCATTCATATTATCAAAAGAAAATGATCCCAATCGAATCTGTTATGAGTAAAGCTTGGAACAAAAAAATCTTTGAGCACATTCATAAAAATGTTGATAAAGCATCTAAAGATTTGGCAGAGGAAAGAGGACCATGTCCAGATGCAGCTGATTACGGTATTATGGAAAGATTTTCTAATAAAACTGCAATAGCGCCAACTGCATCTATATCCATTATATGTGGTGGAACTTCACCTGGTGTTGAGCCAATTGCTGCAAATAGTTTCACACATAAAACCCTTTCAGGGTCTTTTAACGTGCGTAATAAATATTTAAGAAAATTATTAGAAAAACATGGAAAAGATACTGATGATATTTGGTCAAGCATTACAACAAACCAAGGGTCGGTGTCACATTTAGATTTTTTAACTCAAGATGAAAAAGATGTTTTTAAAACAGCTTTTGAGTTAGACCAAAGATGGCTTGTAGATTTAAGTGCAGATAGAACGCCTCATATTTCTCAAGCTCAATCTATTAACTTATTTTTACCAGCAGACGTACATAAAAGGGACTTACATCAAATCCACTTCCAAGCTTGGAAGAAAGGTTTGAAGAGTCTTTATTACTGCAGGTCTAAATCAATACAACGTGCTGAAAATGTTAATGATGCAAATTCAACTGACATTGCAGCAAACGTTTATAAATCAAAAGAAGAAAGTAATAACCAACAAGATTATGAGGAGTGTTTATCGTGTCAGTAGCAGAAAAAATAAATAAAGAAATAATTCAACCTAAAAAGATGGGTTTGTTAGTTGAGAACCCAGTTTACAAACCATTTAGATACCCATGGTGTTATGATGCTTGGTTAACTCAACAGAGAATTCATTGGTTGCCTGAAGAAGTTCCATTAGGAGATGATGTAAGAGATTGGCAAAAAAACTTATCACAACCTGAGAAAAATTTATTAACTCAAATTTTTAGATTTTTTACTCAAGCTGATGTTGAAGTTAACAATTGTTACTTAAGACACTACACAACAGTATTTAAACCAACTGAAGTACTAATGATGATGACTGCGTTTGCATCAATGGAAACGGTTCACGTTGCAGCTTATTCACATCTACTTGATACAATTGGAATGCCAGAGTCAGAATATTCGGCTTTTATGAAGTATAAAGAAATGAAAGATAAATATGATTACATGCAAGGTTTTAATGTAAATTCAAAAGAAGATATTGCAAAAACAGTTGCAGTATTTAGTGCATTTACAGAGGGTCTGCAATTATTTGCAAGCTTTGCAATCTTACTTAACTTTCCGAGACATAATAAGATGAAGGGCATGGGCCAAATTGTTACTTGGTCAGTAAGAGATGAAACACTTCACTGTAATTCAATGATTAGAATCTTTAAGGAATTTATTAAAGAAAATCCTGAAATATGGACACCAAAACTTAAAAAAGAACTTTATGAAGCATGCAGAACTATTGTTGAGCATGAAGATTCTTTTATAGATTTAGCTTTTGAAATGGGACCTATGGAAGGTTTAACAGCAAAAGAAGTCAAAGATTATATAAGGTTTATAGCCAATAGAAGATTAGACCAGCTAGGTTTAGAACCTATTTATGATGTTCAAAAAAATCCACTAACTTGGCTTGATACAATGTTGAATGCGGTAGAACACATGAACTTCTTCGAAGGTAGAGCGACTGAATATTCTAAAGCATCTACAAGAGGGTCATGGACAGAGGCATTTAGTTAAAAATACTTTAAAATTTAAAATGAAAATTTTAAAAGAATTAAATGATGCCAAATTAGTTATTGTTGATTTGGAAGTTAATTTAGGTAATGAGACTAGAAGCGCGCCCACATTATGCGCAAAGTATAAAGGGAAAATTATACCTCTCAATACTGCACATGACGGTAGACCAATCTTGATGAGAGAAGAAAACTCAATAGAATAATTATCTTTGATTTAATTGAAGAACTCTTCTGTGTTTATTGCCTTTGTAACTTGCAAGAGGTCTTATTAATTTATTAGCAGCATGTTGTTCAATTATGTGAGCTGACCATCCAGTTATTCTAGAAATTACAAATATTGGTGTAAAGAAATCAGTATCAAACCCCATCAAATGATAAGTTGGACCAGTAGGGTAGTCTACATTTGGATGAATATTTTTTCTATCAATCATTACCTTTTCAACAATATCGTAAATTTTTTCAAATTTTTTATCTTTTTTAATTTTTGCAACCTTTCCAAAATATTCCCTCATAGTTGGAACTCTAGAGTCTCCACTTTTGTAAACTCTGTGACCAAAACCCATAACAACGTCTTTATTATCTAAAGCTTTGTTTATCCATTTAAGTGCGTTCTCAGGCTTTTTAATTTTATTCATCATGTGCATCACTTCTTCATTAGCACCGCCATGTAGAGGGCCTTTTAAACTTGCTATTGCACCAGTAATTGCACCGTGAATATCAGATAAACTACTTGTTATTGTTCTTGCAGTAAAAGTTGAAACATTAAAACTATGCTCTGCATATAGAATAAGAGATACATCAAAAGCTTTTACAATATCTTTGTTTGGAACTTTTCCAAAACACATGTGAAAAAAGTTTTCAGAAAATGATAGTTTGCTTTTTGGTGGTATAATTTTCTTTCCTTTTCTTGCTCTATAAAATGCAGCAAGTGCAACTGGCATTTTTGCAAAAATTCTCATAACTTTTCTCATATTGGCTTTAGGGGAATTGTCCTTAGTCTCTTTATCTTCAAGACCCATAATGCTCACTGCTGTTCTTGCTACATCCATGGGGTGAGCTTTTCTTGGAAACTTCTTAATATCATCTAACAATGTTTTAGATAATTTTCTCTCTTTTCTCTCTTCATTTTCAAATTTTTTTAATTGTTTTTTAGTCGGTAGTTCACCATTAAGTATAAGATAAGCAACTTCTTCAAATTTACATTTTGCGCATAAATCTTGTGCAGCATATCCTCTATAAGTCAAAGAATTAATCTCTGGCATTACTTTGGAAACTTCTGTTTCGTCAACAACTATACCCAGTAAACCTTTTTTAATTTCATCACTCATTATTCGTGTCCATCTGTATCAAAGTTATAAATTTTTTCGTCTAAAGCATTATATTTTTCGTATTCTACTAAATCATACAATCTTTTCCGCGTTTGCATTTTATCAATAACATTGTTTTGATGTCCATCAGCAAAAATGGCACGCAAACCATCCTCTACATTTTTCATTGCTAATCTTTGAGTAGAAACTGGATAAATAACAATATTGTACCCCAAGTTTTCAAGTTGTTTATAATTGAGTAGTTTAGATTTTCCAAACTCTGTCATATTAGCCAAAAGGTAACAATCAAGGGATTTTCTAACTAATTCAAATTCTTTCTCATCTTTTAAAGCTTCTGGAAATATTACTTCAGCGCCCGCATCTACATATGATTTGCATCTGTCAATCATACTATCTATTCCTTCTACACTTTTTGCATCAGATCTAGCTATGATTTTAAAATTTTTATCTTTTCTAGAACTTACACATTCCTTTATCTTAGAAACCATCTTTTCTTTAGAAATGAGCTCTTTGTTATCTAGATGGCCACACCTTTTTTGTTCTATTTGATCCTCTAAATGAACAGCAGCAACTCCAAATTCTTCAAATGTTTCAATTGTTTCTTTGCAAGATTTAAATCCAGTATCTATATCAACAATTGTTGGTAAATTTGTTACTCTGGAAATTAAATAAGACCTTGTGCTAACATCTTGAAGTGTTGTTAAACCAATATCTGGAAAACCTAAATCATTAGCCATTACACCACCAGAAACATAGACCGCATCATAACCAATTTCCTCAATCAATTTGGCTGTTAAAGGATTGTACGCACCAGGCACTCTAAGAATTTTATTGGATTTAAGCTTGGTGTCTAAATCAATTCTTTTTTGTGTTAAATCTTTCTCAACAAAATGCATTTAAAAAATCCCTTTTTTATTATTTTTTTTTAAATATTTTCTACTTACCTCGATATTTAATTTATCAAGATTCCCTTTTTTTAATTTCTTTAAATTTTGCACAGTTTTGATAAATCTATCACTCTCTTTTTTAGATAATATTTTATTAGTTAAAGTTAAAAATTTCTTAATATAATCTTTTCTTTGAAATGGCCTCGCTCCATATGGATGTGCATCAGCTCTTTCAAGCTCTTCAGATATTTTTTTACCATTATTTAAAGTAACAACAACTTTTGCTCCAAAAGATTTCTTTTTAGGATCTGGATGATGATATTTCTTTGTCCATTTTTTATCTTCATGTGTTGTTATAGATTTCCATATTTTTATAGTACTTTTTTTATTAGCTCTTAATTTTGTATATGATTTCACGTGATGCCAGTCTGCATCTTCTAGAGCTACTGCAAATATATACATAATCGAATGGTCTAAAGTTTCTCTTGATGCATTAGGATCCATTTTTTGTGGATCGTTTGCACCAGTACCAATTACATAATGTGTATGATGGCTTGTATAAATATCTATTTTTTTTATATTTTTTAAGTCAGAAATTTTTTTATTTAATTTTTTTGCTATATCGATTAATGCCTGAGCTTGATATTCTGCAGAATATTCTTTTGTATACGTTTCTAGAATAGCTTTTTTGGTTTCATTCTTTTTTGGTAATGGAATATTATATTTTGCTTTCTTTCCATCTAATATTCTAGCAATAACGCTATCTTCTCCCTCATAAATAGGGCTAGGCGCACCTTCACCTCTCATTGCTCTATCAACTGCTTCTATTGCTAATTTACCGGCATGGGCAGGCGCATATGCTTTCCAACTTGAAATTTCACCTTTTCTAGATTGACGAGTTGAAACAGAAACGTGGAGAGCCTGTTGAACAGCCTGGTATATTGTTTCAGTATTTAGCTTTAACATTGATCCTATGCCAGCAGCAACGCTTGGCCCTAAGTGGGCTATGTGATCAATTTTATGTTTATGAAGACAGATTCCTTTCACCAGATTAACTTGAACCTCATAAGCTGTAATAATTCCTCTTAAAAGATCTAATCCACTTTTTTTAAGTTTTTGCCCAACAGCTAAAATCGGAGGAATATTATCACCTGGGTGACTATAATCAGCAGCTAAAAAAGTATCATGAAAGTCTAATTCTCTCACAGCTGTTCCATTAGCCCAAGCAGCCCATTCTGCATCAAATTTAATTTTAGAACTTACTCCAAATAAATTTGATCCATTATTTCTTACATGTGCTTTTGCCATGTCACGAGCTGAAATAACTGATTTTCGATTTAATGAAGCTATAGCTACTGAAGCATTATCAATTATTCTATTAATAGACATTTCTACTGCATCACTATTTAATTTTGCGTTGTCAGAAGCAATCTCTGCTATTTTCCAAGCAAGTTGTTTCTTTTTTGGAAGTTTTACTTTTGACGGGTATACTTTAACACTGTTTAATAACAAAATAATTCCTAGCTTATGATTTTGTTTTAATATTTAAATCAAATATATCAATATTAAAGATATTCAGTTATAATTTTTTCAATTCCAACAAAGTCTTTAACTAGGTGATTATGATAAATTTCATCAGATTTTTTTTCAGTATATCCATATTTAAGCAAAATTATTGGTATTTCTGCAGCTTTGGCTGCATTTGCATCTGTTTCGCTATCTCCGATCATAATTGATTTATTTATTTCACCATCTAATATTTCTATAGTTGTAGTTAAATGTCTAGGGTCTGGCTTGCAATATTCATAAGTATTGTAACCTGCAACATATTCAAAGTAATCAAAAATCCCTATTTTTTTTAAAAGATCAACAGCGAGATGTTCAGTTTTATTAGTACATACTGCCATAGAAATATTTTCGTCTTTACACCAGTTTAAGAATTCTTTTACACCTTTTATCAATTTGCTGTCTTGGTAAATATTTTTTCCATAAAAGGATAAAAATTCGTCTGTCATTTCATTTTGAATTTTTTCATCAAACCATTTCCACTGCCCATTAGCTTTAGCCATCATAGCTTTAGCCCCTCTTCCTACAGCATTTTTTAACTCTCCTAAGGTTTTTGTTGGATATCCAAATTTTTTCATAACGTGATTATGAGCACGTATTAAATCAGGAGCAGTGTCAATTAGTGTTCCATCTAAATCAAAGAGAATGGTAAATTTTTGTGTCATTTAAAAGTATTATTAAGAAATAAATTGTGAATTAATTTAAGTATTACTGAAATATATATAAATATCAATGAAACAAAATAATTTAAAAAATATTCAATTAAAGTTAAGAAACAAATTTTTGAAAAAAGGTGTTAAAATGATTGCACCAGAAACAGTTTTTTTTTCTAAAAATACAAAAATAGGAAGAAATGTAACTATTGAACCATATGTAGTTATTGCTGATAAAGTATCAATCGGAAATAATGTGAAAATTTTATCTTTCTCACATCTTGAAGGTGTTAAAATTGAAAATAATATAAATATTGGACCTTTTGCCAGATTAAGACCCGGAACAATTTTAAAAACTGGATCTAAAGTAGGAAATTTCGTAGAGGTAAAAAAAAGTTTAGTAGGATACGGATCTAAAATAAATCATCTCTCATATGTAGGAGATACTAATCTAGGTAAAAAAGTAAATATAGGTGCGGGTACAATCACATGCAATTATGATGGATTAAAAAAAAATAAGACAACAATCCAAGATGAGGTATTTGTTGGATCTAATACCTCTTTAGTAGCTCCAGTAAAAATTGAAAAAAAAAGTGTAATTGGTGCTGGATCAGTTATAACAAAAAAGGTTTCTAAAAAATCCTTAGCCATAACTAGAGCTGAACAAATTGAAATTAAAAATTATAAAAGAAAAAAATAATGTGTGGAATAGTAGGCATAATAAGCTCAAAGGAAGTTTCTCATAGAATAATTAATTCATTAAAAAAACTTGAATATAGAGGTTACGACTCTGCAGGTATTGCTACACTTGTTAATGGAGAAATTAATGAAGTTAAATGTGAGGGTAGGGTAGATATATTAGAAAAAGATATAAATAAATTTAATTTAAAAGGTGATATTGGAATTGGACATGTGAGATGGGCAACACACGGTAAACCAAGTAAAATTAATGCACATCCTCATTCTTCTGAGCAAGTTTCAGTTGTGCATAATGGAATTATTGAAAATTCAACTATATTAAAAAAATTTTTAGAAAAAAAAGGCTATGTATTTAAATCTCAAACTGACACAGAGGTTATAGCTCATTTGGTAACAGATTATTTAAAAAAAAATTCCCTGAAAGATACAATAATAAAAGTTCTAAAGAAACTTCATGGAAGTTTTGCTTTAGGAATAATATTTAAAGGTCAAAATGATTTAATAGTTGGAGCTAGAAGAGGCTCACCTTTAGCTGTAGGTTATGGTCCAAAAGAGAATTATCTTGGATCAGACTCATATGCTCTTAAATCGATGACAAATAAGATTTCATATTTAGATGATGGAGAATTTTGCTTTGTGAAAAAAGACCAAATTGAATTTTTTGAAAATGAAGGAAAAAAAATAAATAAGAAAATTATGAATTTATCTAAAGATGAGGTCAATTATGATAAAGGAGATTATAAATATTTCATGGAGAAAGAAATTGATGAACAACCTTCAACGATCAATGATTGTATAAATGAGTATATAGATAAGTATAATAATCAAATAAATATTTATAATTTTCCTTGGGAAATGAATTCTATTAAATCTGTGACACTAGTTGGTTGTGGGACAGCTTTTCATTCTTGTTTAATTGCAAAATATTGGATGGAGCAAAATACAAATTTAGATGTAAGTGTTGATATAGCATCTGAATTTAGATATCGAAAAGTTAGATTTAAAAAAGATTGCCTATATATTTTTGTTTCACAATCAGGTGAAACAGCCGATACATATGCAGCTTTAGGTTTATGTAAAAAAAATAAAGTTAAAACCTGCGCTATAGTAAATGTTATTGAAAGTTCGATTGCAAGAGATGCTGACCTTGTACTGCCTATTTATTGTGGTCAAGAAATCGGAGTTGCATCTACCAAAGCATTTATTGGTCAAATGTTAGTATTATATATTCTATCGACAAAGATCTCATATGAACAAAAATGTATAAATAAAAAACATTATCAAACTAAGATAAAAAATTTACTTAATCTATCTTTGTCCACAAAAAAAACTCTTAAACAAGATCAAAAGACTTTAAATATTGGTAAAGTTTTTGCTGAAGCAAAAGGTTCAATGTTTTTAGGAAGAGGATATTCTTTCCCAATTGCTTTGGAGGGAGCCTTAAAACTTAAGGAATTAGCTTATGTCCATGCTGAAGGATACCCAGCTGGTGAGATGAAACATGGTCCATTAGCTCTTATAGAGGAAGGTATGCCAGTTGTTGTCTTGGCTCCTAGAGACGAGCATTACAAAAAAACGATTTCAAATATGCAAGAAGTAATTGCCAGAGGTGCTAAAGTTTTATTAATAACCAATAAAAATAAGGATGAAGTAATTTCAGAAAATATTTGGAAAAAAATAGAGGTTGATCAACTTGATGATGAATTAACGCCCTTTTTGATGACAATACTTTTACAAAAATTAGCATTTTATTCAGCATTAGAAAAAGGATATGATATAGATAAACCAAGGAACTTAGCTAAGTCTGTAACTGTTGAATAAGGTTTAATAATATTAAAATATTATCAAAAAAATTTAGAGTTGAAATAAACTTAAGCATTGATAATATTATTCATGATATCTAACATCATAAATTTAACCAATCTTAATAAATCTCTAAAAAACTTTTTAAATTCAAAACCGTTTGATCATTGTATAATAGATAATTTCTTTGAACACAGGGTTGCAAAAAAATTAGAAGGTGACTTTCCAAATTATAACTCAAAAATTTGGCAGGGTTATGATAACCCAATTGAGGTAAAAAAAATATGTAACAACTGGAATTTATTTCCTAAAAATACGTATCAAGTAATTTCTTATTTAAATTCTAACGAATTCATAAAAATTCTAGAAGCAAAAATATTTAAAAAAAAAAAATTATATACTGATATAGGATTGAACGGAGGAGGGTGGCATATTCATAAAAAAGGTGGTAAATTAAATACTCATTTAGATTATTCTATACATCCAAAACTTAACTTGCAGAGAAAATTAAATTTGATCGTATATCTAAATTCAAATTGGAAAGAAAATTGGGGAGGATCTCTAGGATTATGGAATAATAACAGCTCAAAAAAACCTGGACAGTTGATTAAATCAATATTTCCTAAATTTAATAGAGCAATTTTATTTGATACAACACAAAACAGTTGGCATGGGTTACCCGAACCACTTAAATGTCCAAAAGATCAATATAGAAAAAGTTTGGCAATTTACTATCTATGTAAAAAACCAATAAAAGTGAGCAAAAGAGGTAAAGCTTTGTTTAGCCCTACTGAAAGTCAAAAAAATGATAAAAAAATTCTTAAACTAATAAAATTAAGATCTTCAATAAAACATGCTCATAAGGTTTACTCTTAATAAAAACTTGATTTATTAAAAAAACGCTAATTTTAAAGCATTATTTTTCATTATTATTTAACAATTTAAGATATTAAAAAATTATCTTTTTTTTCCTAAAAACAAATATATATACAAGTTCTGATTGAATTATGAAAAAATGGAAATTAAATAGCTGGAGAAATTATCCCGTAAAACATATACCTGAATATAAGGATAAAGATGAATTAAATTTAGTTTTAAGTAAATTAAAAAATTTTCCTCCTTTAGTATTTGCAGGCGAAACAAGGCATCTTAAAGATCAGTTAGCAAATGTTGTTGATGGCAAAGCTTTCTTGCTGCAGGGAGGAGATTGTGCAGAAAGTTTTGCAGAATTTCATCCTGACAATATAAGAGACTATTTTAAATTGATGTTACAGATGTCTCTTGTACTTACATATTCAGCATCCTTACCAGTTGTGAAACTTGGTAGAATTGCTGGACAATTTTCTAAACCAAGAAGCGCGCCAACAGAAAAAATTGGAGATGTTGAGCTACCTAGCTATTTAGGAGATAATATCAACTCTATAGAATTTACTGAAAAGGGTAGAGCCTATGACCCTAAGAGATTATTCAGAGCTTATTCGCAATCGGCTTCAACATTAAATTTATTGAGAGCATTTTCTAATGGTGGATTTGCTGATTTAAAAAATGTTCATATGTGGAATCTAGGTTATATAAGATCTGCAACTCAAGCTAAAAAATTTAAGGAATTAGAGGACAAAATAGCTGATGCTCTTGCATTCATGGAAGCTTGCGGAATAACCTCTGATTTTAATAGAAGATTATATACTGTTAATTTCTGGACATCTCATGAGGCTTTACATTTACCGTTTGAAGAAGCTATGACTAGAATAGACTCAACGACAGGAGAATATCATGATACATCTGCCCATTTTGTTTGGATAGGCGATAGAACAAGGCAAATCGATGGAGGTCACGTTGAATTTTGTAAAGGAATTGAAAATCCGATTGGAATTAAATGCGGCCCAACGTCTGATCCATCAGAAATTGCAAAAATTTGTGAGCTAATTAATCCTAAAAATGAAAAAGGTAAAATTACATTGATATCAAGATTTGGTCATGACAAAGTTGAAAAGTTTTTACCAAGATTAATTAGAGGAATTAAAAAAGAAGGACTTAATGTTATATGGTCATGTGATCCAATGCATGGAAATACAATAAAGTCATCAACAGGATTTAAGACAAGACCATTTAATAATGTTTTGAGCGAGGTTAAAAATGTTTTTGCAGTTCATCAAAGCGAAGGATCTTATGCAGGAGGTCTTCATATTGAAATGACCGGTCAAAATGTAACAGAATGCACTGGTGGAGCACAAAAAATATCAGACACAGATTTATCAAGCAGATATCACACTCAATGTGATCCAAGATTAAACGCAAATCAAGCTCTTGAATTAGCCTTTTTAATTTCAGATGAGATTAAAAAGAATACCTTGTATGCTAAAAATGGTATAAGAGCGGCATCTTAATCATTTAATTTTTTAGATTATTTATTATATTTTAGAAATGGAATCTGCAAAAAAAATAATATTTATTAAAGACTGGATATTGAATTATGTAAATTTAATGCCAAAAAAAGCTGAGTCTCTAGTAATTGGGATTTCAGGAGGTATAGACTCCTCTGTTTCTAGTACATTGAGTGCAATGACAGGACTAAAAACTATTGTTCTATCTATGCCAATTAAACAGAAAAGTTCACAGCATGACTTAAGCTTAAAACATCAAGAGTGGTTGAAAGAAAATTTTAAAAATGTTGAGGGAATTACCGTTGAGCTTGATAGTCTTTTTTCAACATTTGAAAAAACTTTAAAAGAATTTAATAATTTGCACGGTATGGCAAATTCAAGAGCAAGACTAAGAATGACTACACTTTACCAAGTAGCTGCTGCTAATAATGGAATAGTAGTAGGAACAGGAAATAAAGTGGAAGATTTTGGAGTAGGTTTTTATACAAAGTATGGAGATGGTGGGGTAGACATATCCCCAATCGCCGATTGTAACAAAACTGAAGTTTGGGAATTAGGTAAAGAGTTAAATATTTTACAAGAAATTATCGATGCTCCCCCTACAGATGGATTATGGGATGACGGTAGAACAGATGAAGGACAGCTTGGATTAAGTTATAAAGAACTTGAAGAAGCTATGGAAAATAAAAATTCAAAAAATAGAGAAAAATATATCAAAATTAGAAACGCAAACTTACATAAAATGGATCCTATTCCAGTATGTAAGATTCCAAGCTAATCAAATAGATTCACAAATCTTAAATTAAAGTATATTCCTTGACTAATGAATAAAGATATTTTTTTAACAAATAGTTATGGTGGAAAGAAAGAAAAATTTCAGCCTATAGATGTCAATAATATTAAAATGTATGTCTGTGGTCCAACTGTTTATGATGACCCTCACATTGGTAATGCAAGACCTTTAGTTGTGTTCGATATTCTTTTTAAAGTATTAAAGTGCAAATATGGTAACGATAAAGTTACTTATATCAGAAACATAACAGATATTGATGATAAAATTATACAGTCAGCAAAAGAAAAGAACATTTCAATTAAAGATTTAACAAACAATACAAATAAAAATTTCCAAGATGACTGTAAATATCTAAACTGTGAAAATCCAAGTTTTCAACCAAGAGCAACAGAAAATATTAACGAAATGATTGAGATGATTACCTCTTTGATATCTAAAGGTTATGCCTATGAAAGTAATAATCATATTTATTTTGAAGTAAAAAAATTTAAAGAATATGGAAAGTTATCAAATAAAAAAATTGATGATTTAATATCTGGATCTAGGGTTGAGGTATCAAGTTACAAGAAGAATGCAGAGGATTTTGTATTATGGAAACCATCCAAAGACGATGAACCTAGCTGGCAGTCCCCTTGGGGAAAAGGTAGACCGGGTTGGCATTTAGAATGTTCTGCTATGTCAAAAAAATATCTTGGTGACAAATTTGATATTCATGGAGGTGGCAGAGATTTAATTTTTCCTCATCATGAAAATGAAATTGCTCAATCAAGATGTGCTAATGAAACTGATGTATTTTCAAATTACTGGGTACACAATGGTTTTATTACACTTTCAAATGAAAAAATGGCAAAATCACAAGGCAATATTTTAAAAATAAGTGATTTTAAAAAAACTATTAATGGCCAAGCTCTTAGATTGGCTCTAATTAGCACCCATTATAAACAACCTTTAGATTGGAATAAAAAACTTTTAGAGGAAAGTCAAAAGACTATAGATAAATGGTACAAAAGCTATGTCAAAATTGACAAACAAAAATTAATTTCTGATGAAGATCTTTATCCATTATATGATGATCTGAATACTCCAAAGTACATAGCCAATCTCCATAAATTATTTGAAAGATCACAAAATGGAAACTTGGAAGACAAAAAATTGTTTGTATCTGCTTGCAATTTCATTGGACTGTTGACTCAAGATCAAGATGAGTGGGCAAACTTCAAAAAAATAAAATCTGAGGTTAGCGAAGAATTTATAAAGGCCAAAATTAAAGAACGTAATGAAGCTAGAGACCTTAAAAATTACCAATTAGCTGACCAAATTCGTAATGAGCTTTTAGAAAAAGGAGTTCAAATAGAGGATAAAGATGGTAAAACCGCGTGGAAATTTAAATAATGACTGACAAAATATATATTTTTGATACCACCTTAAGAGATGGTGCACAAACACAAGGAGTTGATTTTTCTTTGGATGATAAAGAAAAAATCTCAAATGCTTTAGACAACTTGGGTGTGGACTATATCGAAGGTGGGTGGCCTGGAGCAAATCCCACGGATACAGAGTTTTTTAATAAAGAATATTCATTTAATCATTCAACTCTTACAGCATTTGGTATGACAAAAAAAACTGAGCATAGTGCTGAAAACGATCCTATGATTTCATCTTTAATTAATTCAAAAGCAAACTCAATTTGTTTATTTGGAAAATCATGGGATTTTCATGTGGATGTAGCTCTTGGTATTTCAAAAGATCAAAATTTAAAAAATATCAGTGAAAGCGCTAAACATATAATAAATTCTGGAAAAGAATTTATGTTTGATGCTGAACATTTTTTTGATGGCTATAAATCTAATAAAGAATATGCATTGAATTGTATTCGATCAGCATACGATGAAGGCGCGAGATGGATTATTTTATGTGATACAAATGGTGGAACTTTACCACATGAAATTTCAGAAATTATTACAGATGTAATTAAGCATATACCTGGAAAAAATCTAGGTATTCACGCTCACAATGACACTGAAAATGCAGTTGCTAATTCCTTAATAGCTGTTCAAGCTGGAGTAAGACAAGTTCAAGGAACTATTAATGGTCTTGGTGAAAGATGTGGAAATGCGAATTTAATGTCAATTATCCCTTCCTTACATTTAAAAAATGAATTTTCAAAACAATTTGAAATTAATGTTAACAGTGAGAATATTAAGCATTTAACTCAATGCTCAAGGCTTCTTGACGAAATTTTAAATAGAAAGCCAAATAAACACTTGCCATATGTTGGTGCGGCAGCTTTTTCTCACAAAGGAGGGATGCATGTGTCTGCAGTTCAGAAGGATCCTAAAACTTATGAACATATAGATCCTAGAGAAGTTGGAAATGTTAGAAATATTGTAGTATCAGATCAAGCAGGTCAGTCTAACATTTTGTCAAGACTTGGTACGATTGGGATTGATATTAAAAAAAATGACCCAAAAATCAAACAGCTTCTTGAAGAAGTTAAAGGAAGAGAATTTATTGGATATAGTTATGATGGAGCTGACGCGTCATTTGAATTACTTGCTAGAAGAATAGTGGGTGAAATACCAAGGTATTTAATCATTAAAGCATATGATGTATCAGTAAAAAAAAATTCGTTAGGAGAAATAATTTCCTCAGCTAAAGCAGAATTAGAAGTAGATGGAGAAACGATTGTATGTGAAGGTGAGGGTAACGGACCTGTAAATGCTCTGGATAATGCAATTAGAAATAATATCAAAAAAATTTCGAAGTATTCCGATTACCTTAAAGATTTAAGACTGGTTGATTATAAAGTTAGAATATTAAATACAGGAACAGAAGCAGTGACTAGAGTTTCTATTGAAAGTACAGATTCTCAAGGAAAGAATTGGTTTACAATAGGTGTATCACCAAATATTATTGATGCATCATTTAAAGCACTAATAGATAGTCTTGATTACAAATTATTTAAAGATAATGCGCCAGCAAGTTCTTAATGAATTTAAACAATATAACCTTCATTCTTCATAAACCTCAATTATCAGAAAATATTGGTCTGTGTGCCAGAGGCATAAAAAATTTTGGATTTAAAAATTTATTATTAATTGATCCAAAACCAATATTTCCAAATGATAAAATTTTAGCAACATCTGTTGGAGCTAAAGATATTATAAAGAAATCAAAAGTATATCCTAACTTAGAAAAATCATTAAACAAAACAGATATTTTAATTGCTACATCAGCAAGATTTAGAAATAAAAATATAAAACATATTTCTCTAGAGGATTTAAAAAAAATAAATTTTAATAAAAAAGTAAGCTTTTTATTTGGCTCAGAAGCATCTGGATTAACTAATAATGAAATTAGTTTTTCTGATTATACTTTACAGATACCAAGTGATAGTAAATTTAGATCATTGAATTTATCACATAGCTTAGTGATTGTAGCTCAAGTGGTTTCTTACTTGGTCACAAAAAATACATATAATTTTAAAAAATCGAAAAAAATACAAAAAGCTACAAAAAAAGAAATATCCAAAATGTTAAATTTTTGTTTATTAAATTTAGAAAATCAAAACTTTTTTAAACAAAAAGCTAAAAAACCCATAATGTTGGAAAATTTAAGAAGCATTTTTTACAAAATGGAACTTTCTCAAAAGGAAATACGCATTTTATCAAGTGTATTTGCGGGTCTTTCTAAAAAACCTTGATTGACAAACATATTTTGATGTCTATAAACCCCATAATCACAGTATGACAAAACGATTAAACTCAAAACATAAAGTTGATAGAAGACTAAAAGTTAATTTATGGGGACGACCCAAAAGTCCTTTTAATACACGAGCTTATCCTCCAGGACAACACGGCCAAAGTAAATCAGCAAAACCTTCAGATTATGGAATTCAATTACAAGCAAAACAAAAACTAAAATGTTATTATGGCAATATGAATGAAAGACAATTTAGAAATATGTACAAAAAAGCTATAATGAAAAAAGGTGATACTGCTGAAAATTTAATTGGTTTGCTTGAAAGAAGATTAGATGCTGTTGTCTATAGATCTAAGCTATCAAATACTATCTTCTCTTCAAGACAACTAATTAATCATGGCCATATCAGAGTTAATGGAAAAAAAGTAAATATTTCTAGTTATCAAGTTAAAGAAGAGGATAGTATTGAAATTAGAGACAAATCAAAACAGTTAGCTTTGATTGATATAGCTCTAGCAAATAAGGAAAGAGAAGTTCCAGAATATTTACAATTAGACGAAAAAAATAAAAAAGTTAAATTTGTAAGAGTGCCAAAATTTGAGGAAGTTCCTTATCCAGTTGTAATGGAACCAAACTTAGTAATTGAGTATTATTCTAGATAATCTAATTTTTAGTTATAATTATTATTAGCTTTTCTTTTTATATTTTATACCGTTATCTTCAAACAATTTTGCTAACTCTCCACTTTCGTACATTTCTTTTACTATATCGCATCCACCAATGAACTCATTTTTTACATAAAGTTGAGGTATCGTAGGCCAATCACTAAAAACTTTTATACCTTCTCTAAGATTTTGATTAGCTAAAACATTCACACCTTTAAAATTTACTTCTAAAATTTTAAGAATATTTGTTACTGCCATTGAGAACCCACACTGAGGAGCATCTGGAGTACCTTTCATAAATAAGCATACCTCATTATCTTTTATTTCATTATTTATTAATTCTTTTGTTTGATCATCCATTTAGTTCTCCTTAGTTTTTATAGCTAGTGCGTGTAATTCATTTCCCATCTTACCTTTTAAAGAACTGTATACCATCTTGTGTTGTTGAATTTTACTTTTTCCTGCGAATTGCGACGAAATTACTGTCGCTGAATAGTGATTTCCATCACCAGCAAGATCTTGTATTTCAATTTTTGCATCGGGTAACGCTTCTTTGATTAAACTTTCTATTTCTTTTAGATTCATTGCCATTAGCTTACCATATATTCCTTTAACCATTTTTTATAGCCTTGTTTGATATCGTCAATTGATATTTTTAGATCATTTCCATACGTAATTTTATTTCCTTCAACTAAGCCTAACTTGTCAAAATGGATTGAGGCTTTTTTTAGTATTTTTTCTACATTTTCTAAATTTTCTGGTTTAATTTCAATTATAAATCTTCCTTGATCTTCACCAAAAAAATACTGAAATTTGTTTACTAAACCATTAATAGGAAAAATATTTACTCCTTTATTTCCTTTAATACTCATTTTTGACAGTGCTGTTAAAATTCCACCTAAAGACACATCATGACATGTCTCTATTAAATTATTGTCTATTAAATTTAAAATAACTAAACCATTCTGTTTTTCATTAAATAAGTTTACCTCTGGAGGAGGACCCTCAAATTTAGATAAAATATTTATAGCAAATACTGATTGGTCTAAATGTCCATCTGTTTTCCCAATAACAAAAAGATAATTTCCGTTGTTTTTTAATTCCATTGTGATCATTTTTTTATAATCAGCTAATAGTCCAATGCCTCCAATTGAAGGGGTGGGCTTTATCCCTTTATCTTTTGTTTCGTTATAAAAAGATACATTTCCTGAAACTACAGGGTAATTTAAATACTTAGATGCTTCAGATATTCCCTCAACACACTCAACAAATTCACCCATATTTTTTTCTTTTTCCGGATTTCCAAAGTTAAGACAATTTGTAATTGCTATTGGTTTAGCGCCTACAGAAATCATATTTCTCCAACTTTCACAAACAACTTGTTTTCCACCTGTTAACGGATGAGCATTACAATAAGTTGCAGATGAATCTACTGCAGCAGCTACAGCTTTATTTGTACCATGAACTCTCACAACGCCTGCGTCACCACCAGGTTTTTGAATTGTATCACCCATAACTGTATGATCATATTGGTTCCAGATCCATTCTTTATCTGAAATATTTGGATCATTTAAAATTTTTTTTAAACATTCGCCTAATTTTAAAGATTTAAACTGATCTTTTGAAAAACTATTTTCTTTAGGAAGTTCAGACTTAATCCATTTTCGGTCATACATAGGAGCATTTTCAGCTAAAAAGTCTATTGGTATTT
>CACCGT010000012.1 GCA_902545635.1 uncultured Pelagibacteraceae bacterium | reverse complement strand
TACTTGATATATATGATTTTTTTGAAACAAAATTAAAATATATAAGAAAAAAAGGAATTAATCATAATAATATTATATTAGATCCAGGAATTGGATTTGGAAAAAATTTGAAACATAATATTACTCTTTTAAAAAATATTTCTATTTTTCATTCGTTAGGACTTCCTGTAATGTTGGGTTTATCGAGAAAAAGATTTATAAAGGATATTTCAAAAGAGAATGATACTAGAGAAAGACTTGGAGGCACAATATCGTCCTGTATTCAATCATATTTGCAAGGAGTTCAAATTTTAAGGATTCATGATGTTAAAGAAATTAATCAAGCATTTAAAGTATTTAAAGAATTACAATATTAAATATGTTTAAAAAATATTTTGGCACGGATGGAATAAGAGGAAGAGTTAATGGCTCAAAAATTAATGGTGAAATGTTTTTTAAATTTGGATTAGCAGCAGGGACATATTTTAAAAATTTAAAAAAAAGTAAGCAGACAGCAATTATTGCTAAGGACACAAGGTTATCTGGCTACACACTTGAGCCAGCTTTGGTATCTGGATTGGCCTCAGCAGGTATGCATATTTATACACTAGGACCACTACCAACCAATGGTCTAGCAATGTTAACAAAAAAAATGAGAGCAAATATGGGGATAATGATTACAGCATCTCATAATCCATACTATGACAATGGTTTAAAGCTGTTTGGACCAGATGGGCTTAAACTATCTGATAGAATTGAAAAAAAAATTGAAAAGTTAATTGACTCAAAAATTGCTAAAAATCTCTCAAGACCAATTGAATTAGGAAGAGTTAAAAGATTAGAAGATGCAACCAGTAACTACATAAAAATTTTAAAACAAAATTTTCCTCCTTCATTTAGTTTAAAAGGTATCAAAATAGCTTTAGATTGTGCCAATGGTGCAAGTTATAAAGCCGGTCCTAAACTGTTTACATCTTTAGGAGCCAAAGTTTTTAAATCTGGCACTTCTCCAAATGGATTAAATATAAATCTTAAATCTGGATCAACTTATCCAAAAAAAATTTGTCAAATGACTATAAAAAAAAAGGCTCATATAGGTATAGCTCTTGATGGTGACGCAGATAGAATTATTGTATGTGATGAAAAAGGTAGAATTATTGATGGAGATAAAATTCTTGCAATGTTAGGCGAGAGATGGAAAAGAAAAAAAATTTTAAAAGGTGGAGTTATTGGAACATTAATGTCAAATTATGGTTTAGAGGAATTTTTTAAAAAAAATAGGATAAAATTCTTCAGATCAAATGTAGGAGATCGATATGTTAAAGAAAAAATGAAAAAAAATAGATTTAATTTAGGAGGAGAACAATCAGGCCATATAATTCTTGGTAAGTTCGCAACCACGGGAGATGGATTATTGGTTGCCTTAGAAATCCTTTTTTCTCTAAGAAAAAGAAAAAAAGCAAGTGAACTTTTTAATAAATTTAATCCCACTCCTCAAATATTAGAAAATGTGGTTGTAAAAGATAAATCAATCATTGATAGTCCAAAATGTAAAAAAGCGATTTCAGTTGCAAATAAAATTATAAAAAATAAAGGTAGAATACTTGTTAGAAAGTCTGGTACCGAACCAAAAATTAGAATTATGAGCGAATCGAAAGATTCAAGTTTAAATAAATTATGTATTAATATAATTAAAAAATCTATTCAGTAAATTGAAAATAAATTCTAAAATATTAATTATTGCAGGGTCAGACTCTTCTGGTGGAGCAGGTATTCAAGCAGATATCAAATCTGTTACATCTCTTGGTTCTTATGCAATGACAGCAATTACAGCGGTTACAGCACAAAATACCAAAGGTGTAAAATCAATAATACCAATACCAATTAAAGAGATTTCAAACCAGATTGAATTTACCTCTAAAGATATAAAACCAGATTCAGTAAAGATTGGAATGTTATATTCCACACAAGTAATTGAATCAGTATTAAAATCAATAAAAAAATTAAAATTAAAAAAAATAATATTAGATCCTGTAATGGTGGCTAAAGGCGGAACTAAGCTTATAGATGATAAAGCGGTTTTAGATTTAAAAAAAAAACTAATTAATAAAGTGGATTTAATTACACCAAATATTCCTGAAGCAGAAATATTAACTGCAATGAAGATCAAATCTATGCATGATATGAAAAACGCTGCTTATAGAATATTAGATTTAGGTGTAAAAAATGTTTTAATTAAAGGTGGTCATTTACAGTCTAAAATTTTGAAAGATGTTTTTGTAAACAAGAAAGAAATTGCAATATTTACTAATAAAAAAATTAAAACAAAAAATACTCATGGAACTGGATGCACATTATCAAGTGCAATTGCAACATATTATGGATGTGGAAAAACATTAAAGAAATCTTGTGAGTTAGGCATTAGGTATGTAAATAATGCTATAAAGACAAGGCCAAACTTTGGAAAAGGAAATGGACCAATTAACCATTTAAATAGTTTTATTATAGAAAAGAAATTTAGATGAAAAATGTAGTTGTTGTCGGTTCTCAATGGGGAGATGAAGGAAAAGGAAAAATAGTTGACTGGTTGTCTAGTGAAGCTGATGTGGTTGTTAGATTTCAAGGTGGCCATAATGCAGGTCATACATTAGTCATAGATGGAGTTACTTATAAATTAAGACTATTACCATCTGGCATTGTGAGAAAAAATAAAATTTCTATTATAGGAAACGGAGTTGTTGTCGACCCATGGGCTTTGCTTGACGAAATTAAAGAAGCCAAATCTAAAGGTGTACAAATAAATGATAGTAATTTGATATTATCTGAAGCGGCAACTTTAATTTTACCATTTCACAGAGAGATGGATGAAATTAGAGAGGACTCTGCAGGTAATTCTAAAATTGGAACTACAAGAAGAGGAATTGGACCAGCTTATGAAGATAAAGTAGGAAGAAGATCTATACGAGTAATGGATCTAGCATCAAAAAAAAATCTTGAAAAAAGATTAACCGTAGTACTTGAACATCATAACGCAATACGCAAGGGATTAGGTAAATCTCTATATGAGAAAAAAAAATTAGTTGAAGAATTAGTAAAAATAGCACCAAATATTTTAAAGTATTCGGCACCTGTTTGGAGAAAAATAGATCAATTTAAATCAGAAAATAAGAAAATTTTATTCGAGGGTGCTCAAGGTATATTACTTGATGTTGACCACGGAACTTACCCATATGTAACTTCATCAAATACAGTTGCAGCTTCTGCAGCAACAGGATCTGGATGTGGCCCCAATTCGATAAATTTTGTTTTAGGTATAACAAAGGCATATACAACAAGAGTAGGTGAAGGGCCTTTCCCAACTGAACTTACTGATGATGTTGGCAATCATTTAGGAGAAAAGGGACATGAATTTGGAACAGTAACTAGCAGAAAAAGAAGGTGCGGCTGGTTTGATGGAGTTTTAGTAAGGCAAACCATAAAGATTTCAGGCATTGATGGTATAGCGCTAACTAAGTTAGATGTTTTAGATGAACTTGATGAAATTAATGTTTGTGTGGCCTACGATCTTAACGGAAAAGAAATAGATTATTTTCCAGCCGCAGTAGAGGATCAATTAAATGTTAAACCAGTTTATAAAAAATTTAAAGGTTGGAAATCTAAAACCCAGGGAATTAAAAAATTTGAAAATTTACCTAAGAATGCCAAGATTTATATAAAAGCAATTGAGGAGTTTATTGAAACAAAAATATCAAGTATTTCAACGAGTCCTGAGCGAGAAGATACTATTCTTTTAATAGATCCGTTTAATTAGCAGGTAATAAATTTTTTGATTTAGCAGAGTTCAGCATATGCTTCTGTAATTTTTCAAATGCCTTATTTTCAATTTGTCTAACTCTTTCTCTGCTTATTTTATATTTTTTACTAAGCTCATCTAAAGTTGTTGGTTCATCAGTTAGCCTTCTTGAATATAGGATTTTTTTTTCTCTGTCATTTAATACTTTAATTGAGTCTTGAAGTAAGTCTTTTCTCTGCTCCATTTCATCATTTTGAGCAATTTTTAATTCATGATCCATATCATTATCTACCACCCAGTCTTGCCACTCATCACCATCCTCACCAATGGGTGCATTTAAAGATTGTTCTTTACCCGAAAGTCTTCTATTCATGGAAATTACTTCATCTTCACTTACTGAGAGTCTTTTTGCAATATCCTCAACATGTTCTTTTTTAAGATCTCCCTCTGATCTAGGGGCTATTTGGTTTTTAATTTTTTTTAAATTAAAGAATAGTTTTTTTTGAGCAGTTGTTGTACCTATTTTAACTAAACTCCATGATCTTAAAATATATTCTTGTATTGAAGCTTTTATCCACCACATTGCATACGTAGCAAGTCTGAAGCCTTTCTCTGGCTCAAATTTCTTTACTGCTTGCATTAGTCCCACATTTCCTTCAGATATCATTTCATTTAGAGGCAAACCATAGCCTTTGTAACCCATAGCAATCTTTGCAACCAATCTAAGATGGCTAGTTACTAACTTTTCGGCTGATTTCACATTTCCTGTTGACTGCCAATTTTTGGCTAACATATACTCTTCCTCAGCTGCAAGCATAGGAAATTTCTTTATCTGTGAAAGGTATGCAGCTAACCCACCTTCATTTGAAAGTGCAGGTAAATTGTAGTTATTGTTATTCATTCGAAGTATTTATTTAATAAATAAATAAAATTTTACAATGTTTTTATTTATTGATTTTTCTTAGTTTTTTAAGAATTTTTTCCAAATCACCAGGTAATTTTGATGAAAATTCTAGCCATCGATTATTTTTTGGATGATTAAAACCGAGTGTTTTAGCGTGTAGAAATTGTCTATCAAGAGAAACTAGGCACTTCTCGAGTTCAGGATTTATATTAATGAATTTTTTAAATTTTTTCTTATATTTTTTATCACCTAAAATATTATTCCCTTTGTTAGACAAGTGAACTCTTATCTGATGAGTTCTACCTGTTTCTAATTTACACTCAATAAGACTTAATGTTGGTACATCATCATTTTCAAATATTTCTAAAGTTTTGTAGTTCGTTATAGCTTTTTTACCTTTATTTAAAGAGACCTCCATCATTTGTCTGTTCTTTGAGCTTCTTGTAATAAATGTTTCAATTTTTCCATTTTGGGGTCTTATTTTGCCCCAGACCAAAGCCTGGTAAACTCTTGTAATAGAATGCTCAGAAAACTGATTAGATAAATTTTCATGGGATACATTATTTTTGGCAATTACAATTAATCCAGATGTCTCTTTATCTATCCTATGAACAATGCCTGGTCTTAATTCGTTTCCAATATTTGATAAATTATTACCAGTATAATTAATTAGGGCATTTACAATTGTATTGTCATAATTTCCTGGTCCAGGATGTATTGAAATTCCAGCTGATTTATTTAATACAATCAAATCTTCATCCTCATGAATTATTTCAAGAGGATAATTAAATGGTGTAAGACTTTCTTTTTTTGGTTCTACAATTTCAAAAAATATTTCATCATCTAATTTAACTTTTCTAGATGGATCAGTAACAATTATATTGTTTATTTTTAAGTTATTTTCTAAAATTAAAACTTTTACTCTCGATCTACTTAATTTATTGTTCTGATTTGACAACAAAACGTCAATTCTTAAATTATTTTCTTTATTTTTAACTTTTATATTTATATTACTTTTCATGTTATTATAATTATACAATATGCGCTTGTAGCTCAACTGGATAGAGCGCCAGATTTCGGCTCTGGAGGTTCAGGGTTCGACTCCTTGCGGGCGCACCATTACTCTCCCATGTTAATTAATGTACCCCTATTTTTTGCAGCATTAAATGAATAATAAAATAAAATTATTGAAAGTGTAAAATATAAAGCATTCCAAATGAAAGCATTATAAATATTTTCAATATCCACAGTTTGATTAATCAAGATGTTTCTAGCTTCCTCAAATATATATACTAACGGTAAGATATAAGCTATTTTTTGAAATACTTCTGGAAGAGTTTCTATAGGGTAATAAATACATCCAAATGGTGCAAGTAAAAACATTGTCGACCATGCTATATTCTCAAATGATGGGCCAAATCTAAGTAATCCTGAAGAAACCAAAATTCCTAGCGTAATCCCAAAAATATAAAGACTCAGAAATAGAAAAAACAAAAATATTCCCAACTCTAAGATTGAAATTCCAAATAATGGGGAAGTTAGTAAGACTGCTGGAACTAGACCAATTAAAGATCTTATTAATGCTGTTATAACAAGTGAAGTTAGAATTTCACCAATTTTCATAGGCGCTATAAAAAGATTAGTAAAATTTCTACTCCAAATCTCCTCTAAAAAAAGCATATTAAAACCAATACTTGTTCTGAACAAAAAATCGTAGAGTATTGCACAAGTCAAAATGACACCAACTGCATTGTTGTAATAAGTTGTGTGTGTAGCAAAAAAATTTGAGATAAATCCCCAAAGAGTAATTTGAATAGTTGGCCAGTATACTAAATCTAAGATTCTAGGAAATGATCTAGTTATAAGATAAAAATGTCTTAAAAATAAACCATATATTCTAGTTAAACTCACTTTTGCTCCTTGAAAGTTTTAAGAAAACTTCTTCTAGATTTGTTCTTCCTTTTCCTGTAATTTTTTTCTCTTTTTGATCTTTTGGACCTAGTAACATTTGATTATGTGGTTTTCCTGAAGGAATCATTGGAAAACAATTTTCTTGTTTGTCTACAAGACAGTCAAATATTACAGGTCGATCAGTATTTAACATTTCAATAATCTTGTCATCTAACTCTTCAGGTGTTTTTGCTCTTATGCCAACACATCCATAAGCTTCAGCCATTTTAACAAAATCTGGTAACGCAGCAGTATAACTCTCAGAATAATTTTTATCATGCAATAACTCCTGCCACTGTCTTACCATACCCATGTACTCATTATTTAAGATAAATATTTTTATTGGTAAATTATACTGAACAGCAGTAGACATTTCCTGCATAGTCATTAAAACTGAGGCTTCACCAGCAATATCAATAACTAATTTTTTAGGATGCGCTATCTGAACTCCAACTGCAGCCGGCAAACCATATCCCATGGTTCCAAGACCACCTGATGTCATCCATCTATTTGGTTTATTAAATTTATAATGTTGGGCAGCCCACATTTGATGTTGGCCAACCTCAGTTGTAATATAGGCATCTCTATCTTTTGTAAGTTCATATAATCTTTCAATGGCATATTGTGGTTTAATTGTCTCTTCGCTACCAATATAATCTAAAGAACGTTTAGATCTCCACTTTTGAATTTTTTCCCACCAATTTGATATTTGATATTTATTTGATTTAGAAAAATTCTTTTTTGATTTTTTTAAAGTTTTTAGTGTAGATGTTAAAACTGATTTAATATCTCCAACTATTGGTAAGTCCACCTTAACATTTTTGTTTATAGACGATGGATCAATATCAATATGAACTTTTTTAGATTTAGGTGAGAACTCATCAATCTTACCAGTTATCCTATCATCAAATCTTGCTCCAATATTTATCATAAGATCACAACTGTACATTGCATTGTTAGCTTCATAGGTACCATGCATTCCTAACATTCCTAAAAACTGATTATCATCAGCAGGAAAACAACCCAGACCCTGTAAAGTTGAGGTTATAGGAAATCCAGTTGCGTACACAAGCTCTCTTAAAAGTTCACTAGCCTTTGGTCCTGAATTAACTACTCCACCCCCTGTATAAAATATCGGTTTTTTTGCCTTACTAATTAATCCAATTAAGTCATCAATATTTTTTTGAGAAAAATTATCATGAGATTTGCCATTTAATTTTTTAACTTTTTGATAATTTTTATATTTTGTCTTTAGGAATTGTATGTCCTTTGGAATATCAACTAGCACTGGCCCTGGTCTTCCCGTAGTTGCTACTTCAAAAGCTTTGTGCATTATCTCTGCTAGATCATTTATATCTTTAACTAACCAATTATGTTTAGTGCAAGGTCTAGTAATTCCAGTTGTGTCACACTCTTGAAATGCATCAGTTCCGATTAGATGAGTTGGAACTTGTCCTGTAATACAAACTAATGGGACTGAGTCCATGTAAGCATCTGTTAGAGCAGTAACTGCATTTGTAGCCCCAGGTCCTGATGTTACTAATAGTACTCCAGGTTTACCTGTTGATCTTGCATAACCTTCCGCAGCATGTCCTGCACCTTGCTCATGTCTTACTAAAATATGTTTTATAGAATTAAAATTTTTTAACTCATCATAAATTGGAAGTACTGCTCCTCCTGGATACCCAAAAATATGACTAACGTTTTGATCTTCTAAACATTTAAATACAATTTCAGCTCCCGAATATAATTTTGGCATTCAGACAATCTAGCTGAAGTTGTGCTCATTGGTCAAGTTATAGTAGAGATAAATTATAATTTTTTTATAAATTTTGAGAGCTCTTTAGGATCAAATTTTTGCCAATCATTCATTTGACCTCTAGACCAAGTTCTCTGTCTTTTAGCGTATTGTCTTGTTTTTATTACAATATTTAGTTTCATTTCTTTCAATGAAGTTTTTTTATCAATAAAATCTTTTATCTCTCTGATGCCAATAACTTTATAAAGATTATTATCACTCTTTAAATTCAACTTTTCAAAGTTTTGTACCTCTTCGACTGCCCCATCTTTTATCATTTGATCTACCCTTTTTGAAATTTTATTGACCAATATCTCTTTAGGATAATCAATATAAATTTTTAGAAATTCATCTATTTTATATTGTGATTTTGTTTTTTTATACCACTCAAAAATTGATTTTTTTGTAAAGTAAATCACTTCATAGGCCCTTAAAGATCTTTGGATATCAGTAGAGACTATTTTATTTTTTACAAATTTATCTAGTTTCAAAAGCTTAGAATAAAATTTCTTTTGACCCATTTGTTTTTGCTTAGATCTTATTTTATTTCTAATAGTGTTAGGAATTTTCGGTATCTTAACTAAACCATCTGTTAGTGCTTTAAAGTAAAGACCAGTGCCACCAACCAGAATAGGTATTTTATTTTTATTTCTTATTTCTTTTATTTTTTTTTTAACTAATTTTAACCATTGACCAGTAGAAAATTCATTTTTAACACTTTGAAAGCCATATAAATGATGTTTAATTTTATTGATATTTTCTTTTATGGGTCTAGCTGTTAATATTTTTAATTCTTTGTAGACCTGCATACTATCTGCATTAATTATTTCTCCATTCACTTTTTTAGCAAAATCAATTGCTAATTTAGATTTTCCTGATGCAGTGGGTCCTGATATTAAAATTATTTTGGACTTTAGGTCCATTTGATTATTTAAGCTTAACGCCTACGTATGTTCTTTGATTTTGATTATTGTATATTGCAATCAATAAATTTTTTTCATCACTTCTTAGCTTCAACTTAACTACGTTATCAAGATCACCAATAGTGTTAATTTTTTTTCTATTAGCTTCAACTATTATATTGTCTACCTGCAAATAATTAATTGGACTTTCTTTGTCTATTTTTGTTATTACTACGCCACTTGTTCCTTTTGGCAACTTCCTTGACTCAATATCATCTTTATTCAATAAACGAACTTCTATTTTTAAACCATCAATTCTTGATACTTTAGGTTTTTCTGTTACTGGTTTTTGTGCTTTGAAATCTTCAGATGTTTCTAATCTTCCAAGAATTATTTCTTTAGTTATCTCTCTTTTATTTCTCCAAACTTTCACCATAACTTTTTTTCCAACATCTGTCTCTGCCACAATCTTTGGTAATTCTTTCATTTCATTTATAGGTTTCCCATCAAACTCTAAAATTATATCACCTGGTTTAATACCACCTCTGTCTGAAGGACTGTCTTCTGCAACACTTGCAACAAGTGCTCCTCTTGGTTTATCTAAATTTTCTGCATCAGCAATTCCTTGATCAACAACTTGGATTCTAACTCCTAGCCAACCTCTTTTAGTTTCTCCAAATTCTATAAGTTGTTTAATTACTTTCTGCGCACTATTTGAGGGAATTGCAAAACCAATACCTATTGAGCCTGACTGTCCAAGTATTGCTGTATTAATTCCTATTACATCTCCATTCATATTGAATAAAGGACCACCAGAGTTTCCTTGATTTATTGAGGCGTCAGTTTGAATATAATCCTCATATCTCGATAATCCAATACTTCTATTCCTAGCTGAGATAATTCCTGCAGTAACTGTGCCCCCTAAACCAAATGGATTACCAATAGCAATAACCCAATCACCGATTCTTGCCCTGTCAGAATTTCCAAATCTAACTGGTTGAAATTTTTCATCTGCCTCTATTTTTAATACTGCTAAATCCATTCCTGCATCAGCACCAAGAACTTTTGCTTTATAATCTTTATCACCGTTAACTCTTACTACTATATCTTGTGCTCCTTGGATAACATGATTATTTGTAATTACTATACCTTCTTCGTCAATTATAAAGCCAGATCCCAATGCACTTGTCTGTCTTTGTTGTGGTGTACCAAACATATCCTCAAAAGGCGACCCAGGAGGAAATTCAAATGGAAGAGGATTTGATCTTGTAGTAACTGTTGTTCTTGTTGAGATATTCACGACTGAGGGCATTAATCTCTCTGCAAGATCAGCAAAAGACGAAGGGATTGAATTTGCAAATGAGATAGAAAAAAAATTTATTGAAACTAAAAAAACAGCAAAAATTTTTACAAAACTTTTCATACTTTTAAATAACGAATTATTGCAAAACCAATTAAAGCAAAAATTAAACCACCTATTCTTAATTGTCTATCTGCAACCAAATCCAATTTTTTTAACATATTTTTCATTTTTGATGGAAATAAGGCATACAAAACACCCTCAATAAATAAGAAAAGACCAAAAGCTATGATCAATTCTCTCATTTTAAATTATTTTTAGTTTAATTTTCTTTATTTCCAAAAAATTTAAAAAACTCACTATCAGGTGATAAAATCATAGATGTTTCTCCACCAATCAGAGCTTTTTGATAGGCTTGCATCGCTCTATAAAATCCAAAAAATTCTGGGTCTTGTCCAAATGCATCTGCAAAAATTTTATTCTTTAGACCGTCTCCTTCCCCTTTCATTATCTCAGATTTTTTTTGAGCATCTGCAAGAATAACTGTGACTTCTTTATCTGCAGTAGACGTAATTGTTACAGCCATTTCTGCTCCTTTTGCTCTAAATTCTTTTGCTTCTCTCTCCCTTTCAGTTTGCATTCTTCTAAAAATTGCATCACTATTTGCTTGAGGTAAATCAGCTCTTTTTATTCTAACATCGACTATTTTAATACCAAAGTTTTCAGCTTCATTATTTACACCTTGTTGAATCAAGGCCATTTGCTTCGATCTATCTTCTGATAATAATGTTTGTAGTTTTTGTTGCCCTAATACATTTCTTATTCTAGAATTTATAATTGTTGCCAATCTTGATCTAGCAACTCTCTCATTTCCAACTGAAATATAGAATTTTAGAGGATCAATAATTTGAAATCTTGCAAATGCATCAACTATCAATCGTTTTTGATCTGAGGCAATAACCTCTTCAGGTGGGGTATCCAAGTTTAAAACTCTTTTATCTAAAAATACCACATTTTGAATAAATGGCAGTTTGAAGTTTAACCCTGGCTTTAATATAATTCTTTTTGGATCACCAAATTGAAGAACTATTGCTTGATTTACTTCTTTAACAATAAATATTGAGAAAAATAGCGTTGCTGCTATCAAAATAACTATTGGTAATATAAATTTTCCAGCTTTCATTAATTTGTCCCCGATTTTAATTCTTGTAATGGAAGATAAGGAACTACACCAGATCCTGAGTCTTTGTCGATAATAATCTTGTTAATATCTGCAAGAACTTGTTCCATTGTTTCTAAATACATTCTCTCTTGAGTAACATCTTTTGCTTTCGCATACTCTGCATAAATAGATAAAAACCTGCTTGCTTCACCCTCTGCTTTTGCAACAACTTCTTTTTTGTAAGCCTCTGCGGCTTGTAAAATTTTTGCAGCTTCCCCTCGAGCTCTTGGTATTACATCATTAGCATATGCTTCTGCCTCGTTTTTAGATCTTTCCATATCTGCTCTAGCGGCTTGGACATCTCTAAAAGCATCAATTACCTGATCAGGTGGGTCAGCTTTCTGAGTTTGAACTTGCGTTATTTGTACTCCACTTTCATATTCATCAAGTATACCCTGAATAATATCTTGTGTATCTCTTTCAATAACTGCTCTACCTTCTGTAAGAATTGGTTGAATATCTGATCTTGCTATTACTTCTCTCATCGCAGTTTCAGCTGCAGCTTTAACCGTACCCTCTGGGTCCTGAATTTTAAATAAAAAGTTACCTGCATCTTTAATTACCCAAAATACTGAAAAATCTATATTAACAATATTTTCATCACCAGTTAACATTAGACTTTCCTCTGGTACATCTGCAACTCCACCACCTTGACCAAATCCACTGTCTCTTTCTGATCTAAAACCGATGTCCATTCTGTTTACTTTCGTAACTTTTGGAGTTAACACGCTCTCAATTGGGAATGGAAAATGATAATTTAATCCTGGTTGCGTAGTGTTAACAAATTTTCCAAATCTTAAGACTACACCTTGCTCATCAGGTAAAACCCGATACAATCCACTTAATGCCCAAATAATAACTAATATTATCAATCCAAATATAATTGGCTTTTTTCCACCTGTGCTACTTCCTGTAAATTTATTTATGGTGTCCTGTAATTTTTTAATTGCCTCATCTAAATTGGGGGGAGTTGGGCCTCTTCTGAAACCTCCACCGTTTCCGCCACTTCCACCGCTTCCTGGCGGTGTACCCCATGGGCTTTGATTTTTATAAATCGTCATAATGACATTCTATATAGTGTCTTTATGGTTAAAAACAAGGTAAGTGTATTTTTATGAACGATAAAAAAGTAGGTCTTAGTGACACAATGAAGGCAAAAACAGAGCCAAAAACCTTCAAAAGAAACCCTATTCCAGGTACTAAATTTACAATTGCTATTTCAAGCGCTAAAGGTGGTGTCGGAAAATCAACTTTTGCAACAAATTTAGCATTAGCTTTAAAAAAAGTTGGCTGCAAAGTTGGCATCTTGGATGCTGATATTTATGGCCCTTCTTTACCAAAATTATTCTCAATAAATGAAAAACCTGAAAGTGATGGTCAAATCTTAAAACCAATTATAAAATATGATATTCAGTGCATGTCGATTGGTTTCCTAACTGATGAACAAACGCCAATGATATGGAGGGGGCCTATGGTAACTAGTGCCATTAAAACTTTCACTCAAAAAGTTGGATGGAAAGACTTAGATTTTATAATTGTGGATATGCCTCCTGGCACAGGTGACACTCAATTAACTTTTGCTCAAGAAATTAAAGTTGATGGTGCAATTATTGTGTCAACACCACAAGAGATAGCTCTCCAAGATGTTAAAAGAGGAATAAGAATGTTTGATAAATTAAAAGTAAATATCATTGGTTTAATTGATAATATGAGTCATTTCTTTGGAGACGATGGTAAAAAATATACAATTTTCGGTGAGAATGGTGTTGAAAGAACAGCTAAAGAATTTGAAAAAGAATTTTTAGGTCAAATTCCTATTAACTCAGATGTAGGAAAGTATGGGGATATGGGCATTCCTATTGTTGAAAAAGATCCAGATCACGAAATAACAAAGGTTTATTTAGAATTTGCTAAAAAAATTAAACAATCTTATCTTTAATTTCAAAAGCCTCCATTAGTTCATTCCATTCTCTTTTTGAAAGCCCAGAGTTATCTATTTTAACATCTTCACCTTTTAATAACTTTTGAATAATAATTTTACCTTTAGCTGAAACTTCAGTGCCACCTACTCTATAATCCATAAAAGCATCATAAGTAATTGGAACCCACCTCTTTAATGTATCTAACATAATATCTGCATAAATTCTTATTTCGTATTGCGCATGATGATCTGCACGTAACCTTAAAAAATTCATTAAGTTAAGCAAATCTGTTTTCCAATACCACTGTGTATATGTATTAAGAGTTAAGTTCATTCTCGCTAACTCCCTAGCCAGTCCTTTTTTATTTTCATCTATTGTAGTTCCATCATATTTTTGATTTAGCATAGTCTCGTAGTTATGATATGTTCTCTCTGCATCATTTTTTAAAAGTTCTAAAACTTCTTTTGCTTGTTCTCCTTTAATAACATCACCTCGACCTTGTCTGTTTGCTATTGATTGCGCAGCTAAATTTTCTGGATCAGGTAAATAAAATTCTTTATCTAAAATTGAATATCTTGCAGAGTATTCATTTACATTTGCTGTACGATGTCTAATCCATTGTCTAGCTATAAATATTGGTAATTTGACATGATATTTAATCTCACACATTTCAAATGGAGTGCTATGCCAATGACGCATCAGATATTTAATTAATCCACTATCTGTTGAAACTTGTTTAGTCCCCTTACCATATGAAACTCTTGCAGACTGAACAATTGAACTATCATCCCCCATATAATCAATAACTCTAATAAAGCCATGATCTAAAGCTGGTAAAGCCTCATATAAAATTTTTTCTAATTCAGGAGCTGTAACTCTTTTAGTTTTGTTATCTTGAGATTGTTGTTCTTTTATATCGTTTATTTGATCTTTTGTAAGTTTCATGAATAAATTATTGAATCTCTATTATTTGGTTTTATATTAATAGTGTTGGTTTTCCAACTATGACGATAAACGAATTTCGTAATAACCATTACGGACGTGGGGGCAGTACCCACCACCTCCACCATTTACAACTTAAGGGGGTGAATTAGGATCGACGGGTGTCTAAAAGTTGTTCTTTCGTTCGGTATTGTTCCGCCGTAACGGGCTAATTTATAAATGCTAACGAAAGTTATGCACTTGCAGCTTAATTAATTTATTAATTAAGTTACGGGGTTTGGGGCACCTGGCAACAGAACGCCCCTTTTTCAATAATATTATAATTTATGGTGCGGCCAGAGAGAATTGAACTCTCATGAGCTAGGCTCACACGGCCCTCAACCGTGCCTGTCTACCAATTTCAGCATGGCCGCAAATAATGCGTCAGATTAAATGAATGACAATTCTATTTCAAGTTGATAAGTTTTTATTATGGAATTCACAAGTGAGGTTAAAATAGCAACTGATCCAATTTACCAGAAGGTTTCTAAATCTATTCCTGAGATAGAATGGGCAACCTATGCTCCATATATATATAAAATCAATAAATTAAAAAAAGAAAAGAATGCAGTTATTCTTGCACATAATTATCAAACTCCAGAAATATATCATGGTGTTTCTGATTTTTCCGCAGACTCATTAGCTTTGGCAATTGAAGCTGCAAAAACAGATGCGGATATTATTGTGATGTGTGGAGTACATTTTATGGCAGAGACTGCTAAATTAATGAGCCCTAATAAAAAAGTTTTATTACCAGACATGAAAGCTGGATGCTCATTGTCGTCCTCAATAACAGGGGAGGATGTAAGAAAATTAAAAAAAAAATATCCTGGAGTTCCAGTAGTGTCATATGTAAATACTTCAGCAGATGTTAAGGCTGAAACTGATGTTTGCTGTACGTCTGCAAATGCTTTAAAAATTGTAAATTCTTTAGGAGTTAAAAAAGTAATATTCTTACCAGATGATTATTTAGCCAAATATGTTGCCTCACAAACAGATGTGGAAATTATTTCATGGAAAGGCACATGCGAGGTTCATGAACAGTTTAATGATGAGGAGATAAATGAAATAAGAAAAAATAATCCTGGAATTAAAATTATTGCTCATCCAGAGTGTCCTCCAGATGTAATACAAGCAAGTGATTTTGCAGGATCAACAAGTGGGATGATTAAATATGTAAAAGATAATCAACCTGAAAAGGTTATGATGGTCACTGAATGCTCAATGAGTGATAATGTTCAAATCGACAATCCTAATGTAGAATTTATTAGACCTTGTAACTTATGTCCTCATATGAAAAGGATTACACTGCCAAAAATACTTGATTGCTTAGAAAATGAAACAAATGAATTAATAATGGACCACGAAACAATTGAGAAAGCTAGGAAATCAGTAGAGAGAATGGCTGAAATAGGCAGATAAATTCTGTGCCAAAAATACAATTAAGTAAAAATTTTATCCGATCAACCTGTAAGCTAGCTCTTAACGAAGACCTATATCCTTCAGGAGATATTACAACCAATCTTTTAAATAATAATTTAATTTCAAAAGTTAAACTAATTAGCAATGAAAAAGGTATTATAGGTGGATTAGAATTTGCTAAACAAACTTTTAATTTATTAGATCGAAATATTAAATTTCATATAAAAAAAAAAGAAGGATCTAAAGTTAATAAAGGTTCTATAATTGCTGTAATTGAAGGTAAAATTAAAAGTATTTTAGTCGGGGAGAGAGTTGCTCTAAATTTTCTCTCACATATCTCAGGTATTGCAACTAAAACAAATAAATTTGTAAAAAAGGTTGGTAAGAAAGCAAAAATTTGTTGCACTAGAAAAACAATTCCCAATCTAAGAGTTATTCAAAAATATGCTGTAAAACTAGGAGGTGGCACAAACCACAGATTTAATTTAAGTGATGAATTTTTAATTAAAGACAATCATCTAGCATCATCAAAGAAATTCGAAGAAATAGTGAAAAAAGCAATTAAAAATAAAAAAAAAAGAAAAATTACTGTCGAAGTTGATACTTTGAAACAATTTAAGAAAATTAATGGACTTAATTTTAATACAGTTCTATTTGATAATATGAGCCCAAAAAATGTTAAAGTTGCTATTAAATATGCAAAAGGGAAATACGAGACTGAAGCCTCTGGAGGAATAACTTTAAAAAATATAAAAAAAATAGCTGCAACAAACGTTGATAGAATATCGATTGGAGAATTAACACATAGTATTCAAGCTTTGGATTTAAAATTAGAGATTTAATTTTTTTTTATTTGAGCTTGAGCTGCCGCTAATCTTGCAACTGGAACTCTGTAGGGAGAACAAGACACATAATCTAATCCAGTTTTTGCACAAAATTCTATACTTTTTGGATCTCCACCATGCTCACCACAAATTCCAAGTTTAATTTTTTTGTTTTGTTTTCTGCCTTTATCAGTTGCAATTTTTATTAAGTCTCCAACTCCATCATCAATTGATACAAAAGGATCAATGTCAAAAATTTTGTTCTCAATATAGTCGTTAAGAAATTTACCACTATCGTCTCTGCTAATTCCAAATGTTGTTTGAGTTAAATCATTAGTTCCAAAACTAAAAAATTCAGCATGTTTAGCGATATCTTTTGCCTTTATTGCTGCTCTTGGCAATTCAATCATTGTTCCAACTAAAAAATCAATTTTAATTTTATTCTCATCTTGAACTTTTTTTGCAACCCTGATGACTAAATCTTTCATGATTTTTATTTCTGCCTCTGTTGAAACTAAAGGTATCATAATTTCTGGCATAGTAGATTGAATTTTTTGTTTTTTACATTCTACTAAAGCTTCAAATATTGCTGTGCATTGCATCTCATAAATTTCAGGGAATGAGATTGCTAATCTGCAACCTCTATGACCTAGCATAGGATTTTGCTCATGAAGTTCTGAAATTCTAACTTTTAGTTCATTAACAGGAATATTTAGTGAAACTGCAACATCATTAATTTCATTATTATTTTTTGGCAAGAATTCATGTAGAGGTGGATCAAGCAACCTTACTGTTACTGGTAAACCTTTCATTATCTTAAATATTTCAATAAAATCCTTTTTTTGATGTGGTAATAGCTTTTTGAGTGCATTAGATCGGTCTTCAATTGTTTTTGATAATATCATTTCTCTTACTGATAAAATTCTTTCTTCTTCAAAAAACATATGTTCAGTTCTACACAAACCAATACCTTCTGCACCGAATTCTCTAGCAGTTTTACTATCTAATGGCGTCTCCGAATTAGTTCTAATTTTTAATTTTCTAAAATCATCAGACCAACTCATTATTTTTGAGAAATCACCTGAGATTTCTGGTTTTACTGTTTTTACCTCGCCAATAATTATTCTTCCTGTTGAGCCATCAATTGTAATTATTTCTCCCTCTTTGATTATTCTGTTATTTGTTTTGAATAATTTATTTTCATAATCAATTTCTATTTCGCTAGATCCAGAAACACATGGTCTTCCCATCCCTCTAGCAACTACTGCAGCATGACTTGTCATACCTCCTCTTGATGTAAGTATGCCTTTTGCTGCATGCATACCATGTATATCTTCTGGTGAAGTTTCTACACGAACTAATATTGTACTTTGCATCATACTATTTAGTCTTTCAGCCTCTTCAGATGTGAAAACAACTTTTCCACTTGCAGCACCAGGTGATGCGGGTAAGCCTGACCCAATTACTTCCAAGTTCGCTTTCTCATCTAAAGTTGGATGAAGTAAAGTGTCTAGAGAACTTGGTTCTATTCGCAATATTGCTTCTTTTTTAGTTATCAATTTTTCTTTAACCATATCTACAGCTATTTTTACAGCAGACTTGGCTGTTCGTTTTCCAGAGCGTGTTTGTAGCATCCAAAGTTTTTTATTTTCAACAGTAAACTCGACATCCTGCATATCTTTATAATGTTCTTCTAATTTAGTTAAAATATTTTTTAGTTGCTTGTAAGTCGCTGGCATTACCTCTTCCATTGACTTAAGATTTTCTTTTGATTTAACTCTAGCTTTTTTTGTAATATGTTGTGGTGTTCTAGTTCCAGCAACAACATCCTCTCCTTGCGCATTTATTAAATACTCTCCATATATATTTTTTGATCCATCTGAAGGATTTCTAGTAAACACTACACCAGTTGCACAATCATTTCCCATATTTCCAAAAACCATTGACTGTACATTAACTGCTGTACCCCAATTAGACGGTATTTGATTTAATTTTCTATAGACTTTTGCTCTGTGACTTTCCCAAGATAAAAAAACAGCACTTATGGCTCCTACAAGTTGTTCTTTGACACTTTGAGGAAAATCTTTTTTTGTTTTTTCTTTAACTATATTTTTAAAATCTTTTATTAAAGCTTCCCAGTCATACTCGTCTAATTCTGTGTCTAGTAATACTCCTTTTGTTAACTTATAGTTCTCGATTATATCCTCAAAGTGATAGGCTTCGATACCTAACACAACATTGGAATACATTTGAATAAAACGCCTATAACTATCATTTGCAAACCTTAAATTTGAAGTTTTTTTTGCAAGTGCTATTACTGTATTATCATTTAAACCTAAATTTAAAATTGTATCCATCATACCAGGCATAGAAACCCTAGCTCCAGATCTTACAGAAACTAGGAGAGGATTTTTTATATCTCCAAATTTTTTTCCTGAGTCTTTTTCAATAAATTTTAGTTCTTTATTTATTTCATTAAGTATTTTTTTATTTAATTTTTTTTTATTCTTATAAAACAAATTACATACCTCAGTAGATATTGTAAAACCAGGGGGTACAGGTAGACCCATTCTTCCCATTTCAGAAAGATTTGCACCTTTGCCACCAAGAATATTTTTTGGTAGTTTAATTTTTTTTATTTCATTTGATTTAAAATTAAATATAATTTTTTTCATACTAAGCTTCTATTTTTGAAAAGTTAAAATAGTTATCAAAAGTTTTACACAACATATTTAATAATTCTAATCTATTTTTTTTAATTATTATATCTTCATCATTTACAATAACATTATCGAAAAAATCGTTTACCTCATTCTTAATACCTGATAAAATTTTTAGGCTTTCTTCGTAATTTTCATCTTTTCCAATGCTCAAAAAATATTTTCTAATATCATTTATTTTTTTATATAATTTTTTCTCATAATCATTTTTAAATAAACCTGGATCTGCAAAACCAAGACTTTCAATAGATATTTTTTTTTCAGTATTTAATATATTTGAAGATCTTTTGTATACTGCAATAGTTTCAAAACCGATTTCTTTTTTAATATTTTTATTTAAACATAAAGATTTTTTATAAGCCTTTAATAAATCATCCAATCCAAGCAAAAATGTTGAGCTTTCAATTATATCTTGTCTTATTTTTTTTTCTCTTAAATAATTTTTTAATCTTTCAATTATGAAATCACTTAATTCATTTTGTATCTTTTTGGTGTCAAAATCATAGCCCTGATCTCTATATGCTGAACAGGTGTAAACGATTAAATCTTTTAGTTTGATTTTTATTTCATTTTCAACAATTAATCTGACAAGACTTATAGCCATTCTTCTTACGGCATATGGGTCTTTTGAACTAGTAGGTTTAAGATTTATTCCGAAAAAACCTACTAATGAATCTAGTTTATCACTTAAAGATAAAGCAACACTGTACATTTTTTTTGGTAGTTTGCTTTCCATCCCGTTAGGCAAATATTGTTCAGATACAGCAAGACAAACTTCTTTATCAAACCCTTGAAACTTTGCAAAGTGACCACCAACAATACCTTGGAGTTCTGGAAACTCTCCAACAAGATCGGACATTAAATCAACTTTACAAATTGATGAGGCTATTTCAATTTTATCTTTACTAATTAAAAAATCATCAGAAATTAATGATGATAATTTTCTCATTCTTTGAATTTTATCAAAGTAGGATCCTAATCCTTTAAAATAATTTATATTTTTTAATTTATCTACTTGTTTAACTAAATTTTGAGTTTTATTTTTTTCCCAAAAGAACTCGGCATCGCTTAATCTTGCCTCGATCACTCTCTCATTTCCTAATTTAACAAACCCTTTATTGTCTTTTATATCTGAAACTACAAAAAAATTATTTGTAAGATTATTTTTTTTGTCAAAAATTGGTAAATATTTTTGATGACTCTGCATAGTCGTAATCAATATTTCACTAGGCACATTCAAAAATTTTTTGTCAAAATCACAAACAATTACTGCTGGTTTTTCAACTATATTTACTATTTCATCTATAAGCCTATCGTTCTGTTCGATTTTTAATTTTTTTTTATTAATTATTTCATTAATCTTATTCTGTATTATTTTTTTTCTTAAATCTTGGTCAATTAAAATACCTTTTTGTTTAAAAAATTTTAAATACGAATTAAAGTCATTAAAAATTTTTAAACCTTCTTCTAGTGATTTATCTATAAAAGTTTTGTTAGAGCTATTTATATGATTAAAAACAAAATTAAGAGGTTTTTTATTAAATATTGCTAAAATGGATTTAAGAGGTCTTCCCCAGTAAAGATCATAATTTGCCCATTTCATTGATTTTTTCCAAGTTATCTTTGTTAAGATTTCACTTAAATTTTTTTCTAATAAATCTGAAACTTTTATTTTTCTAGTCTCTTTTTTAAAAAAATAGAATTCACCTTTCTCAGTACTTTTTTTAAAGATTTTTTCTAATGTTGTATTGTTTGATCTAATAAATCCTTCTAAAGCTTTTTCAGGGGCATTAACATTTGGACCTCTTATTTCTTGCGAGTTAAGTTTAATTTCATTAGGGATTTTATCAATATGGAGAACTAATCTATTTGGCGTTGAATAAACGTTGAAATTTTCGTTAAATTTAATTTGGTTGTCGATAAAAAAATTTTTAATATTTTTTTTTAAATCATTCCTCGCATTAATTTGAAGCTTTGCAGGAATTTCCTCACTAAATAGCTCTACAAATAATTCTGACATTAACTTTGGCTTTCAATCCAAACTTTCCCAATTGATTTAGTTAGTTCCCTTATCCTTGCAATATATTCAGCCCTTTGTGCTACACTAATTACCCCTCTCGCATCTAGAATATTAAATACATGGCTACATTTTAAACATTGATCGTATGCTGGAAGTGAAATCTTTTTTTCAACTAATAATTTTGTTTCTTCTTCAAGCATATCAAATATTTTAAATAAATTATCAGTATTGGCATATTCAAAATTATAAGCTGAAAATTCTTTTTCTGATTGATGGAAAACATCTTTGTATAAGATGCCCTCATTATTCCAATTCAAATCAAAAACGTTTTTTTTATTTTGAATAAACATACACAATCTTTCCAAACCATAAGTAATTTCTACAGACACAGGATTACATTCAATACCAGCCATTTGTTGGAAATAAGTAAATTGTGTAACTTCCATTCCATCACACCAAACTTCCCATCCAAGGCCTGCTGCTCCTAAAGTAGGGCTTTCCCAGTCATCTTCTACAAATCTAATATCATGATCTTCATGATTAATTCCAATCGAATTTAAACTATTTAAATACATTTTTTTAATATCTTTTGGAGAAGGTTTTATTAAAACTTGAAATTGATAATAATGTTGTAATCTATTTGGATTGTCTCCATATCGTCCATCAGTAGGTCTACGTGATGGTTGGACATAAGCAGTTTTCCATGGTTTTGGTCCTAGAGATCTAAGAGTGGTTGCAGGATGAAATGTTCCAGCTCCTACCTCTAGGTCGTACGGTTGTAATATTACACAACCTTTTTTTGCCCAAAATTTTTGCAAATTAAAAATTGTATCTTGAAAAGAAAAATTATTTTTTTTTATTTTAGAGGCCATATCTTTGCCAGATTGATCTCTCCTCTAACACACTTAAAATCTTCTCAGCATAATTTTCTGAGGATGATAATTTTTTTGACAACCATCCCTTAGATTTTTCAAACTTCTTAATCTCGATTTGATCTCCAAATTTTTCTCTTAATATTTGCTCTGCATTACCCAAACCATCTATTAAACCTAATTCTTTTGCTTTTTTTCCAGCCCAAAACTCACCTGAAAAAAGTTCAATACCAGAGTTTTTGTTTAGTTTTTCTTTTCTACTCTCCTCAACGACATCAATAAAGTCCTGATGAATTTCTAATTGAATATTTTTTAACCGATTTATATCATCTTCTTTTTCATCAAGAAAAGGGTCTAAAGTACTTTTATTCTTTCCTGCTGTATATACTCTTCTTTGAACTCCAATTTTTTCTATTAAGTTTTTAAATCCGAATGATGCAGATATAACGCCAATTGATCCTATTATCGAACTTGAGTTTGCATATATCTCATCACCAGCACAAGCAATCAGGTATCCACCGGATGCAGCCACATCTTCAGCAAAGACAATCACTTTTTTTTTTGTTTTTTTTGATTGTTCCTTAATAAGTTTATATATCAGATGTGATTGAACTGGAGATCCTCCTGGTGAGTTTATTGTAATTGCTACTACTAATGCTTTTTTTAGTGAGAAAGCTTTTTTAATTATTTCTTCCTGGCTTGAATAATCTATTCCTTGTCTAAATTTTCCAACATTTCCTATAACGCCAGATAGTTTAAGATGGCTAATTACTTTTTTTTTTTTTAAAAATGAAAACATTAAAATTTTTATAAGTTTTTTAAATATATTATAAACCCTAGTTATAATTAAAGAATAAGGTGCGTCAATTGATAAGTATATTAATAATTTGTATATAATAGTTTTAAAACATGGGAACTGTAATACAGCTTAAAAAACAAATTAATAATTCTTATACTGACTTAAAAAACTCAGTTGAAGATAAACTGATTCTAGTTGAAGAAAAAATTAATTCCAGATTAGCAAGTAAAGTTGAGTTAGTTCAAAAGATGACAAAGTATCATTTAAGTACTGGAGGTAAAAGACTTAGAGCTCTATTAACATTGCAGTGCTCAAAAATTTGTGGATACGAAAAAGGATTAAGAGATGTTAATCTGGCTGCATGTGTTGAATTAATCCATGCAGCAACTTTAATGCACGATGATGTAATTGATAACTCTAAAATTAGAAGAGGAAAAAAGACCTTAAATAAGATCTGGGGAAATCACTCATCAATTTTAGTAGGCGATTATCTCTTAAGCAAATGTTTTGAAATGATGGTTGAAGATGGAAATTTAGAATTACTTAAACTTTTGGCCAACACATCATCAGAAATTGCTCAAGGTGAAGTTCTGCAATTGCAACACAATAAAGAAATAGACATGTTAGAGGAGACATATCTTAATATTATTTCCTCAAAGACTGCATCTTTATTTGCAGCAGCTACTAAAGTTGGCGCAATTATTTCAGAAAAAGATTTAAAATTTAAAAATGCTTTAGAATTTTATGGAAAAAACCTAGGTCTCACATTTCAAATTGCAGATGACACATTAGATTATAATTCTGAATTAAAATTATTTGGAAAAAACATTGGTAATGATTTTTATGAGGGAAAAGTAACTTTACCTATAATTCTACTTTATCAAAAATTAGATGATGTTGAAAAAGAAAAATTAAAATCCTTATTTGAAAAACAAATTCGTGAAAAGAAAGATTTAGAATATGTTCTAAATCTAATAAAAAAAAATAACATAATTAAAGAGTGTTATAAAAAAGCAGAGCATTATATAAATTTAGCTTCTAATTCTTTAAGTGTATTTGAGGAAACTGATGAAAAAAATGTGCTTAAGAATTTAACATCTTTTAGTATAGAGAGAAATTTCTAAGGGCTTAGCAATATTTTTTTCCAACTTTTAGTTTTTTTAATGTATTTTAATCTTTCATGAATTCGATTTTGACCATCAAGCCAGAATTCTATTTCTTTAGGTTTTATTCTCCAGCCTGACCAGTATTCTGGTCGTGGTACTTTTTTTTGATTTGGGAATTTTTTTTTAAATTCTTTTATAGATTTATACAAATCATCTCTTTTTTTTAAAATGCTGCTCTGCTGTGAAGCCCAAGCGCCAATTCTACTTCCATATGCTCTTGATTTATAATAATCATCAGCTTCTTTTTTTGAAACTTTAGATGCAATGCCAATTACCCTAATTTGTCTTTGTAAGCTTTTCCAATGAAAACACATAGAAATTTTTGAAGAATTTTTAATGGCTTTACTTTTATCACTTTTTAAATTTGTATAAAAAACAAAACCATTTTTATCAAAATCTTTAAGAAGAACCATTCTGACTGTTGGAAATCCTTTTTTATTAACAGTGCCTACAGCAAACGCATTTGGGTCATTAATTTCGGTTTTTTTTGCTTTATTGAACCATTCTTCAAAAAGTTTTATTGGGTTATTATGATCTTTAAAGCAAAGATTTAATCCAAGTGAGTTTTTTTCGTTCATAATTTTAAAAAAATAATTTATACAGTAAGATAATGTCATTTAATACTTTTGGAAAGTTATTTAGATTTACTACTTGGGGAGAGTCTCATGGTCCTGCAATTGGGTGTGTTGTAGACGGATGCCCACCAAATATTCCAATAAAGGAAAGTGATATTCAAAAAGAACTTAATAAACGAAAACCAGGTCAATCTAAATTCACAACACAAAGAAAAGAGGATGACAAAATTAATATTTTATCTGGTGTTTTTGAGGGAAAAACTACTGGAACTCCAATATCTTTAATAATTTATAACAAAGACATGAGATCTAGAGATTATGAGACAATAAAGAACAAATTTCGACCAGGACATGCAGATTACACTTATTTTAAAAAGTATGGAATTCGGGATTATAGGGGAGGTGGAAGACAATCAGCCCGTGAGACTGCAGCAAGAGTTGCAGCAGGGGCAATTGCAAAAGTAGTTTTGAAAAATAAGATTGGTGCTAAATATCAAGCAGTCGGTGCAGTTATACAATTAGGAATTTTAGGGTGTGATATAAACAAATGGAAAGACAAAACTATATCCACAAATCCATTTTTTTGTCCTGACAAATCTGTAATTAAGCTCTGGGAAAAATATTTACTCGGCATAAGAAAAGCTGGTTCATCTTGTGGAGCAATAATTGAGATAAGAGCAAGAGGAGTACCTTTAGGACTTGGAGCGCCAATATATTCCAAATTAGATATGGATTTAGCAGCTGCGATGATGAGCATTAATGCTGTAAAGGGGGTAAATATTGGATCAGGAATGGATTCAGCTATGCTAACTGGGGAAGAAAACTCTGATGAGATTTTACAAAGAAAAGGTAAAACTAGTTTTAAATCAAATAATGCTGGTGGAATTTTGGGAGGTATTTCAACAGGGCAAGAAATAAAAATTTCATTTGCTGTTAAACCAACATCATCGATCTTATCATCTAGAAAAACAATAGATAAATTTGGTAAAAATACAACAATATCTGTTAAAGGTAGACATGATCCTTGTGTAGGAATCAGAGCGGTTCCAATAGGAGAAGCTATGATGCATTGTGTAATACTTGATCACTATTTAATGAACACTGCTCAAAACAAAATTTAATTAGATTTTTTTATTAAAACTTTTGAATTTAATGTATCTAAAATCTTATTTTCAATTCCAATTGAGTCAAGATTTGCAAATTTATACATTAACTCTGGTTTATCATGATCTATAAATCTGTCAGGTAATATCATTGATCTGAATTTTAAATTGCTATCTAGAAGATTTTTTTCACTGAGAAACTGACTAACATGAGATCCAAATCCACCAATAGAGCCCTCCTCTATTGTGATTAAAACCTCATGCTCTGTTGCAATTTGCCAGATTAAATTTTCATCTAAAGGTTTTGCAAATCTTGCATCAATTATAGAAATATTAATTCCTTTTTTAGATAAATTTTCAGATGCTAAAATACACTCATGAAGTCTTGCACCAAAATTTAAAATTACAACTTTTTTTCCGGTTTTAATAATTTTTCCTTTACCCAACTCAATTTTTTCATTTATTTCTGGTAATTCAATCCCTAAACCATTTCCTCTTGGATATCTAAAAGCTGAAGGTCTATCATTAATATCTATTGAGGTATTGATCATTCTTACAAGTTCGGCTTCATCGCTAGCCGCCATTACTACAAAATTTGGTAGTGTTGATAAGTACGTTATATCAAACGAGCCTGCATGTGTTGGTCCATCAGCGCCAACTAGTCCAGCTCTATCAATTGCAAATCTTACTGGTAAGGATTGAATTGCAACATCATGAACAACTTGATCATAAGCTCTTTGAAGAAAAGTTGAGTATATTGCTGCATATGGTTTAAATCCCTCTGTAGCCATTCCAGCGGCAAAAGTTACTGCGTGCTGTTCTGCTATTCCAACATCAAACATTCTGTTTGGAAATTTTTTTCCAAATAAATCCATACCTGTTCCCGATGGCATCGCTGCTGTTATACCAACAACTTTACTATCCTTTTCAGCATGCTTGATTAAGGTATTAGCAAATACTTTTGTATATGATGGTGCATTTGATGAGGACTTTATCTGTTCTCCTGTTTTTACATTAAATTTTGAAACGCCGTGGAATTTATCTTCTGATTTTTCTGCGAATTTATAACCTTTTCCTTTTTCAGTTTTTACATGAACTAAAATTGGACCATCATAATTAATTTCTTTTGCATTTTTAAATACAGAAACCATTGTATCAATATCATGTCCATCTATTGGCCCAATGTAATAAAATCCCATGGAATTAAATAAAGTACCACCAGTAACTGCAGATCTTAAAAAATCCTCTGCTTTTCCTGCTTTGTTCTTAAATCTTTTCGAGAAGGCAGATATGATTAATTTTAATGTCTCTCTAAAACTAAAATAAATCTTACCAGACAAAATTTTTGCGAGATACTTTCTCATAGCTCCAACAGGTTTTGCAATTGACATGTCATTATCGTTTAAAACGACTATCATTTTTGTCTTACTTTCTCCTGCGTTGTTCATTGCCTCATATGCCATACCAGCACTTATCGCTCCATCACCTATGACTGCAATTACATTATCAGATTTATTTGATAATTTATTAGCAACAGCCATTCCTAGTGCTGAAGATATAGAAGTTGAACTATGAGCAGCGCCGAAAGGATCATACTCGCTTTCTGATCTTTTTGTAAAACCAGATAATCCCCTCCCTTTTCTTAGTGTTCTAATTTTATTTTTCCTACCAGTTAATATTTTATGAGGATAAGTTTGGTGCCCAACATCCCAAATTAATTTATCATGTGGAGTATTAAATATATAATGCAAAACCACGGTGAGCTCTACAACTCCAAGACCAGCTCCTAGGTGTCCACCAGTTTCTGAAACAACGTCAATTAATTCTTGCCTGACCTCTTCAGCCAAAACTTTTATCTCAGATTGAGATAATTTTCTGATATCACTTGGAAAATTGACATTGTTTAAAAATTTGTAATTACTGCTCATTTTGTCCTACTTAAAATATAATTTATGGTTTCTTTTAGATCTCTACTTTTTTTTCCAAATTTATTTAAACTTTTGAATATATTTAATTTCAGTTTATTTGCATATTTAATAGTATTTTTTGTACCTAGTAAACTTATTAAAGTAGCTTTTCCCATTTTTAAATCTTTTCTAGTTTTTTTTCCAACGCTTGATGTTTTTCCCTTTAAATCTATTAAATCATCAGCAATTTGGAACAATAGGCCTATTTCATTACCAATTTTATTAAACATTCGTAAATATTTTATTTTACCTGACATAATAATTGGTGCCACACAACAAAAACTAAAAAGCTTACCAGTTTTCTTAATTTGCATATCAATAATTTGTCTTTTATTTTTTTTTATTTTTTCATAACTTAAATCAAGATATTGACCTCCTGCTATACCAGAATGACCAGAACTCTCTGATAGTAAGTTTATTAATTTTATTTTCTTCTTTTCACTTAAATTTAATTTTTTCTGGCTCAAAATTTGGAAAGCTATTGTAAGTAAAGAATTACCAGCGAGTATTGCTGTGGACTCACTAAATTTCTTATGAGTCGTCAACTTTCCTCTCCTTAAATTATCGTTATCCATACAGGGTAAATCATCATGAATAAGTGAGTAAGCATGAATGCACTCTACTGCAGCAGCTACTTGCAAGATATTTTTTTTATTTATTTTAAATATTGAACCAACATCAAATAATATTTTTGATCTTATTTTTTTTCCTCCAGGAAGAAGTCCATACAACATTGGTTTGATTAGATCTGTATTTTTTTCTTTAGAAAAATATCGATAAAGATAATCGTTAGTTTTTTTAACAATTCTATTTAGTTTTTTTTCCATCTTTCTTTGATTTTATTTCTTTGATTTTTGAATTTGATTTTTCTGATATTTCTTTAAAGTTTTTTTGAAATTTTTTTTCTATAAGTTTATTTATTTTAATCAAATTTGCATAGTCCTCTGATTTATTTTCTAAATTTATTTCATTTTCCAAATTTTTAATAATTTTATCAGCTAAATCCGTAAGCTCATTTAAAGATTTTGATGTAATATCATCTAGCAAATTTTTTTCATTCATATATTAGTTGGTAATATTATATGAAAATTGACGATTCAAATATCAAAAAAACAATAAAATATTTGAATAATGATGAATGTGTAGCAATCCCAACCGAAACTGTTTATGGGTTGGCTGCAAATGCCTACTCAAAAAAGGCTGTATCAAAAATATTTAAGTTAAAAAAAAGACCTAGTAGTAATCCTTTAATTGTTCACTATAATGATATCAATCAATTAAAAAAGGATTGTGAATTAAATAGTGTTTTCAAGAGGCTTTACAAAAAATTTTGCCCAGGAGCAATTTCGTTTGTTTTAAAACTTAAAAAGACTAGTAAAATTTCAAAAATAGTCACAAATAACTCAAATTTGGTAGCAGTAAGATTTCCAAGTCATCATTTAACCAGAAAGATATTAAAAGAAATTGATTATCCTCTCGCAGCTCCGAGTGCAAATATTTCATCAAGTATTAGTCCAGTTTCAAAACAAGACGTAATTGATGAATTTGGGAATAAAATTAAATTTGTTTTAGAAGGAGGCTCTTCAAAGGTAGGTTTGGAGTCTACTATAATAAATCTTGTCGGTAAGCCTAATATTCTTAGATTGGGAGGTATAGATAGTAAAACAATTTATAAATTTATCAAATCATCAAAAAATAATCAAAAAAGAGAAATAAATGTAAAAATGCCAGGTAGCAGTAAATTGCATTATTCTCCTGGAATCCCTATGAGACTAAATGTCAAAAAAAATAATGATGATGAGGCTTTTATTTTGATAAAAAAAAGGAAAAAAAAAAATAAAAATTATTTTTATTTAAGTAAAACTAAAAATTTAAATGAGGCAGCAAAAAATTTATACAAAACATTAAGAAAAATAAAAAAAAATGGATATAAAAAAATTGCGGTTGAGAAAATACCAAATGTTCAAATTGGTGAGGCAATTAACGATAGACTTTTGAGGGCATCAAAAAAATGAAAAATTTAATTGAAGTAAAAAATATAAAAAAAAATTATGGGAAAAAAGAAGCTGTGAAAGGTATTTCTTTTAATGTTCAAGAAAATGAAATTCTAGGTTTGCTTGGACCAAATGGCTCAGGTAAAACTACAACTATTGGAATGTTACTTGGTTTGCTAAAGCCAACAAGTGGACAAATATTGATTAATAATCTTAAACTTGAAAATCATAGAATTGAAATACTCGAAATGATTAATTTTATATCTCCATATATTGAATTACCAAAAAAGCTGACTGTAAAGCAAAATCTAAATGTTTATGCTAAACTTTATAAAGTCCAAAATATTGAGGAGAGAATTGAATATCTTTCAGAAAAATTGAGAATAAAAGAATTATTGGATAGTATTACTGGTGAATTATCCTCTGGTCAAAAAAATAGAGTAAGTTTAGCAAAAGCATTAATTAATGAACCAAGGGTACTTTTGCTTGACGAGCCAACAGCATCTTTAGACCCGGAAGTAGGTGATTTTGTTAGAACTTTTTTAGAAGAATATAAAAAAGAAAAAAAAATCTCGGTACTTTTAGCCTCTCATAATATGAGCGAAGTCACACGATTGTGCAAATCAGTGCTAATGATGAAAAATGGAGAGATTATAGACCAAGGTACGCCTGATGATTTGATTACTAAGCACGGAAGAACAAATCTAGAAGAAGTTTTCTTAAAACTTTCAAGGAGCAAAAGTGAGTTTAACTAGAATATATGGTTTATTTTTAAGACATTTTTATCTTATAACTAGATCATTTCCTAGAATCTTAGATTTAGTATACTGGCCAACTATTCAAATTACTCTTTGGGGATTTATCTCAAATTTTTTTGCTACACACACAACTTATTACAACAATGCAGTTGGTGTCATTTTGACTTGTGCAATACTCTACGATTTTTTGTTCAGAACAAGTATTGGTTTTAATATGCTTTTTTTAGAGGAGATTTGGAGTAGAAATTTTACTAATCTTTTTATAGCGCCTATGAAAATTGGTGAAATTCTAACTTCACTTGTTATAACAGCATTAATAAGATCTTTAATTGGTCTAGTTCCAGCAGTCTTACTAACTTCCCCATTATTTGGAATTTCAATCTTAGAGTTGGGAATATTTTTGTTTTTTCTATTTCTGAGTCTTTATATTTTTGGGATTACGCTAGGAATTTTGGTTTCTTCAGGATTACTTAGATTTGGCCCATCATTTGAGAATATAGCATGGTCGACAATGTTTTTACTTGCACCATTTGGATGTATTTATTACCCTATAGAAACTCTTCCAGAAGTATTTCAAAAAATAGCTTATATCTTACCGTTAGTATATATATTTGAGGAAGCTAGAAACATCTTGATTAATCAAACTGTGGATATTGAAAATATTTATAATGCTTTCATTTGGAATGCTTTATATTTTACACTTTCAATAATTTTATTTTATTATTCATTTAATGCTGCAAAAAATAGGGGTACATTAATTAACATGGGAGAGTAATGGTGCGCCCGCAAGGAGTCGAACCCTGAACCTCCAGAGCCGAAATCTGGCGCTCTATCCAGTTGAGCTACAAGCGCATATTGTATAATTATAATAACATGAAAAGTAATATAAATATAAAAGTTAAAAATAAAGAAAATAATTTAAGAATTGACGTTTTGTTGTCAAATCAGAACAATAAATTAAGTAGATCGAGAGTAAAAGTTTTAATTTTAGAAAATAACTTAAAAATAAACAATATAATTGTTACTGATCCATCTAGAAAAGTTAAATTAGATGATGAAATATTTTTTGAAATTGTAGAACCAAAAAAAGAAAGTCTTACACCATTTAATTATCCTCTTGAAATAATTCATGAGGATGAAGATTTGATTGTATTAAATAAATCAGCTGGAATTTCAATACATCCTGGACCAGGAAATTATGACAATACAATTGTAAATGCCCTAATTAATTATACTGGTAATAATTTATCAAATATTGGAAACGAATTAAGACCAGGCATTGTTCATAGGATAGATAAAGAGACATCTGGATTAATTGTAATTGCCAAAAATAATGTATCCCATGAAAATTTATCTAATCAGTTTTCTGAGCATTCTATTACAAGAGTTTACCAGGCTTTGGTCTGGGGCAAAATAAGACCCCAAAATGGAAAAATTGAAACATTTATTACAAGAAGCTCAAAGAACAGACAAATGATGGAGGTCTCTTTAAATAAAGGTAAAAAAGCTATAACGAACTACAAAACTTTAGAAATATTTGAAAATGATGATGTACCAACATTAAGTCTTATTGAGTGTAAATTAGAAACAGGTAGAACTCATCAGATAAGAGTTCACTTGTCTAACAAAGGGAATAATATTTTAGGTGATAAAAAATATAAGAAAAAATTTAAAAAATTCATTAATATAAATCCTGAACTCGAGAAGTGCCTAGTTTCTCTTGATAGACAATTTCTACACGCTAAAACACTCGGTTTTAATCATCCAAAAAATAATCGATGGCTAGAATTTTCATCAAAATTACCTGGTGATTTGGAAAAAATTCTTAAAAAACTAAGAAAAATCAATAAATAAAAACATTGTAAAATTTTATTTATTTATTAAATAAATACTTCGAATGAATAACAATAACTACAATTTACCTGCACTTTCAAATGAAGGTGGGTTAGCTGCATACCTTTCACAGATAAAGAAATTTCCTATGCTTGCAGCTGAGGAAGAGTATATGTTAGCCAAAAATTGGCAGTCAACAGGAAATGTGAAATCAGCCGAAAAGTTAGTAACTAGCCATCTTAGATTGGTTGCAAAGATTGCTATGGGTTACAAAGGCTATGGTTTGCCTCTAAATGAAATGATATCTGAAGGAAATGTGGGACTAATGCAAGCAGTAAAGAAATTTGAGCCAGAGAAAGGCTTCAGACTTGCTACGTATGCAATGTGGTGGATAAAAGCTTCAATACAAGAATATATTTTAAGATCATGGAGTTTAGTTAAAATAGGTACAACAACTGCTCAAAAAAAACTATTCTTTAATTTAAAAAAAATTAAAAACCAAATAGCCCCTAGATCAGAGGGAGATCTTAAAAAAGAACATGTTGAGGATATTGCAAAAAGACTCTCAGTAAGTGAAGATGAAGTAATTTCCATGAATAGAAGACTTTCGGGTAAAGAACAATCTTTAAATGCACCCATTGGTGAGGATGGTGATGAGTGGCAAGACTGGGTGGTAGATAATGATATGGATCATGAATTAAAAATTGCTCAAAATGATGAAATGGAGCAGAGAAAAGACTTACTTCAAGACTCAATTAAAGTATTAAATGACAGAGAAAAAAAAATCCTATATTCAAGAAGGCTAACTGATGAACCAACAACTTTAGATGAGCTTAGTAAAAAATATAAAATAAGCAGAGAAAGAGTTAGACAAATTGAAAATAAGGCATTTGAAAAATTACAGAAGCATATGCTGAACTCTGCTAAATCAAAAAATTTATTACCTGCTAATTAAACGGATCTATTAAAAGAATAGTATCTTCTCGCTCAGGACTCGTTGAAATACTTGATATTTTTGTTTCAATAAACTCCTCAATTGCTTTTATATAAATCTTGGCATTCTTAGGTAAATTTTCAAATTTTTTAATTCCCTGGGTTTTAGATTTCCAACCTTTAAATTTTTTATAAACTGGTTTAACATTTAATTGATCCTCTACTGCGGCTGGAAAATAATCTATTTCTTTTCCGTTAAGATCGTAGGCCACACAAACATTAATTTCATCAAGTTCATCTAAAACATCTAACTTAGTTAGCGCTATACCATCAATGCCTGAAATCTTTATGGTTTGCCTTACTAAAACTCCATCAAACCAGCCGCACCTTCTTTTTCTGCTAGTTACTGTTCCAAATTCATGTCCCTTTTCTCCTAAATGATTGCCAACATCATCAGTAAGTTCAGTTGGGAAAGGCCCTTCACCTACTCTTGTTGTATATGCCTTTGTTATACCTAAAACAAAATTTATCGAATTGGGGCCACATCCAGATCCTGTTGCTGCAGAAGCTGCAACTGTATTTGATGAAGTTACATATGGGTAAGTTCCGTGGTCAACATCAAGTAATATACCTTGAGCACCCTCGAATAAAATTTTCTTATTTTCTGATTTAAATTGATCTATTTTTCTCCAAACAGGTGCCGAATACTTTAAAATATTTGGTGCTATTTTTACTAATTCTTCAACTAATTTTTTTTTCTCATATAGAGATTTACCTAATCCCTTGCGTATTGCGTTATGATGTTCAAGTACTACGGTTAATCTTTTTTCAAGATTTTTTTTTGATGCTAGATCCATTACTCGTATAGATCTTCTTCCTACTTTATCTTCATAAGCTGGTCCAATTCCTCTTCTTGTAGTTCCAATTTTAGAATTACCTGCAGAGTCCTCTCTAATTTCATCCATCTCTCTGTGAAATGGTAAAATTAAAGTTGCCGCTTCAGATAATATCAAATTACTATCATTTATTTGTACACCTTTAGATTTGGCTTCTTTAATTTCGTCAAGCAAAGCCCATGGGTCGACAACAACTCCGTTTCCTATAATAGAAATTTTATTTTTTCTCACAATGCCAGATGGTAATAGTCTTAATTTATAAGTAACTCCATCTATGACTAATGTATGACCTGCATTATGGCCACCTTGAAATCTAACAACCACATCAGCTTCACTAGACAACCAGTCAACTATTTTTCCTTTTCCTTCATCTCCCCATTGAGAACCGACAACAACTACATTTTTCATCTAAATTTCTTTTCTATAATAAAACTATTTAAATGGTTAATTGGTCCATTTCCTTTTCCAAAGTTTGGCCTTGTCTTTATAGCATTATTTACATACCTAATGCCTAACTCACAAGATTTCTTTAATGTTTTTCCACATCCATAATATGTTGCAATTGCACTTGATAATGTGCATCCAGTTCCATGAGTATTTTTTGTTTTAATTTTTTTATTAGTAAATATTGCAATTTCTTTCTTGTTTACAAAAACATCTTTCAAAATTTTAGACTGTAAATGACCACCTTTAATTAAAACATTTTTTACACCTAAATCTAATATTCTATAAGCAGCGTTTTTCATATCATGCATAGATTTGATCTTCATTGCAGTTAATATTTCTGCTTCAGGAATATTTGGTGTAATTAAATCCACTTTATTAATTAGTTTTTTTTTTAAATCTAAAACCGCTTTATCATCTATAAGCTTAGTTCCGCCTTTAGCCACCATTACAGGATCTAATATTATTTTTTTTAATTTTAATTTTTTTATTGATTTTAATACTGATTCAATTACTTGTGTGGAATATAACATTCCAATCTTTACTGAATCTGGTTTTATATCTTTAGAGGTAAATTCAATCTGGTTTGAAATCTCTTTAATTGGTATTGGTATTATTGATTTTACACCTTTGGTATTTTGTGCTGTAACCGCTGTAATTGCTGTCATTGCATAAGAACCAAGAGATGTAACAGATTTGATATCTGCTTGAATACCTGCTCCACCAGAAGAGTCTGACCCTGCAATAATTAATATTTTAGAATTTATTTTCAATTTACTGAATAGATTTTTTAATTATATTAATACATAATTTATTTAAACTTGAATCTTTCGATTCGCTCATAATTCTAATTTTTGGTTCGGTACCAGACTTTCTAACAAGTATTCTACCTTTATTTTTTATAATTTTATTTGCAACTGAAATCGCTTTTTTACATTTTGGACTATCAATGATTGATTTATCTTTTACAACCACATTTTCTAATATTTGAGGAGTGGGATTAAATTTATTAAAAAGTTCACTTGCTTTTTTTCTTTTTCTTAGAGAAAAAAGGATTTCTAAGGCAACCAATAATCCATCTCCCGTGGTTGCGAACTTACCAAGAATTATATGGCCTGATTGTTCTCCTCCTAAATTAAATCTATTTTTTTTCATTTTTTCTTTAACATATCGATCTCCTACATTTGATCTGAAGAATTTTATCCTATTTTTTTTAAAAAATTCCTCTAAACCATAATTTGACATTAATGTTCCAATAACTCCACCTTTTAAAATTTTTTTTCTTTTCCATCTCTCGCCTAACATTGCAAGAATTTTATCTCCATCAATAATTCTACCTTTTTCATCACATACAATAATTCTATCTGCGTCACCATCAAGAGCTATACCTATATGAGCCTTTTTTTTTATAGTCATTTGACAAATTTTTTTTGGATAAGTTGATCCAGATTTAAGATTTATATTTAATCCATTTGGAGAAGTGCCAGATTTAAAAACTTTGGCTCCTAAAGATGTAAACAGTTTAGGACCGGCTTTATAACTTGCACCATTGGCACAATCTAAAGCTATTTTGATACCTTTTAAACTAAATGAAGGAGGAAAATTTTGTTTTAAAATTTTTATGTAGTTACTGGTTGCATCTTCTAATCTTTTAACTCTTCCTAATTCAATTGGTCTTGAGAGATTTTTAGCAATTTTTGAGTCAATTAACTTTTCAATTTTTTTTTCAATTCTATCAGATAGTTTAAGCCCATCTGGTCCAAACAGCTTTAAACCATTGTCATAGTATGGATTATGAGATGCTGTAATCATTATCCCCATATTTGCTCTCATTTTTTTTGTTAACATTGCTAGACCATTGGTTGGTAGTGGTCCTAGTGTATAAATATGCATACCTGCTGAGGCCAATCCAGATACCAAAGCTGGCTCAAGTGTGTAGCCAGATAACCTTGTGTCCTTAGCAATAATTGCTGTCTGCTTACTTTTTTTTAAATTTTTAAAATATGTCCCTGCTGCTAATCCAAATTTAAAAAACATTTCACCATTAATTTTTGAGCCATTAACTCTTCCTCTTATTCCATCCGTGCCAAAATATTTTTTAAACATATTTAATATTGTAATTCTTTAAATACTTTAAATGCTTGATTAATTTCTTTAACATCATGAATCCTTAAAATTTGAACTCCTTGCAAATATGATTGAATACAGGACGATATTGTGCCTCCAAGTCTTTCTCTAGTATCATTCTCTTTTGAAATATCCTTTATAAATCTTTTTCTCGATAAACCCAACATTACAGGAAGTCCTAACGAATGAAAAATAGAAATATTTTTTAAAAGAGTAATATTATGTTTCAAATTTTTTCCAAATCCAATTCCTGGATCTAATATAATATTATTATGATTAATTCCTTTTTTTCTTATATATTTTAATTTTGTTTCAAAAAAATCATATATATCAAGTA
>CACCGT010000011.1 GCA_902545635.1 uncultured Pelagibacteraceae bacterium | reverse complement strand
CAACATGTTTTACGCTCTTAATATTTTGTGGCTAAAATTGGCCCAATTTTATCAATTATCTGACCTGTTACCCAAACAGTAGTCCAACCTGCTGTATTCCTCCAGTTACCTTTGTAGGGATATCTGTCATCTCTATAATGATAGACAAATTCTCTGTTTGCTTTTGGCTCATCTAGCATTACGGCTAATACAAATTTTGGATCTGATGTAGGAAAAACTGAGGTAAAAGTATTAATTTTTTTTTTAGAATAGCCACCCTCAGAAGGTTGATCCGCAGTACCAGTTTTTCCTCCTACTTCATAACCTTTTACATTTGCAAAACCTGCTGTTCCTTCTTTTGTTGATACAATTTTTCTGAGAATAGGGTTAATAGTTTCTGATAAATTGTCATTGAGTATTCTTTGTCTTTTTAATCTATCTTTCTTTATTAATGTAGGAGTTATATCGTATCCTCCATTACTAATAATGGAATAAGCTTTAGAAAGTTGTAATAAAGTTGTAGCTATCCCATGACCAAACGAGACTGTCGCAAGTTTACATTTACCCCATCTTCCTATTTGGGTTGATCCCACTTCCTGAATATCAAATTCTAAATTAGATATAATTCCAATTTTTTTTAAAAACTCATTATAATTTTCTATGCCAACTTTTTCAGCTATTCTTACAGAGCCAATATTTCCTGATCTTATTAAAATCTCCTCAGCAGTTAAATCTGATGGTATTTTGTCATCATATTCAGATATAGAATTTCCTGCACATGTTATCCTTTTTTTAAGATCCCTAAACTCTGTATCCGGTTCTATAACATTGTATTGTAAGCCTGCAGCTAATGTAAAAGTTTTAAAAACAGATCCAAATTCATATACACCTTTTGTTGCTCTATTAATATATTTTTTGTCACTAATTTTTTCTCTTTTATTAAGATCAAAGTCAGGAAGGGAAATCATTGATAAAATATTGCCATTGTTAATATCCATTAAAACCGCAGCACTCCCAATATTTTGAAATATATCTCTAGATTTTAACAATTCCTCTTTAATTAAATATTGTAAATCTTTATCAAGTGTTAATTTTAAAGGCTCTTTAGAAGTTGTTAGTTCATAATCAAAAGTTTTTTCAATTCCTGATATACCATTATTATCATTATCAATTTGTCCAATTACGTGGCTGAACAAATTCCCATTGGGATAAACTCTTGCTATGCTATCCTCTTGAATAAATGATTTATCTCCTAAAAGTAGGACTTGTTCAAGTTTTTTTGGACTAATTTTTTTTTTTACATAAAAGAATTTTTTTCCATACATTTCTTTTTGAAAATTTTTGTTTGGAAATATTAATTTTAAAGAAATCAATAATTTTTCTTTATTTATCGCTAAATTTGGATTTATACCCAAATTAATAATTGGGACACTTTTTGCTAAAATATTTCCATCTTTATCCAAAATACTAGATCTAAAATTCTCTTTTTTTATTACTTTCTTAATTTCTGGAATTTTTTTAACACTTAGTAATATTACTTTTGACGAAAAAATAACTGCCAAAATAAAAAATACAAAAAAAATAAATGCTATTCTCTCAAAGGAAATTTTCAAATATGACTTATTTTCGTTAAATGAAAAACCCTCATTATATTTAACTGAATTTTGAGAGTTTTGGCTTGTTTCACTCATCAATATTAACCATTTTCTCTATTTTTAATTTATCATTTACAATTGTAATTATGTTCAAATTTTCTATTTTTTTTTGTATTAATTTTTCCTCAAAATAAAATTTTTGATACTCGATTAATTTTTTTGGTGAGGTGAGGATATTATAATCAAGTAAATTGAGTTCATAACGATCCTCTAAAATTCTTATATTTTCATTAATTTCAAAAATTTGTTTATCAAGTTTTTTTGTTGAGTTTTTTGTTAACGTTGTAGCAAAAATAAGAATTATTATTGGGGTAAAAAAAAATATTTTTTTCATCAAATTATCTTAACTCCTCAACATCAGTCAGATATTTAAATTTTTCTCTTAAGTCATTAAAATCACATTTTTGGTTTATTTTTATTGCATATCTAAGTTTAGCAGATCTTGATGGTGGATTTTGGTTTACCTCTTTTAAGCTAGGCAAGATTGGTTTTTTATTAATTAATTTAAAACATTTTTCTAATACTTCTTCATTTGGCATATATCTAGAAGAATTTCTTTCCTCTGAATAGTGTTTAAAGAAAAATTTGACAATTTTATCTTCTAATGAATGAAAAGTGACTACTGCAATTACACCACCAACAGGAATTAAGTGAAACGAATTTATTAAAGCATTTATTAATTCGCTTATTTCTTTATTTACTAAAATTCTTAGAGCTTGAAAGATTTTAGTTGAATTATGAATTTTTGTTTTTTGGTATTTTTTTATACTATCAATAATTTGAACTAAATCTTCAGTTTTAATAGTTTTATGTTTTCTTATTTTGACAATTTCTCTAGCAATTTTTTTTGAATATCTTTCATCACCTAATATTTTAAAAACTCTTGAAAGATTATTTTCATCCATGGTTGATATAAAATCGTTTGCTGAAAACTCATTTATTCCCATTCTCATATTTAGTTCACCTGTATCATTAAATGATAATCCTTTTTTAGAATTTTTAATTTGGTTAATAGAGTATCCTAAATCGAAAATTATACCTCTTAGATCATTATTTTTTAGTTTTATTTTATTTAATTTAGAAAATTTAATATTATAAAATTTGAATCTATTGCTATACTGTTTTTCAAATCTTGATGCACTGTTCAAAACATCTTTATCTCGATCTATTGCGATTATTTTATTTTCTTTATTTTCTAGAATTTTTTTTGAGTATCCGCCCTGCCCAAAAGTGCAGTCGATAAATGTGCCACCATAAAGAGGGGAAATAATGCTAATTAATTCATTTAGCAGCACTGGAAAATGTTTTTTTTCCAGATTTATGGTGGCATTCATTTATTTTTTTGAAGACCATTAATTTTTTTGTCTTCTCAAAAATGCCGGGATTTCTAAATCATCTTCTTCTTCTTTTGTTTCACTTATTTCTGGTGTCAAAGAAGTTTGATCTTCAGTTTCTCCATCAGAATTAAATAGCTCAGGTGTTTCCTCATCAAAATTAAAGTTTTCTAGTCCATTTGATGGAGAAGATTCAGTTTCTTGTGTTTCAATCGATTGTTCAGAAACTTTAGATATTTGATCTTCAACTGAGTTATTTTCCTGCTCAACAATAGGTGAACTTGCAACTTCCTCAGCAGAACTTATTGTGGATGACTCTTGACCCTCAGTTTCAGTTTTTACCTCTTCCTCAAATTTAAGCGCATTTGCACCACTGGTCATTATTGAGTTATTTTGATTAGAGAAAGAGAAAGATTGATTTGCAACATTATTAGAAAAATCAGAATATCCAGGATTTCTATTCTGTATTCTATGAACCATATTAATTACTGATTTTGGTTCTGGCTGTTGACCATCTAATGAGGTAGCTACAATGGAAACTCTCATTAAGCCATCAAGTTTTTCGTCAGTTATCGCACCAATTATAAGTTCAGCCTCTGGATCTACCTCAGCTCTTACTTTATTAACTGCCTCATCTACTTCAAAAAGTTTCAGATCTTTGCCTCCAGTTATATTTACTAAGAGACCTTTAGCTCCCTTTAATGTATAGTCATCAATTAATGGATTGCTAATTGCCATTTCAGCTGCTTTAACAGCTCTACCTTCACCTTCAGCTTGACCCGTTCCCATCATTGCCTTGCCCATTGAACTCATAACAGTTTCAACATCAGCAAAATCTAAATTAATCAACCCAGGTCTTACCATTAAATCTGTAATACTCTGAACTCCATGAAGTAAAACATCATTTGAAAGCTCAAAAGACTCCTCAAATGTAGTTTGTTCGCTAGCTATTTTGAATAGATTTTGATTTGGAACTACTATGATAGTATCTACATGTTTTCTTAATTCTTCAAGACCTTGATTTGCTTTTCTCATCCTAGAAGGGCCCTCATACAAGAAAGGTAAAGTTACTACTCCTATTGTAAGTATATTTAATTCCTTAGCAGCTCGAGCGATAACATGGGCCGCACCAGTTCCAGTTCCACCACCCATTCCTGCAGTTATGAAAACCATATTTGCACCTTGAAGGACATTTATTATCTCATTAAGTGATTCATCTGCAGCAGCTTCACCAATATCTAATTTTGCACCAGCACCTAAGCCTTTTGTCAAATTCAAACCCATTTGAATTTTTGTTTGTGCATGGCTTAATCTCAAATCTTGAGCATCCGTGTTTACTGCTATGAACTCAACTCCTTGTAAACCTGCCTCTATCATTCCATTTATTGCGTTTCCTCCAGCTCCTCCAATTCCTAAAACTAGTATTCTAGGTTTCAACTCTTTTATATCTGGTACTTTAAAATTAATTGTCATTTATCCCCCATTTAGTTATTAAGTTTTTGCTCCCATTTAAGGTTAGCCCTATTCATATTAGATTTTTTTCTAGCAGTGACCCTAAATTTTTCAAAGCTCGTTGGCTCCCATATTTGGAAAGTTTTTCCCTGACCAACAAACAGCATGCGATTTTTTATTTTTGCATGTTTTAATAATTTTTCTGTAATGAGAATTCTACCCTCACTATCAAATTGTAAGTTAATACTTTCTGAAAGTATTGAAGTTGAAAAATAATCTTTCTTATCCTCAAATGGGTTTAAAGAGTCTATCGCATTTGAAATTTTTTCAATTCTATCTTGAGGCCAAGCCTCAATAGATTGATTATTAAATGATGGAAAACATATGATTCCATTATATCCCAAGTTTGAGAGATAGCTTCTAAAGCTAGCTGGCACTGACACCCTTCCTTTTTTGTCCAACTTGTTTTCGTAAATCGATAAAAACATAATCCATAAATTCCATATTTGGGATATTATGGGATATTATGGGTTTTAAATATAATCGTCAATACTTAATATTATAATTAAATATTCTTGATTTGTTCCAAATTTACAATTTAAAAAATAAAAAAATGATTTAACTCACAAATATATAGGGATTATAAAGAAAAAATTTTTGCCAGATAAAATGTAAGCCGGGTTCTGTCTTTTAAACTTATCATTTCTCTAGACCTTAAATCACTTTAAGGCTCAAGCAACTAACCCAGATGACTAGCCAAAGACTGCTTTTTGTTATTTCTAACTTTGTCATCTCTACTCAGTCTTGCTCTCAGTGGGGTTTTCCATGCGCTAGTTGTTACCAACTTAGCCGGTGTGCTCTTACCACACCTTTTCACCCTTGCCTTGATAAGGCGGTTTATTTTCTGTGGCACTATCCCTAGGGTCGCCCCCGCCAGCCATTAACTGGCACTGTGTCTTTGTAGAGCCCGGACTTTCCTCTTTAATAAATTAAAGCGATAAGTCTTTTATCTGGCATTTGGACATTATAAATTTTTTTATAAAATTCAATTATTTATTATTTAAGATTTTTAAGGGATTTTGCTATTTCATAACATTCTAAATCGCATTTTCCATTAATTAGCTCGGGTCTGAATCTCATTTGGAAAATTTGAATTAGTCTTTTTAATTGTCTGCTATTTGAATATTCAATTCTATATCCAATTCTTTTTAAAAAATTTATAAAATTATCTAAATTTAACTCTGATATGTTTCCTCTTAAATTTTTAATTCTTTTAGAATTTAAATTATGCCAAAAACCAATTTTATTTTTGTGTAAAAATTTCCAAGGGAATTTTTCACCTGGATCTTTTTTTCTTAAAGGGGCAATATCTGAGTGACCTAAAATATTTTTTTTATTAATTTTATATTTTTTAATTATTTTTTTTGAAATATTAATTAAAGCATGTATTTGGTTATCATTAAATTTTCTATAACCATATTCATGACCTGGATTTGAAATTTCAATGCCTATTGAATATTTATTTAAAGAAATATAATTTCCCCAACTTGACATACCTGCATGCCAAGCGACATATAAATCTGGAACCATTTGAATAACTTTACCTGATCCTGTTATATAATAATGACAACTTACATTAGAATTAAAACTTGTTAATCTTTTGATAGCTGATTTGTCGCTTTTCATTCCTGTGTAATGAAAAATTAAGAATTTTATTTTACTTTTGTCTCTTTTTTTAAGATTAAAATTTGGGGAGTAATTAACAGTCATTTTTTGAACATTTTTCTGCATTATTTAAAACATTTAAATCTTTAAATAAGTAGAAGATATAATATAAACAGCATTAATGAAAAAGATTTTAAAACTATTTATTATTTTAGCCATTTTTCATGTTTTAACATTAAATGTTTTTGCTGGTTCGGATGGTACTTTAGAAATAAAAAATAAACCTAATGATCATAATGCAGAGGTAAAGGATTGCTTTGAAACTATAAATAGAGGAATCTTTGCTTTTAACCAAGGATTAGACAAAATTTTTTTTAAACCAGTAGCTAAAGGATATAGATTCTTGCCTAAGCCTCTTAGGTCAGGGACAAGCAATGCCCTAAATAATTTAAGTAATGTTGTTACTATACCAAATAATATTTTGCAAGGTCAGTTTAAAGAAGCTGGAATTAACACTTTGAGATTTTCAATTAATTCAACTCTAGGTATTGCTGGAATTTTTGATGTTGCCTCATACTATGGACTAAATAAATTAGATAAAGAAGATTATGGTCAAACGCTTGGAACTTGGGGAGTAAAAGAAGGATGTTATTTTGTTTTACCAGTGCTTGGACCAACAACTGTTAGAGATAGCTTAGGCTCTCTCGCTAATTTCAGTGGCGGTGATGCTTGGTACAATGTAACTATAGCAAATGATACTAAATACTTTGAAAATTCTGACTATTATTATTCTAGACTGACTGCAGGTGTTGATTTTAGAGCTAAAAATTTGGAAGCATTTGATAGTCTTGAAAAAAATTCTATGGACTTATACGCATCTGTTAGGAGTTTATACTTACAAGATAGAAAAAGGAAAATTCTAAATTCAAGTGAGACTACTGAGACTATGAACGATGATGATTGGGAAGAAATTGATACTCAATAACTATGAATGATTAAAACAAAATTATTTTATTTTTTTTTATTTATTACTTTAATAATTACTCCTTCAAAAGCAAAAGAGCCAAGTGAATTAATTTCTGAAATAGTTAATGAAGCCTCGAAAATTTTATCTAGTAAAGACCCTGTTGAGTCTAAGATTATAAAACTAAATAATATTGCAGAAACAAGTGTTGATATTGATGGGATTAGCATGTACGTACTAGGAAAATATCGTAAAAATCTTAATGAAGATGAAAAAATAAAATATAAAAAGCTATTTAAAAGTTATTTTTTAAAAAGTTTTTCAAGTAGATTAGTCGACTATTCAAATCCAAAAATTAACGTAGTTTCAGAAAAAAAAATTAATGATAAATACACCATAGTAAATACTATATTAGAAGAAACATCAAAAAATCCAGAATTAAAAATAGACTGGAGAATCTATACAAAAAATCCTGAGAGACCAATTATTAGAGACCTTATAGTTGAGGGTTTAAGTCTGGCCAGAACACAAAAAGAAGAATTTAAGTCAATTATACAAAATAATAATGGTGATATTAATTTTTTATTTAAATCTTTAGAAGAATTTATAATAAAATAATGGTGGGCCCGCCAGGACTCGAACCTGGGACCAATACATTATGAGTGTACTGCTCTAACCAACTGAGCTACAGGCCCAAAAATCTACTCTTGTTATAACATTTTTCAAGAGTTATCAATTGCAGATAATTCATTAAATTGGTGGGCCGTGTTGGTTACGCTCCAACTACCCCTGCAATGTCAATGCAGTACTCTACTATTGAGCTAACGGCCCTATTAACTTTCTAAGAAACTTTTAAGTTGTTTTGATCTACTAGGGTGTTTTAACTTTCTAAGTGCTTTGGCCTCTATTTGTCTAATTCTTTCTCTTGTTACAGAGAACTGTAACCCAACCTCCTCTAGAGTGTGATCTGTATTCATTCCAACTCCAAATCTCATTCTCAAAACTCTCTCTTCTCTTGGAGTTAAAGTTGATAATATTTTTGTAGTAGCTTCACTTAGATTTGACTTTATTGCTTGTTCAAGAGGAGCTAGGGCTTTAGTGTCTTCAATAAAATCTCCCAAACTACTATCCTCTTCATCTCCAACAGGTTTTTCTAAAGATACAGGTTCCTTTGAGATTTTTAGCACTTTTCTTACTTTCTCTAATGGCATTCTCAGTTTTTTTGATAGTTCTTCAGGAGTTGCTTCTCTGCCAAATTCGCTTAAAATTAACCTTTGAGTTCTAACAATTTTATTTATAGTTTCAATCATGTGTACAGGAATTCTTATTGTTCTAGCTTGATCCGCTATTGATCTTGTAATTGCTTGTCTAATCCACCACGTAGCATAAGTTGAAAATTTATAACCTCTTCTATACTCAAATTTATCAACTGCTTTCATTAAACCTATATTTCCCTCTTGGATTAAATCTAAAAATTGCAAACCTCTATTTGTATACTTTTTGGCTATAGATATAACTAATCTTAGATTTGCTTCGACCATTTCTTTTTTTGCAATTCGCGACTCTTTTTCACCTTTTTGTATTCTGCTTACCATTAATTTATAATCAGTAACTGAGATACCAAGTTTATTACTTATCTCGATGAGCCTATCTCTAATGTTCTTAAATTCATTCTTATATTTTTGAAAAAATTTCTTCCATACATCATTTGTATCTAAAAAGTTTTTTAAATTCGGATTAATTTCATTACCAACATAAAATTTAATAAATTCATCCCTAGAAATTTTTTCATTTAAAGCGAACCTTAACAAATTACCTTCTAATGAAATTATTTTTCGGTTTTCAACATAATGTTTTTGTACTAAGTCCTCTAATACCGAAGGTGAAAGTTGTAAAGTTTTTATGTTTTCTAATATATCGTCAACAATTTTTTTATAATTTTTTTCCTTCGATGGTGAGAATTGTTTTGAATTTAGTAAACAATTTAGTTTTTCGTTTTGATATTTTATTAACTTATTATATTCTTTTGTTAGATTATTTACTGTCTGTAAAACTTTAGGTTTAATTTCAGTCTCCATAGCCGCAAGAGTTGGATTAAATTCATCGTCCTCTGAAGTGTTAGTGCCATCCTCATCATTTTGATTATTACCACTATCGTCTGATTTTTTTTGTTTTGCACTTTGACCAGTATCCTCATCTTCCATGTAATTTGTATCTATATCTATAATTTCTCTTACCAATATTTCGTCATTATGGAGCTTTTTATTCCACTCAAAAAACTGTTGTGCTGTTATTGGGCTTTGTGAAAGAGCATTTAACATTACATCTTTTCCAGCCTCTATTCTTTTTGCTATAGCAATTTCACCTTCTCTAGAAAGAAGTTCAACGCCTCCCATCTCTCTTAAATACATTCTTATTGGATCGTCACTTTTTTCTACTGATTTTCCCTCCTCTTTAGAACCGTTATCCTTTTTTCTTAAAACCTTAAAATCTGCTTTCTTTTCAACTAATATTATTTTCTCATTAAGAATATGGATAAATGCTTGCTCTAAATTTTCATTAGATAAATTTCTTTTTCCTAAAGATTTATTTAATTCTTCATAGGTAATGAATCCTCTATGGACACCCCTGCCCATCAACCTTGCAAATGATTTTGTAATTATACGTTCCACAATTAAAAAGTTCAGACTGTATATAATGCTTAAATTAAAAAAATCTATGTGATTTTGGTTAAAATTTAATTGATTTTTTGCAGTTTTTTAAGCTCTTTTAACTCATTAAATGTCACTTCACTCAAATCCTTAGAAAATCTTGATTCTAATTCCTCTATTCTTATTTCTAGTTCATAATTTTTCAAATCTCTTGTGATCTCAGATAAAATTTCAAGTATTTTTTCATCATCATTAAAATTTTTAATCATAATGTGCTTAATTGATGCATATTTTAAAACTCTATCTATTAAATTCTGATCGACATTAATTTTTTCAATAACTGTATTTTCAAAGTTATTTGTTTGAACTAATATTTCCTTTAGTAACAACTTATTTTCACTGCTAAATAACTTCACATTTTCAATTAAATCAAAATTATCTTTTATTAATTCTGGTTTTTTTAACAAAATGTATAAGAATGAAAATTCTTTAATATCAATTGCTTTGAAAGACTTAGTTTCATTGTAATAATTTTGTGTTGATTTGAGTGATTTGGTAATCTTTGAATAATTTTTTTTATATTTTGAAATAGTATTTGGTGTAAGTTCTGAAATCTTATCTAAAAAATATTCAAGTACATATTTTCTGATAAATTCATCTTTAATAGTTGAAGATATAGATCTCAATTTTTTTTCAAAAGTTGCTCTAGAAGAAGGGTTATCATCCATTTCTTTAAAATAATGGTTGTAAATAAATTTATGAATGGAAACTGAATTATTTATAGAAAATTCAAGAAAAAAATCTTTACCATTTTTATTTACAAAACTGTCTGGATCGTGTTTTTCGGGCAAAAATAGAAAAGAGATTTTTTTCTCAGGTTTTAATTCAATTATAGAATTTTCTGCTGCTCTTAATGCAGCTTTGTAACCACTATCATCACCATCAAAACATATAACTATTTCATCAAAAAACTGATTTAAAGTTAAAATTTGCCTACTTGTCAAAGATGTCCCTAAATTGGCAACAACATTATCTATTTTATTTTTACTTAATCCGATCACATCCATATAACCTTCAACTAAAAAAATATTGTTTACGTTATTTGATAATTTGCGTGCAAAATCCAAATTAAAAAGATTTGATCCTTTTTTAAAAAAGGGAGTCTCAGGAGAATTTATATATTTTGCCAAATACTTATTGTCATTTAAAATTCTTCCACCAATAGCAATAGGATCACCAGAAATATTTTTTATAGGGAATATTACTCTGTCTCTAAATCTTGAAACATATTTCTTTTTATTTTCGTCAAAATAAAAAAGGCCAGTGTCTTTGATTTCATTTTCATTAAATTCCTTAAAAATATTTTGTTGGAAGTTTAAGTCATTTGTTTCGAATCCAATCTTAAATTTTTGGACTTCCTCTTTAGTTAAACCTCTTTTTTTGAGGTAATCTTTAGCCCTAATTGAATTTGAATTTTTTAACAACTCGTCATGATAATGATCTACATATTTATTTAATATAGACTTATAATTATTCCATTTTTTTTCTCTAATCTCATCTTCTTTAGAAAAAGTATAAGGTTGCATACCTGCAAGATTTGCGAGTGACTTAACGGCTTCCCCAAATTTTAAATTTTGTGTTTTCATTACAAAATCAAAAATATTTCCGTGTTCTGCAGTACTAAAACAATGATAAAACTCCTTTTCATCATTTACAGTGAAAGAAGGAGTTTTTTCAGTTTTGAACGGAGACAAGCCTACATACTCTTTGCCTCTTTTTTTTAAATTTACAGTTTTAGATACAACTGTTGAAACTTTTAATCTTGTTTTTATTTCCTCTAAATACTCTTTTGGATACTTCATTTTTGGTTCAGCAATTCTTTTATCATTGCTCCGGCTTTAGAGAAATCAATACTATCAGCATTATTTTTTTTTAATTCACCCATCACTTTGCCCATATCTTTAATTGAACTTGCTCCAGTAGAATTAATAATTTCAGAACATAACTTCCTAGTATCTTCATCGCTAAGTTGTTGAGGCAAATATTGACTAATTACTTCCACTTCTTTCTCCTCTACTTCTTGAAGATCATTTCTATTATTTTTTTTGTACATTTCTATTGATTCGGTTCTTTGCTTTATCATTTTTTTTAAAAGCTTTTTAACGTCCTCGTCATCAGTCTCTTTTTTATCAACTTGAGATCTGTTGCTAATATCCAAATCCTTAATTCCTGACAAAATTAACCTGTAAGTTGATATTTTATTTTTATCCTTCGCTTTTAATGCACTTTTATAGTCTGTTTCGATTTTTTCTCTTAAGCTCATAGTATAATTTTATCGCACCAAAAAAATTCTTCAAAAAGAAAAAAAAATTTTTTACACAATATACATTAGATGTGTTGCGCAAAAAAAGGTTTTATTGTATAGACCTTTAACTCATGAGTTGTAATTGAAAGAAAAACAAAAAAATAAAATTGCAATTAAACATCAATTTCCAACAGGTATTTTAGTTTTAGATAACAAGATAGTTTTTAAAGGTATTGGTCTTGGATATCAGGGCACAGCCACTGGAGAAGTTTGCTTTAACACTTCTTTAACTGGATACCAAGAGATTATATCGGACCCATCGTACGCTGGTCAAATTATTAACTTTACATTTCCTCATATTGGAAATGTTGGAACTAATAATGAAGATTTAGAGTCTGATAAAGTGTGGACGAAAGGTGTAATATTTAATTCTGAGATTACATCTCCCTCAAATTATAGAGCTTTAAAAACCTTAGATGAATGGCTTAAAAAAAACAAAATAGTTGGATTGACTGGATTAGATACAAGAAGTTTAACAAATTTTATTCGTGACAAAGGTGCCCCAAAAGGAACGATATCAAATAATAAGAAAGGTAAATTTAATATTAAAAAATTAATTAATAATTCAATTAAATGGCCTGGGCTAGACGGCCTAGATCTTGCAAAAGAAGTTTCAACAAAAAAAACTTATTCATGGAAAGGTTTTAAAACTTGGAAAAAAGAGAACGGGTATAAAAAAAATAACAAAAAAATATTTAAGATAGTTGCAATTGATTATGGAATAAAAAAAAATATTTTAAGATATTTTTCTGATTATAATTGTGATGTAAAAGTAGTTTCTTGCAAGACAACCGCTGAGGAGATTTCAAAATTAAAACCAGATGGAATTTTTTTATCAAATGGTCCAGGTGACCCAGCAGCTACTGGTAAATATGCAATTAAAACCATACAAAAATTAATAAAGTGGAATTATCCAATCTTTGGCATTTGCTTAGGCCATCAAATTTTAGCTTTGGCATTAAATGCCAAAACAAAAAAAATGAAGTTAGGTCATAGAGGAGCAAATCATCCAGTAAAAAATTTAATTAACAACAAAGTTGAGATTACAAGCCAAAATCATGGTTTTGTTGTAATAGAAAAAAGCTTGTCTAAAAAAATTCAAATAACTCATAAGTCACTTTTTGATAATACTATTGAAGGAATAAAATTAAAAAGTAGACCAGTTTTTTCGGTTCAATACCATCCTGAGGCAAATCCTGGACCACAGGATAGTCAATATTTATTCAAAAATTTTATTCAAGATGTAAAAAAATATGCCAAAAAGAAAAGACATTAAAAAAATATTAGTTATTGGTGCAGGTCCTATAATTATTGGACAAGCATGCGAATTTGATTATTCAGGCACACAAGCCTGCAAAGCGCTTAAAGATGAAGGTTTTGAGGTGGTATTAATAAATTCGAATCCTGCAACTATTATGACTGACCCTGGAGTTGCTGACAAAACTTACATAGAGCCTATTACAATTCCAGTTCTTGAAGAAGTAATTAAAAAAGAAAAGCCTAATGCAATTCTACCTACTATGGGCGGCCAGACAGCTTTAAATTTAGCAATAAGTGCTGAAAAATCTGGTCTTTTAAAAAAATACAAAATTGAGTTAATAGGTGCAAAATCAAAAGCAATTGAAAATGCTGAAGATAGAAAAAAATTCAGAAAAAATATGTCTGACATTGGTTTAGATTTACCCAAATCAAGGATTATAAATAATTTCAAAGATGCCTCAAAATGTTTAAGAGAAATTGGTTTGCCAGTAATTATAAGACCGTCTTTCACACTTGGCGGATTAGGTGGCGGAATTGCAAAAAGTAAAAAAGAATTCTTTAAACTTGTTCGAAATGGAATGAATGAGTCACCTCAAAATCAAGTTTTAATTGAGGAGTCTTTAGAGGGGTGGAAAGAGTTTGAAATGGAGGTTGTAAGAGACAGAAATGACAACTGTATAATCATTTGTTCTATAGAAAATGTAGATCCGATGGGAATACATACTGGAGACTCAATTACTGTCGCTCCAGCATTAACTCTTACTGATAAAGAATACCAAGTCATGAGAAATGCCTCTATTGCTTGTTTGAGAAAAATTGGAGTTGAGACGGGAGGGTCAAATGTACAGTTTGCAATTAATCCTAGAAATGGAAGAATGGTTATAATTGAGATGAACCCTAGGGTATCGAGATCCTCAGCTCTAGCCTCCAAAGCCACAGGTTTTCCAATTGCAAAAGTAGCTGCTAAACTTGCAGTTGGATATACTCTTGATGAATTAAAAAATGAGATAACAAAAGTAACGCCCGCTTCATTTGAACCAACAATTGATTATGTTGTTACAAAAATACCTAGATTTACATTTGAGAAATTTTCTGACACCAAAGCTGTACTTGGAACCTCAATGAGATCAGTTGGTGAAGCAATGGCAATTGGTAGAAACTTTAAAGAATCCTTCCAAAAAGCTTTGGTTTCATTAGAAACTGGATTATCTGGATTGGACAATTTTTTTAATTATTCAAAAAAAGAGATTCTAAAAAATTTAAAAGTCAGCATTCCAAATAGACTACTATTAATTGGTGAAGCTTTTAGGAAAAATATTTCATTAAAAACTATATATAAACTATCTAAAGTTGATCCTTGGTTCTTAAATCAAATCAAAGATCTTGTTAATGAAGAAAAAAAAATAATTAAGAAAGGAATTCCAAAAACATACCATGAGTTTAATAGAATTAAATCCATTGGTTTTTCAGATAAAAAATTATCAAAACTTACAGGAATTAAAGAGAAAATAGTTAGATCTAAAAGAGTTGCACTTAAAGTTTTGCCTGTCTTTAAAAAAGTAGATACTTGCGCAGCAGAATTTAAATCCTTTACTCCATATATGTATTCAACGTATCAAAGAAATTTTTCATTGAATACTGAGTGTGAGGCTGATCCTAGTAATAAGAAAAAAATAATTATTCTAGGAGGAGGTCCAAATAGAATTGGGCAAGGAATAGAGTTTGATTATTGTTGTTGTCAGGCAAGCTTTTCTCTAAAGGAAGCTGGATTTGAGACAATTATGGTAAATTGCAATCCTGAGACTGTTTCGACAGATTATGATACAAGTGATAGATTATATTTTGAGCCTCTTATAGAAGAATATGTTCAAAATATTATTTTAAAAGAAAAATCAAAAGGAAATCTTGTTGGAGTTATTGCTCAATTTGGAGGTCAAACTCCAATTAAACTAGCAAAATTTTTACATGAAAACAAATTACCAATACTTGGTACTCAATATGGTTCAATTGATTTAGCAGAGGATAGAGATAGATTTAGAGATCTTTTAATCAAGTTAAATTTAAGACAAGCCAAAAGTGGAATAGCTAATAAATTTGATCAGGCAATAAAAATAAGTGAAAACATTGGTCTTCCAGTTGTTGTAAGACCTTCGTATGTTTTGGGTGGAAGAGCGATGGAAATAGTTCATGATAAAAGCCAACTTAAAAAGTTTGTTAATGAAGCATTTAAAGCCTCAGAACAAAATCCAATTTTAATAGATAAATTTATAGATCATGCCATGGAAGTTGATGTAGACGCTATCTCTGATGGTAAAGATGTTTATGTTGCGGGTATCATGCAACACATTGAAGAGGCAGGAGTTCATTCTGGGGACTCGGCATGCTGCTTACCTCCAGTATCAATCAAAGATAATCTTTTAAAAGAAATTAAAATCCAAACTAGAAAATTAGCATTAGCACTAAAAGTTAAAGGGCTTTTAAATATTCAATTTGCAATAAAAAAGGATGAAATATTTGTTATAGAAGTAAACCCAAGAGCAAGTAGAACTGTGCCATTTGTCTCAAAAGCTAATGGGGTTCCGCTAGCTAAAATTGCATCCAGAATAATGGCAGGAGAAAAACTTTCAAAGTACAAATTAAAATATAAAACCAATAAAAAATTTGCAGTCAAAGAGGCAGTATTCCCATTCAATAAATTTCCTGACAGTGATCTATTGCTTGGACCAGAAATGAAATCTACTGGAGAAGTGATGGGGTTTGATGATGACTTTGGTATGGCAATAGCCAAGAGTCAGATAGCAGCAGCAAATTCATTACCAACAAAAGGTTTAGCATTTTTATCTGTAAAAGACTCTCATAAGCAAGAAATAATTGGTATTGCACAAAGGTTGTTAAAATTGGGATTTTCTTTGTCAGGAACTAAAGGGACTGCAGATATGTTAATTAAAAATGGTATGAAGTGCAGAAAAATTAATAAAGTAAGTAGTGGCAAACCTCACATAGTAGATGTACTTAATTCAAAAAAAATCTCATTGGTAATTAACACTGGGGGTGGAAATAGTGAAAATAGAATCAGTGATGCAAAAGCTTTAAGAAGAGGAACCTTGGCTAATAAAATTCCTTATTGTACAAATATGTCTACTGCATATTCGTTTTTAGAAGCGATAAATGCTCTAAAAACAAAAAAACTTAAAGTAAAAGCTCTTCAAGAAAACTAAGCATCAACAACCATTGTATCTTTAGACCCACCTCCTTGAGAACTATTTACTATGGTACTTCCTTTTCTCAAAGCAACCCTTGTAAGACCACCAGTTGTAACGTAAGAAGTTTTGCCAGTTAATATAAAGGGCCTTAAATCTAAATGTCTTGGCTCAATACCATTTTCACAAATAGTTGGTATTGTTGATAATATTTCCAAAGGTTGAGCTACAAATTCTCGAGGATTTTTTTTAATCTTTTTTACCATCTCTTCTCGCTCTTTTTTTGGTGCTTTCGGACCAATCATTATTCCATATCCACCTGAAGCATTTGCTGGTTTAACAACAAGCTTAGCTATATTTTCAATTACGTGTTGCCTATGAACTTTGTTTTCACACAAAAATGTTTCTACTTGGTTAAGTTTAGGTTGCTCACCTAAATAATAGACAATCATTTTATTAACATAAGAATAAACAGCCTTATCATCTGCAACTCCAGTTCCAAGGGCATTAATAATGCCAACATTTCCCTTTTTCCAACATTTAAATAAACCTGGAACTCCGATGACTGACTCTTTATTAAATACTTTTGGATCAAGGAAAGTATCATCTAATCTTCTGTATATACAATCAACTTTTAATTTTCCTTTAACTGTTTTCATGTAAACAAAATCATTTTCGACAAATAAATCTTTACCTTCAACCAAGGCTATTCCCATTTGTTGAGCTAAAAATGAATGTTCAAAGTATGCTGAATTGTAAATGCCTGGTGTTAAAACAACCATATGAGGATTGTCAGTTTTTTTTGGTATGCACTCAACCATACTTTGATAAAGTTTATTAGAATACTGGTGGATAGAGGAAACTTTATATCTAGTAAATAATTCGGGAAATACATCCCTCATTACCATTCTATTTTCTAACATATAAGATACCCCAGATGGGACACGTAAATTATCTTCAAGAACTAAGTATTCCCCATTAATATTTCTTATTAAATCAATTCCTGATATATTTGCCCAAGCTTTATACTTTGGAGAAAAACCTTCACATTCTTTTAAATAATAAGGTGAATTAAATATTAATTCTTTTGGTACAATCTTGTCCTTAAAAATTTTTTTTTTATTATATACGTCATCTATAAATAAATTTAATGCTTTAACTCTTTGAATTAATCCTCTTGATATTTTATTCCATTGAGACTTCGGAATAATTCTTGGTATAATATCTAATGGCCATTTTTTTTCCTCTGCTCTATTATTTGCTGCGTAAACCCTAAAATTAATACCTCTAGCACTTATAGTACTCTGGCAATTTTTTTCAATTTCCTGAAGTTTTTTTGTCCCATGTCTTTCTAAGATGCCAGTCATTATTCTAGCATGTTTTCTAATCTTATTTTCCTCTGTCAAATATCCATCATATGCAGATTTTGAGTCATAATTTTTCCATAGAGAAACAGACATTCTACAATTTTTGATAAAATAAATTGCAAAACAATTGCTAAATACAAATAGCTGCTATGACATAAAATATTTGATAATTATGTCATTTTTAAATAAAAATCGCTCATGACTTACTGTATTGGAATTAAGACAAACGAAGGATTAGTCTTTGCATCAGACTCGAGAACTAATGCAGGTTTAGATAATGTAAATATTTATTCAAAAATGTTTACTCATGATGTTGGTGATAGAACAATTGTAATGGTAACATCTGGTAATTTAGGAACATCGCAAGCTGTTTACAAATCCGTAGAGAAGGATTTAAAAAGCTCATCGGGGATACTCAATTTAAATACATGTAAAGACTTTGAGCAAGTTGCATCTTATGTTGGATCTCTTAATATTAAACATTCGTCTCCTCAAGGGATAAATACTGATAATGTACTTCTAGGTTCAACTTTTATAATAGGTGGTCAAATAAAAGGACAAAAGCCAGAGCTTTATCTTATATATCCTCAGGGAAATTATATAAGACCAGCAGATAGTAAACCTTATCTGGTGATTGGTGAGGTTAAGTATGGCAAACCAATACTTGATAGAGTTATTAAACCAGATGTATCAATTGGAGATGCATCAAGGTGTGCACTAATTTCTATGGACTCTACTTTAAAAAGTGACTTAACTGTAGGCCCTCCCATTGATTTTGCAATTTACAAAAAGGATGAAAATAAATTAGCGTCATTAAAATGTTTAAGTTTAAATGATGAAGATTATTCTAAAGTCTGCAACACCTGGTCTGAGGGAATTTTTAAAGTATTTGATACGTTTCCCAGATTTGATTGGGAGAATTAATTTTCAACTTTCCAATCAGTTTTAAAAGTCACATAATTTACTTGTAAGCACCTTCTCTCTTTAATTATTTCTTTCTTTTCCATTCCATGCCAAGTATTGGGTCCGCTAGAAAAAAAATATCCATAATTATCTTTATAAGGTAATGTTTTAATTAGCTTTAAATCACTATCATAAAAATCTGTACCAAGTTCCTCACTTTCATTATGTTTGTTAACGAATAATAAACATGACATAAGTTTTTCCTTAATATCACAATGTGGTTTCAGCCAAAAACCTTCTCGATCACATATAACCTCAACTCGTACATAAGAATTGGACAAATCTTTATTTATTAATTCAGAAATTTTTAGATAAGTTTCTTTACTTTGAAGTTCTTTAATTAAATTTGTAAGTCCTGGAAATTCTCTGGTATTTTCATGAGTTACAAAACATCGAAATTTTAAAGCTTTTCCACCATCTGAAATTCCTTTTCTAAATTTTCCCTCACCTCCATCAATAGCTCTGGTTCCATCATAATTAAGGTTATGTTTTGCTGGGTCAGATATATCTGCTCCTATTATTTCATTTATTTGATCATCTGTTAGAGGTTTATTTAATTCCCAATGCTCAAATGGATTATCAAATTTTTTTGAGTCGTTTTGTATTGAATTTAAAAATGACATTAATAATTAATTTTTTCTTTTATAATTTTCGCTACCCTATTAGTTTCGTCCAGACTTTGATAGGTCCAATTTTCGATATCTTCTCCAAGATTTCTAGTGATATTTAAATCTCTAAACAAATTTCGAAATCTTTGGAACCGAATATCATTTTTTTTAGGCAAAATATTTGCAATATAAATAGGTTTTCCTGTTAAAGCAGCCTCAGAGATCATTGAGCTTGAGTCACAAGTAACTATTATTTTCTCTGAAATAGCCAAAGCAGATAAGTAGGCTTTTTTATCTACATTCATTATAACTGTATGATTTTCTCCAAAAAATTCTTTAGCATAATGAATGGTATTTACTGGTGTCCTCATTGATGGAATTACGACAAGTTGAAAATCTTTTTTCTTTAAAAGCTTATAGAAAATTGAAAAAATATGTTTCATATTTTTTGTTGAATAATCATAATATTTGGTTGGTCCTCCCATAATTAAGCACCAAATCTTTCTGTTATCTTTTCTTATAAATGAGTTTAAGTAATCCTTATTTTCTTCTATTTCGTCTTTTGTAAGATAGTGAATTGCACCTTTCGTATTAATTATATTTGAACCACTAATTCCGTCATGTTCGGGTGCTACAATAAAATCAAAATAATCAAAGTTTATTTTTGGATCTTGTATATGAATATTAAAAACTTTTTTGTTTGATATACTTTTTAAATGGATTGATGGAATTATACTTTTTCTTCCACAAGAAATTATTATATCAAAATCTGAATAGTTTATTTTTTTGTAAACATTTTGAGAAATTGGCGTAAATTTTGGTGGAATTAAACTCCATAAATTTTTAAGTTCAACCTTGTGGTGAGTAAAATCAAGATCAAGAGCTTTGGCTAAACCTTCTACTTGGCTAAGCATGCCGTGCATGCCCTCAGTCAATAATATACCTTTTAATTTGCTCATTATTTACTATATAGACCTGTATGAGTGAAAAACCAACTAAACATACAAAAGTGTTAATAATTGGATCAGGGCCAGCTGGTTATACTGCTGCTGTTTATGCTGCGAGAGCTATGCTTAAACCAATGTTGGTTGCTGGTATGCAACCGGGTGGTCAATTAACTATAACAACTGATGTTGAGAACTACCCTGGATTTGCAGATGTTATTCAAGGACCATGGTTAATGGAACAAATGAGAGAGCAGGCAAAAGCAGTTGGAACAGATTTAGTTGAAGATCATATCCAGTCAGTAAATTTAAAATCTAAACCGTTTGAGGCGATTGGTGACGGAGGACAAAAATATACCGCAGACTCGATTATAATTTCGACTGGAGCACAAGCAAGATGGTTAAACATTGAATCTGAACAAAAATTTAAGGGATTTGGAGTATCAGCTTGTGCAACATGTGATGGCTTTTTTTTCAAAGATAAAACAGTTGCAGTTGTTGGTGGAGGAAATGCTGCAGTAGAAGAAGCTATGTTTCTTACAAAATTTGCATCAAAAGTACAATTAATTCATAGACGAGATGAACTAAGAGCTGAAAAACTTTTACAAAAAAAATTAATGGAAAATAAAAAAATTGAGATTATTTGGGACTCTGTTGTTGAAGAGGTAGTAGGTGACGATGAGCCAAAAAATGTAAAAGGATTAAAAATTAAGAATGTAAAAACTAATGAAACATCAGATTTAAAAATAGATGGATTATTTATAGCTATTGGACATGATCCTGCTACATCTTTATTTAAAGATCAGCTAGAAATGGATAGCACAGGCTATTTAATTACTAAAAGCGATTCTACCGAGACTAATATTCCAGGAGTTTACGCAGCTGGAGATGTGAAAGATAAAATTTATAGGCAGGCAGTAACTGCAGCAGGAATGGGCTGTATGGCTGCATTAGAGGCAGAGAAATATTTAGCTGCAAATTAATAAAATATCATTTATAAAATAATTTTATGGAGAATATTGTAAAACAAATTCAATTATTAGCTTTAGTAATAATACTTGGGGCTACTGTTATTGCGTTTGGTATAGAAATATATCAAATGATTGAAGTTCAAAAAGTCACTTTAGCTGATTTGCTATTACTATTTCTTTATTTAGAGGTTTTAGCTATGGTCAGAGTATTTTGGGAGAGTCAATCTATTCAAATAACATTGCCATTGTTTATTGCTATAACAGCACTTGCTAGATTTATAATATTACAAGGAAAATCAATAAATCCAGAAGTATTGCTGTATGAAGCTGGAGCAATTGTGCTAATTGCAATAGCTATATTAGTTCTAAGATTCAGGAATTCTCCTGTTTTTGGCTTAGAGAAAAAAAGAAAATCAAAATAATTTTACAATTACATGGGTGAAAAAGTTTTATTGACTGGTATCGGTGGATTTATTGCAAAACATGTTGCTATAGAATTATTAAATTCTGGTTATGAGGTATTAGGTACAGTTAGGGATATTAATTCGATTGAAATAACAAAAAAAACACTTGAGGAAAATAATGCTTCAACAGAAAAACTATCCTTTGTTGAATTAGATCTATTAAAAGATGACGGTTGGGATAAAGCCGCCGAAGGTTGCAAATATATTATTCATATAGCTTCTCCTTTCCCATTAAAAGTTTCAAATGACAGAGAATCTCTTACTCCAGCTGCAAAAGATGGAACTTTGAGAGTTTTAAATGCAGGAATAAATGCAAAAGTAGAACATATTGTAAAAACATCTTCAATAGTTTGTATGTATAGAAAACCAAACCGAACAAACCCTTATACATTTGGAGAAAATGATTGGACTGACTTAGAATGGAACAAAACTACAGATTATTTTGTATCTAAAACTAGAGCTGAAAGAGCTGCTTGGGAACTTATGGAAAGTAAAGGTATTAAAAATAAACTCACTTGTATTAATCCTGGTTTTGTTTTAGGAGATTTTTTGAATGAGAAAAGTTGTACATCAATGGAATATATTAAACAATTACTGCAAGGTAAATATCCAGCTGCTCCAAAATTTTCAGTGATGATATCCCATGTTAAAGATATAGCCAAAGCACATGTTTTATCATTAAACAATAAAAAAGCTGAAGGTAGAAGATTAATTGTAGGATCTGAAACTAGATCAATTCTCGAATTGTCAAAAATAATGGCTGAAAACATTCCAAGTCATTCTAAGAAACTTCCTAAGAAAGAATTACCTAATTTTATGGTTAAACTTATAAGTTATTTAGATTCAAGTGCAAAAAATTTAGTTCCTGATTTAGGTCTTAAAATGGAAACAGATACAAAATATGCTGAGGAGATTCTTCAAATGAAATTTATAGAACCAGAAGTTTCAGTAATAGATGCAGCAAAATCGGTAATTAGACTAAATTTAGCCTAAACTTTCACAAAAAAGCTTAATTCGTTCCATAGCAATCTTTAATTTTTTCATTGATGTTGCGTATGAAATTCTAAAATAACCATCAAGTCCAAATGCAGAACCTTGAACTACAGCTACATTCTGTTTTTCAAGAAGTTTTTGCACAAAGTCTGTATCATTTTTTATTTTTGTTTTTTTTCCAATTAACCCTTTACAACTTGGAAAAACATAAAACGCGCCTTTTGGCATTAAGCAAGTAATCCCTGGAATACTATTTAAATAATTCACAACAAAATTTCTCCTGTCGCTAAAAGATTTAGCTCTTTTTTTTATAAAACTCTGAGTTCCATTCAAAGCTTCAACGGCAGCTGCTTGACTTATAGATGATGGATTTGAGGTCGATTGCGACTGGATTTTTCTTATTGCGGCTATGATATTTTTAGGACCAGCTGCATAACCAATTCTCCAACCAGTCATGGCATATGCTTTGCTTACCCCATTCATTGTAAGTGTTCTATCTTTAAGTTTCTTAATTTGTGCTATTGTAAAAAATTTAAAATCATCAAATTTTACATGCTCATAAATATCGTCACTCAAGATAAAAATATTCTTATTTTTTAATAATATCTTTCCTAAATTAATAATTTCTTTTTTTGTATATGCTGCACCAGTTGGATTTGAAGGAGAATTTAAAATTATCCATTTTGTTTTTTTCGTTATTGCTTTTTTAAGTTTTGTAGGTGTTAATTTAAAACTATCTTCCTCTCCACATTTAATAAATTTTGGTTTACCACCAGCAAGCAAAACCATATCTGGATACGATACCCAAAATGGAGCAGGAATAATAACTTCATCACCTTTATTTAATGTTGCTACAAAAGCATTATACAAAACTTGTTTTCCGCCAGTACCTACTGTTATCTGTTCAGAGGTATAAGTTAAGTTATTTTCCCTTTTAAACTTTTTAATTACTGCATTTTTAATTGCGGGTGTTCCATCAACTGGTGTGTATTTAGTATCCCCTATTCTGATCGCTTTAACAGCAGCCTTTTTTATATTATTAGGTGTGTCAAAATCAGGTTCGCCTGCGCCTAGAGCAATTACATCTTTGCCAGCAGCTTTCAATTCTCTTGCTTTCTGCGTAACTGCGATGGTAGGAGATGGTTTAATTCTTTTAAGACTGTTAGATATTATGCTCATTGAAAATTGTTTATATTCTATTACTTTATTTAATATATGGAAAATACTTATCAAGATTTAATTACAGATATTCAAAGTAAAAATCCAAAAATTGGTGGAAAACTTGAAGGTGGAAAGAAATTTAAAATTAAATCTGATTTTAAACCAGCTGGTGACCAACCAGAAGCTATTAAAAATTTAGTAAATGGTGCAAAGAAGAATGAGTTTAATCAAGTTTTATTAGGTGTTACGGGATCAGGCAAAACCTTCACTATGGCTAAAGTAATTGAAGAGACAAATAGGCCTGCCCTAATACTTGCTCCAAATAAAACCCTTGCTGCCCAACTCTACGGGGAGATGAAGGGGTTTTTCCCAGATAATGCTGTTGAATATTTTGTGTCATATTATGATTATTATACCCCAGAAGCATACGTACCAAGATCAGACACTTATATAGAAAAGGAAGCATCTATAAATGAACAAATAGATAGAATGAGACACTCTGCTACTAGATCACTCTTAGAAAGAGATGATGTCTTAATTGTTGCAAGTGTATCTTGTATTTATGGACTAGGATCAGTTGAAGCTTACAGTAAAATGACTTTAACTCTCCAAAAAAATTATGATTATAATAGAGAACAAATAATCAAATCTTTAATTGCTCTTCAATATAAAAGGAATGATCAAAATTTCTATAGAGGTACATTTCGGGCAAGAGGCGAATACTTAGAAATTTTTCCCTCTCACTTGGAGGATAGAGCTTGGAGACTTAGCTTATTTGGAGATAAGTTGGAAAAAATTGAAGAATTTGATCCCTTAACAGGTGATCTTGTAAGAGAATTAAATTTAGTTAAGGTTTATGCAAACAGTCACTATATAACTCCCAAGCCAACGATAGAACAAGCAGTAATTAATATTAGAAAAGAGTTGGAGATAACTCTTAAAAAACATAAAGAGCAAAATAAATTGCTTGAGGCACAAAGGTTAGAAGAGAGGACAAAATTTGATCTTGAAATGATAGAGGCAACTGGTTCCTGTGCGGGTATTGAAAACTATTCAAGATTTTTATCAGGTAGGAAACCCGGCGAACCCCCTCCTACATTGTTTGAATATTTTCCTGACAATACATTGATATTTGTTGATGAGTGTCACGTCACGGTACCTCAATTAAATGGAATGTTTAAAGGGGACAGATCAAGAAAAAGTACATTAGCAGAGTATGGCTTTAGACTTCCATCGTGTATGGATAATAGACCGTTAAAATTTGAGGAATGGGATATGATGAGAACTCAAACAGTCTTTGTTTCAGCTACACCTGGTCCATGGGAGTTAGAGCAAACAAAAGGAAAATTTATAGATCAGGTTATAAGACCTACTGGACTAATAGACCCACCGGTTGAAATCAAACCTGCTAAAAATCAAGTCGATGATTTAATGCATGAATGTAAAAAGACTATCGAGAAAAATTATAGAGTATTAGTTACGACATTAACTAAAAAAATGGCTGAAGATCTGACAGAATACCTCCATGAAAATGGAATTAAGGTAAGATATTTGCACTCAGACATAGATACCCTTGAGAGAATAGAAATTATGAGAGACTTGAGGCTAGGTGTGTTTGATGTTTTAGTTGGCATAAACCTGTTAAGGGAAGGACTTGATATTCCAGAATGTGCATTAGTTGGAATATTAGATGCTGATAAAGAAGGATTTTTGCGGTCTGAAACATCCTTAATTCAAACTATTGGAAGAGCAGCAAGAAATTTAGATGGAAAGGTAATCTTATATGCAGATAAAGAGACAAAAAGCATTAAAAAAGCAATAAAAGAAACCGAAAGAAGAAGAAATATTCAACTTGAATACAATAAAAAAAATAAAATTAGTGCCTCTACTGTTAAAAAAGAGATTAGCGATGTACTAGAGAGTGTCTATGAAAAAGATTATGTTACAATTGGCACAGGCGCAAATGTTGGTGGTAATTTAAAGAAACATATCAAGGCACTTAATAAGAAAATGAAAGAGTCTGCCACAAATCTAGAATTTGAAGAAGCTGCTAAAATAAGAGATGAGATTAGAAAACTTGAAAGTACTGAGTTAGAAGTTACACTTAATCCTAAAGTAAAACAATATAACTTAAAAAATAAAATATACCCTAAAGGAAGATCTACAATGGGTATGCCGGGTACAAGAGCTCAAAAAGGTAAAAAGAAATGGAAGCAAATAAAATAATTATTACAGGTGGAGCCAATAGAATTGGCGCTGCTATTGCTAAAAAACTATCTGGCAAGGGGGTTGAAATAGTTATTCATTTCAACAAATCAAAAATAAAGGCAGAAAATCTTAAAAAAGAATTATCACAAAATGGTACAAAGATTTATTTGGTAAAAGGAGATTTAAGTGTAGAAAAAGATGTAAACAAAATTGTTAAGTTTGCAAAAAGTAAACTTAAATATTTTGACTGTCTGATAAACAACGCATCACTTTTTGAAAATGACAAATTAGAGAATTTTACTACTGATAGTTGGGGGCATCACTTAAGAACTAATTTAAGAACACCTGCTCTTCTTTCAAAAGAATTTGCTAAAAATATTAGAGGAAAAAATAATAATATTATAAATATAATTGATCAAAGGGTATTCAAATTAACTCCATACTTTTTTTCTTATACAATCAGTAAAACAGGCCTTTATACTTTGACCAAGACTAGTGCAATGAGTTTAGCTCCAAAAATAAGAGTTAATGGAATTGCTCCAGGTCCTACAATTAAGAACAAAAGGCAAAGTGAGAAACATTTCAAAAAACAATACATGGCAACTCCATTAAAAAGACAAGTAGATGTTGAACAGATATGTAATGCTGTTGACTTTTTTATTAAAAATATATCTATTACTGGGCAGGTCTTAGCTATTGATAGTGGACAAAATCTGAACTGGCAAACACCAGATATTATGAAAGGAAAAGAATGAAAAAAATTTTTTTAATTTTAATATTTTTATTAATCTCTAATAATGTTTATGCTACTAAAATTTTAAAAAGTGGCTTTATTACTAAATCAGCTAAAGTAAAAGAAGGTTTTGTTGTTGAGGACCCTAAAAATAAAATTATAATTATTTTTAATCATGGTCAAAACACAAATGACAGGGCAAAAAAGAATGAATGTGTTTGGGCAATGGATCTAATGAATCAAGCATCACTAGTAGATGAAGAAATCAACGGTAAGAGAATTATGGTTTATAACTTTTGCTCTAATGACTTTGCGGGTGATATGTCATTGAAAAAAAGCTGGTGGAAATCTAAAACTCCTTATGTGGGTAAACATAAATTAGATAAAAGAGTTGAAAAAAACTTAGAATTAGTTGAAAAATTTGTAAATATAGGAGTTCCCAGAAAACAGATTATTATATCAGGTCACTCTTGTGGTGGTCTATTAACTTTAATGTTATTAGCTGCTCATCCTGATAAAGTAGGTGGAGGTATATCGTACATGCAAGCTTGTTTTGGTAAACTTTCCAAAAAATATAAAGTCAAAAAAGTTGGTCCTGAAGAGGCACTAAAAAAATTTGCTAAAAAGCGCCCAGGTCCTGCAGAACTAAGACAAAGACAGATTGATAATATTAAAAAATCAAATAATGTACCCGTTCTAGCTTTTACTCATCCTAGAGATAAGTATGAAGGACTGTTATCAGATTGGTTAGAAGAAGTCCCTGGCGTTGAAAGAATTGTTATTTCAGAGAATTATAAAGTTAATGGAAAAAAATGTGTGGTAGGAGGATATGACTGGAAAGATAATGTTTCAAAACAAAAAAATCCAGGACATGTAATGAATATGGCTGATTGTTTTCAATATTATAATCCAGTCATTTTAGATTATATTGCCTCAAGACTTAAATAATATGAAAAAAAATAATCTTAATATTATTAAAATAGATAAGAATAAAACTCTTTTCAATTACGAAAAGAAGGTACTTATTAAAGAACTTATTTTAAATTTAAAGCTTGGATATTTCGATTTTGAAAAAGAGGCTCCTCAGAAAGTAAAATTTAATTTAGAGATAAATTACGAGGATAAAAAACCTTCAAATGACAAAGACATTAAATCAATTGTAAATTATTCAAAAATCGTAAGATTGATAAAAAAACTTGTAAAAAATAAACACTATAATTTTCTTGAAACATTAGCGGAAGATGTATTCGACGAATTATTCAAAGATAAAAGAATTGATAAAATAAGTCTTCAAATTGAGAAATTAGAAATCATGAAAGATTGTTCATCCGTTGGTATCCAAATTTCAAAAAAAAGAAGCCATGATAAGCTCTGATATCGGTAAAGAAGCTATAAAAAAAGAGTTGCCACTTATACCTAAACTTCCTGGGGTGTATAGGATGTTAAATTCTAAAAACGAAATACTTTACGTTGGTAAGGCAAAAAACTTACCGAATAGATTAAAAAGTTATGTATCAGAGAAAAATCATATTATCAGAACCGAGAGAATGTTATCTCAAACAACTAAAATTGAGATTACTAGCACCTCAAATGAAAGTGAGGCACTACTTTTAGAAGCAAACTTAATTAAAAAGTATAAACCTAGGTTTAATATTCTACTTAGAGATGATAAATCATTTCCATTCATTTTTATTGGTAATCAAGATAAATGGCCACAAATTAGACGACACAGAGGAAAAAAAACTAAAGAAGGTTTTTATTTTGGACCATTTGCTTCAGCCGGATCTGCGAATTGGACCATCAAAATGATCCAAAAGATTTTTCAGCTTAGAGTTTGTGATGATACAGTTTTTAAAAAAAGAGAGAGACCATGTATTCTTTATCAAATTAGGCGATGTTCTGGGCCATGTGTTGGATATATAGAAGAGGATGAATATAAACTGTCTGTAGACAATGCAATTGAATTCGTATCAGGGAAATCAAGAAAAATTCAAAAAAATTTGTCTAACCAAATGGAAAAGGCTAGTGAAGATTTAGATTTTGAAAAAGCTGCGATATTAAGAGATAGAATAAAGTCTTTAAATATTATTCAGTCATCACAAAGAATTAATGAAGCGAATTTAGTAGAAGCAGACGTTATAGCTGGCTACAAAGAGTCTGGAAGAACTTGTATTCAGGTTTTTTTTTATAGATCAAAACAAAACTGGGGTAATCAAGCCTTTTTTCCAAAACATGATCCAGACGATAACATAAAAGAAATCCTTAATTCTTTTGTATCTCAATTCTACGAAAACAAAAGCGTTCCAAGCTCAATAATTTTAAGTGAGGATATTAAAGAAAAAGTTTTAATTGAAAAAACACTTTCACAAAAAGAAAACAAAGAAATAAATATTTCAGTAGCAAAAAAAGGCTCTAAACTAAAAGTTGTAAATCAAGCACTCAAAAATGCAAAAGATAGTTTAAACAGAAAAATATATGAGAGCCAAAATAATAAAGAGCTTTTTGATAATGTATCTAAAAAATTTGATTTAGAAAATAATATTAATTTAGTCGAAGTTTATGACAATAGTCATATTCAGGGAACTAATAGTGTAGGTGCACTAATTACATATGGTGAGGAAGGTTTTATTAAGAAGAGATATAGAAAATTTAATATTAAAATTAAAAAGAATGAACAAGATGATTATGGAATGATGCGTGAAGTTTTAAATAGAAGATTTAAAAGAGCTGTTCAAGAAAAAGATAATTATTTAACCATGCCTGACTTAGTAATAATCGATGGAGGAAAAGGACAATATTCTGTAGCAAGAGAGACACTCAATGAATTAGGACTGCATGATATTCCTATGATAGCAATTGCAAAAGGGAAATATAGAAACAGTGGAAATGAAACTTTTTTCCATAATGGTAAAGAGTTCAAATTTGAAAAGAACGACCCTACTCTCTTTTTTTTACAAAGGTTGAGAGATGAGTCCCATAGATTCGCAATTAGCGCTCATAGAGCTAAGAGGAAAAAAGGTATTAGCAAGTCTTTACTTGATCAAATTGATGGAATAGGATCTATAAGAAAAAGGGCACTTTTAAATCATTTTGGATCTGCTAGAGCTGTTGAATCCGCTAGCTTAGATGAAATAAAAACTGTTGAAGGAGTTGAAGAAAAAGTTGCTAAAAAGATATATAATTTTTTTCACGAATGAAAATCAAAATTCCAAATTATCTCACAATTGGCAGAATAATAATTGTTCCAATATTTGTGTTTACATTTTATCTACCAGGATTTTATGGTGATGTAATACCATTTGCTTTATTTGTAATCGCATCATTTACTGATTTTTTAGATGGATTATTGGCAAGAATGTTTAAAGAAGAGTCTAAACTCGGTGAACTCTTAGATCCAATTGCAGATAAAATTATAGTAGCAACTGCACTAATATTGTTAGTTATGGATGGTACTATTAAAAATTATGAGGTGATTGCTGCTATAATTATATTAACGAGAGAGATATTAATTTCAGGTTTAAGAGAATTTTTGGCAAAGGGAAGTGTTAAACTTCCCGTCTCAAGTCTAGCAAAAGTAAAAACATTTCTTCAAATGTTTTCAATTTCTGTTTTATTGACAGGGGATACTGGAAATAAAATTATAAACTTTCAAGATTACAACGCCCAAACTATTGGAATTATTTTATTATGGCTTTCTGCCTTTCTTACTTTATATACAGCTTATGAATATTTAAGAAAAGGGATTGACCACGCAATATCTGAAGATAATAAAGATTAGGCAGCTTTCTTTTTTCTAACAAGTTTTCCATAACTTTCTAATAAGTCTAAAATTACATCACAAACTTTATAATTATTTTCAGCAATTTGTGATATTGGTGTTATTTCAGCAGCTGTACCAGTTAGAAAACAACCTTCAAAACTTGATAATTCGTCTGGTTTAATTTTTCTCTCATGCACCTTAATATTTTTTGACTTTGCTAATTCAATTACAGTTTGTCTAGTAATACCATTCAAAAAAGAGTCTGGTATAGGAGTATGGAGCTCACCAATTTTGTCTTTGAAAAAAATATTTGCACTTGTAGACTCGGCTACGTTATCCTCATGATCCAACATTAATGACTCGCTGTATCCTTGTCTTTCAGCTTCATGCTTTGAAAGTGTACAAATCATATAAAGACCAGCTGCTTTGCTATCCCAAGGTATTGTATTTGGGGCTGGTCTTCGCCAATTTGAAATATTTAATTTAATTCCCTCTATTTTTAACTTAGGATCGAAATAGTCTCCCCACTCCCATGTTGCAACTGCAACATTTATTTTAGTTTTTTGTGCAGAAACACCCATCATTTCACTTCCCCTCCAGGCAAAAGGTCTGACGTAACCATTCTGAACATTTTGAATTTTTATTATTTGATTACAAGCTTTGTTAATTTCATCTTTTGTATAAGGAATTGAGATATCCATTCTTTTAGCTGAGTGGAACAATCTATCAGTATGTTCTTGCAATTTAAAAATTTCACCATCATAAACTCTAAGCCCTTCAAAAACTAAACTAGCATAATGCAGTCCATGACTTATTACGTGCAATTTCGCATCTTGCCATTCAACAAGATCACCATTGTACCAGATTTTTCCTTCTCTTTTATCGAACGGTATCATTTGATTTTTTTTTAGAAAAAATATCTTTGTATATATAATATGTCAATATAACTTACCATTATGAAAAAACTTTTATACCTAAAAGATCATCAATTAAAACAATATATAGAAAAAATATTTAGTGGGTACAGAGAAACTGTCGCTGATGCTAAAAAAGTTTTAGACAAACATTCATTAGGAACTGCACATAATAAAGTAATTCATCTTATATCATTATACGAGGGGATCACTATTTCAAGTTTACTTGGAAAGCTCAAGGTTACTAAGCAAAGTTTAAATAGAGTTTTAAATGAATTAGTAGAAATAAACGCAATAGAATTTAAGAGAGATGAGATCGATACAAGAGTTAAGCATGTATATTTAACTGATGAAGGAAATAAAATTTTTGAAGAAATTTTTTCTGCTCAAAAAAAAAGAATTTATGATGCATTTTTGAGTTCAAATTCTGACGAAGTAATAAGTTTCGATAAAGTACTCAAAAAAATTATTAATGAAAAATTTTAAAGCCCATATACTAATTGTTGATGATGACGACAGAATAAGAGATTTAGTAAAAGAATATTTAACTCAAAATAATTATCTTGTATCTACTGCTAAAAATTCTAATGATGCTTTTGAAAAAACTAAAATTATTAAATTTGATTTAATAGTGCTTGACATCATGATGCCAGGAAAAACTGGATTAGAATTTACCCAAGAATATAAAAGTAAATTCAATACCCCAATTTTACTTTTGACTGCAAGAGGAGAGCCAGCTGAAAGAATCGAGGGACTTGAAATAGGTGCGGACGATTATTTAACAAAACCTTTTGAACCTAAAGAATTGATTTTAAGAATAAATAATATTTTAAACAAGACAAAATCGCTACTAATAAAAAGAGTAATTGAATTTGGTAACACAAAGATAGATCTAAAAAAATTATTTATCTATAAAAATGATAAAAGACAAAAAATAAATAATACTGAAAAAATAATTTTAGAAAAGATGATAAATTCCCCTGGAAAAATTTTTAAAAGAGAGGAACTTACAAAATTAATTGATTTAGGTAAAGAAAGATCAATTGATGTAATAGTTACTAGACTTAGAAAAAAAATTGAAGATAGTCCAAAGAGTCCTAGGTACCTTCAAACAATTAGAGGAGAAGGATATGTTCTTTGGATTGAGTAACTTTTTAAAAAATATATTACCTAAAAGATTATTTTACAGAGGTTTATTAATTGTAGCAGTCCCAATAGTTATACTACAAGTTACTATATCTTTAGTTTTTTTTGACAGCCTTTGGATTAAAACAAATAAAGGGTTAACTAGAGCTTTAGTGAGTGAAATAGTTACAATAATTGATATTTATGACAATGAAAATGAATATAATAAAAAAATAGTAACAGATCTTTATAATAAAAATTTTAGTTTCTCTGTAAGATTTTTAGAGAATGAAAAACTACCTGATATAAAAGTCGAAAGATGGTTTAGTCCTATGGATAGAACTTTAAGGAGAGAGTTAAAACCTAAAATTGGTGAACATTGGTTTAATACCATTTCCTACAAAGAAGTTGTGGATTTAAGAATAAAATTTAGAGATGGAGTTTTGCAAATATTCTTTCCTAAAGAGAGAATTCAAGCATCATCAATTAGAATATTTGCTTTTTGGATAACTGTTCCTGCAATTTTGATGCTGGCAATTGCAATGATTTTTTTAAAAAACCAAACAAGACCGATAACCAAACTTGCTCAGGCATCTGAAAGATTTGGTAGAGGTGAAGAAATTGAGGAATTTAGACCATCTGGAGCATTAGAAATAAGAAAAGCAGGACTAGAATTTGAAAAAATGAGAAAAAGAATTCTAAGACATTTAAATCAAAGATCTGAGATGCTTTCTGGCATTAGTCATGATTTGAGAACACCATTAACAAGAATAAAACTGCAGCTTGCTGTAATTAAAGATAAAACTCTATCAGAAAAGATATCAAAAGATGTTGATGAGATGGAAAAAATGCTTAATGAATATCTTCAATTTACAAGTATAGGTGCAAAAGATAAAACTGAAACATTTAATATTTCTGAACTTCTAGATGAAATAATTTCTAGATATGAAAATGAAAATATTGAGAAAAAGATAACTAAGAAGATATATTTTAATGGCAGAAAAAATCTAATTACAAGATGCATTAATAATTTAATAGATAATTCACTTAAATATGCAAAAAAAATATTTATAAATTCAGAAATAAAAAATTCAACTATCTTTATTTCAATTGATGACGACGGTCCTGGTGTGGATAAATCAGAGTTTCAAAATATTACCAAACCTTTTTATAAAATAGATAAAAGTAGATCAAGCTCTAAATCAAGCGTTGGCTTGGGATTATCAATTTCGTCTGATATTGTGAAATCTCATGGTGGAGATATTAAGTTTAATAAATCTAAATTGGGAGGTCTTAAAGTAATTATTTCTTTACCTTACTAGTTTTTTTCTTTTTTTTTTCTTCTAACTTTTTTTCAAGATTACTTATTCTTTTATTTAAGACTTCGACCTCTTCCTTACTTGCTAATTTCATTTTAAATACAATTTCATCTCTCTTAGATCTAAGTATGGATACAATCTCATCAGAAATATCTTTGTAATTAACTAAACCTTGTTCAATTAACTTTGCAAATCTATCAAATACGAATCTTGATTTTGACATAATAATTATTTAACAGAATAATAATTAATAACTTATAATAAATTATATTAATGTTTACTAATAATTTTGACCCAGTCGCTTTCGAGCTATTTTCGTTGAGTATCAGGTGGTATTCATTAGCATATATCTTTGGTATTATTTTTGGTTGGATATATTGTAAAAAAATACTAATTAAAAGTGATACAATTCAAAAATTATTCGAAGATTATATCTCATATTTAATTATTGGAATTATAATTGGAGGGAGGTTGGGGTATGTAATTTTTTATAATTTCACATATTTTTTAAATAACCCAATTGAGATTTTAATGATATGGAATGGGGGTATGTCATTTCACGGGGGGTTGATTGGTGTAATTTTTTCTTCATATTTATTTTCAAAAAAAAATAAAAAAAATATTTTTATTTTTCTAGATTACGTTGCAATAAGCGCACCTATAGGAATTTTTCTTGGAAGAACTTCTAACTTTATAAATGGAGAATTAGTAGGAAAAGTCACAAATACTCATTGGGGAGTTCTTTTTCCTGGTTATGACGATAAATTAAGACACCCTTCTCAATTATACGAGGCATTTTTGGAGGGAATTATTTTATTTATATTGATGAATTTAATTTTCTTTAAAAAAAATTATAAGATCGGTAGTTGCTCTGTTATGTTTTTAATTATTTATGGGTGCTTTAGAATTATCTCAGAATTATTTAGAGAGCCTGATAAACATATTGGGTACTTGTTCGGAAATATTAGTATGGGAATACTTTTAAGTACAATTATGATTGTGATTGGACTCATAATTTATTTTAATAGAAATGATGAAAATAAATCACAAAATATTTAACTCTAATCCAAAAAGTCCTATACCTATTGATGAATGTATTGAAAAAGTTCTGTATGATCAAAAATCAGGTTATTACACAAATAAAGATCCTTTTGGGAAAAATGGAGATTTTATAACTTCTCCAACTATATCAAACCTCTTCTCAGAAATTATAGCCATATGGTTAATTTCAACCTGGGAAAAAATGAATAAACCAAAAATATTTAATTTTGTTGAACTTGGGCCTGGTGATGGCAGTTTAAGCAATGTCGTTGTGAATACTTTCAAAAGATTTCCCGAAATTAACAAAGCTGCAAACATTTATTTGTACGAAAAAAGTAATTTTTTAATTAAATTACAAAAGAAAAAAATAAATAATAAAAAAGTAAAATGGATAAAAAATTTAAATTCTATCAGAAATGGACCTGTTATATTTTTTGGTAATGAATTTTTTGACGCAATCCCAATAAAACAATTTACAAATAGAAGTAACACTTTTTTTGAAAAATATTTTAGTTTAGAGAATAAAGATAATATTTCTGAAATTTTTATAAAAGGAAGTAATCAAGATATTCTTCAAATCAAATCTTTCGAAACTTTAAAAAAACTTACATTTATTGAGTATCCTAAAAAAGGATTTTTAGAATTAAGTAAAATAATTAAAAAAATTTCTGAGCTTTCAGGAGGAATTTTGCTCATTGATTATGGTTATTTAAGTAGTCATAACTCAAATACCATACAGGCTGTAATGGGTAATAAAAAAATATCAATGGAGAAAATGTTTAATAACATTGGAAAAGCAGATGTAACATCTTTAGTAAATTTTAATTTATTAAAGGAATTTTTTGTTAAAAATAAACTTAAGGTCAAAAATATTGTTAGTCAAAAGTTTTTTCTAGAGAGAATGGGTATAATTGAACGAGCTCAAATTTTGGAAAAAAAAATGACAAAAAGACAAAAAAAATATATGTCAGAAACGTTAGCACGACTTCTTGAAGAAAAACAAATGGGTAAGCTTTTTAAGGTGATATTTGGATATAAATACAAAAATAATGATTTTTTTGGTTTTGAATAATGATTAAGTCAAAAAAACTAATGAAGTTTAAAAATATAAGACATGGTTTTTTTAATAGAAAGGGTGGTGTCTCAAAAGGTATTTATAAAGGTTTGAATTGTGGCTTAGGATCTAATGATAGGGCTAAAGATATTAAAAAAAATATAGAAAAGGCTTGTAAAAGAATTGGTTGTAATAAAAATAAATTAGTTTTGTTAAACCAAATACATAGTAATGTTGTTCACAAGGTAAGCAAAATCCCTAGCAAAAAACTAAAAGGTGACTCATTAATAACAAATAGAAAAGGTATCGCATTGGGTATTCTTACTGCAGATTGTGCTCCAATTTTAATCTATGATCCTGTTAATAGTTTGATTAGTGCAATACATGCCGGATGGAAAGGTGCATACAAAAAGATAGTTTCTGTAACATTAGAGGAGTTCAAATTAAGAGGTAGTAACTTTAAAGATTTGATAGCTGTGATAGGCCCTTGTATCAGCAGTAACAACTATGAAGTTAAGGGTGATTTCTTTAAAAAGTTCATTACTAAAGAAAAATTTAACAAAAAATTTTTTATATATAAAAATAATAAAATTTATTTTAGCTTGAATGATTATATCAAACAGAACTTTTTGAATTTAGGAGTGAAAAATGTTGAAATAATCAGAAAAGATACTTATAAGACAAGTAACAATTTTTTTAGTGCAAGAAAATCTTTAAAAAATAAGTTAAATGATTATGGTAGAAATATTTCTATAATTATGATTAAATAGATTATCTCAAATAATGAAGATTCTCACAGGAAATAGCAATAAACAGCTAAGTAATAAAATCTCAAAAAATCTTAAAAATAAATTGGTTAATACTAGTATTAGAAAATTTTCTGATGGCGAGATATACATTGAGATTAATGAAAATATAAGAGGAAACAGTATTTTTATTATTCAGTCAGTTTCTTCACCTGCAAATGACAATTTAATGGAATTACTTTTATGTATTGATGCACTTAAAAGATCATCCGCAAAAAATATAACTGCTGTAATACCCTACTTTGGTTATGCAAGACAAGATCGAAAAGTTGTGCCTAGAACATCTATATCTGCAAAATTAGTATCTAATCTGATAACAAATGCTGGGGCAGACAGGGTTGTCACTGTAGATTTGCATGCAGGCCAAATTCAAGGTTTTTTTGATATTCCAGTAGATAACCTATTTGCTACTCCCATTTTTGCAAAACATATAAAAAAGAGAATTAAATCTAAAAATATAATTTGTGTAGCTCCTGATGTTGGTGGAGTTGAAAGAGCAAGAGCACTAGGAAAAAAATTAGATGTAGGATTGGCGATAGTTGATAAAAGGAGGCCAAGCCCTGGAAAATCACAAGTTATGAATGTTATTGGTAATGTTAAAAATAAAATTTGTATCCTAACGGATGATATAATTGATTCTGGAGGAACAATAGTGAATGCAGCTGATGCTTTAATGAAAAGAGGAGCAAAGGAAGTTCATGTATATGCAACACATGGTGTTTTTAGTGGAGATGCGGTTAAAAAAATCAAAAATTCAAAAATTAAAAATTTAGTTATTACGGATAGTATAGATAGTTCAGATAAATTAAAAAAAGTAAGAAATATTGAGGTATTATCGATATCTGTATTATTAGCTGAAGCTATTAAAAGGATTTCTAATTCAACATCTGTATCAGATCTATTTAAATAACTCTTGTAAAATTATAAGACTTCAGTTAAAAACCAGCTTTTTATGAGCACAATACATGCAACAATAAGAGATACTAAAACCAAAGGTCAAGTAAAAGACTTGAGAAGCAATGGTAGCGTTCCTGGAATAGTTTACGGAGGAGAACTACCTAATGAGAAAATATCAATTACAACAAAAGAAATAAAAAATCTTATAAATAAAGAAAATTTTTTATCAAATGTAATATCTATTAATTTAGATGGTAAAGAACAAAAAGTTTTAACTAGAAATATTGCTTTCGACACAGTTACTGATGAACCTATTCATATTGACTTAATGAGAATTGTGAAGGGTGGGAAAATTATTTTAGAAATACCTGTAAAATTTATTAATAATGAATTATCTCCTGGTCTAAAAAGAGGTGGGGTTTTAAATATTGTTAGACGTAAAGTTGAACTTAAATGTCCCGCAGAAAATATTCCTACTGAGTTAGTTGTTGATTTAGATGGATTAGATATTGGAACAAGCATTAAAATCTCTTCAATTAATTTACCTGAAAATGTTACCCCAACTATTCAAGGTAGAGATTTTGTTATTGCGACAGTTGCAGCACCTACTGTGGTTAAAGAGCCTGAGAAACCAGCTGAGACAGAAGATGGTGAGGCTAAAGAGGGGGGAGAAGCGGCAGCTGCAGATAGTGGAGAAAAAGCTTCAACTGAAGGGGATAAGGCTGACGGTGATAAATCTAAAGAAGAAGATAAATCTTCATCAGAAAAAAAATAATAAATAGTGAAAGTTCTTTTCAGAATTTAATTTGATATGTTGTTACTTGTTGGTTTAGGAAATCCCACTCCAAATAGTCATAATAATAGGCACAACATTGGTTTTAAAGTTGTAGATGCAATAAACCAAAAGTTTGGATTATCAAAACAAAAACCAAAATTTAAAGGGCTGTTAACTACAGGAAATATCGGAGATAAGAAGGTTTATGCAATAAAACCTTTAACATTTATGAATAATTCAGGAATATGTATTAGAGAATTGCTTGAGTACTTCAAAATTGATGCGGAAGATGTAATTGTCTTTCATGATGACCTGGATGTTGAATTTGGAAAAATAAAAGCTAAATTTGGTGGGTCAAGTGCAGGTCATAACGGTATTGCATCGATTGATAAGTTTATTGGAAAAGAATATTCAAGAGTTCGCATTGGTATAGGAAAACCAGAGAGTAAAATATCTGTTTCTGACTATGTTTTGAATGACTTTAATGAGGATGAACAAGTTCACCTGGACTCAATTACGAATAATATTATTGACTCCTTAAATATTTTAATTGACAAAAAATTAGATTTATTTTCAAGCACAGTTAATAATAATTAAATGGGTTTTAAATGTGGAATCGTTGGATTGCCTAACGTTGGTAAGTCGACCTTATTTAATGCTTTAACTAATTCTAATAAAGCACAAGCAGAAAATTTTCCTTTTTGTACAATTGATCCAAATGTTGGGATTGTAGCGGTGCCAGATAAAAGACTTGATCAGTTGGCAATAATTTCAGATTCTAAAAAAAAAATTAATACTACAATATCTTTTGTAGATATAGCGGGTCTTGTCAAGGGAGCTTCTAAAGGAGAGGGCCTTGGTAATAAATTCTTATCACATATTCGTGAAGTTGATGCAATTATTCATATGATTAGGTGTTTTGACTCAGATGATATTCAAAATGTCAATCCTACTGTCGATCCAGTTAGAGATCTAGAGATTATTGAAACCGAAATGAAACTAGCTGATTTAGAGTCTATTCAGAAAAGACTTGACAAAAAAAACAAAAAAAATGTTGATAATGAAGAACTTAAGTTGCTTGAAAAATCTCAAAAAATAATTGATGAAGATGGTGATTTGACATTAATAACGAATGAATTTGATAAAAAACTTTTAAAAAGTAGCGGACTTCTGATTACTAAACCAAAATTGTATGTATGTAACGTTGATGAAGAAAGCATTAAATCAGGTAATAAATATACTGAGGATTTTATAAGCAAGTTCAGCGATAGAAATACATTAATAATTTCTGCAGATATAGAAAATCAAATAAATCAGTTAGAAGATGACAGTGAAAAACAAAATTATATGAAAATGATTAATATGTCAGAGACTGGACTAAACTCATTAATTAAGAAAGGCTACGAGCTTTTATCTTTGCAGACTTTTTTTACATCAGGACCTGAAGAGTCCAGGGCTTGGACTATTACAAAAAAGTCCACTGCCCCTAAAGCTGCTGGAGAAATTCATTCAGATTTTGAAAAAGGTTTTATTAGAGCTGAAACAATATCATATGAAGATTTTTTAAAACATAACGGATGGTTGAAGAGCAAAGAAGCTGGAAAAATGAGGTTAGAGGGTAAAGATTATATTGTAAAAGATGGAGATATTTTAAACTTTCGTTTCAATACGTGACCAAATCTTTTTCATACTAAAATAAACTAAAATAGTCAAAACTGTTAAATAAATTATAACTCTAAAACCCATTTTATGTCTTGTTTCTAAATGAGGTTCTGCTGTCCATTGTAAAAAAGTTGTTACATCTTTAGCCATCTGATCTACAGTTGCTTTAGTGCCATCAGCATACTCCACAATGTCATCATCTAAAGGAGATGCCATTTTAATTTTATTTCCATACATATATTTATTGTAATATACACCATCATCAAGTTCCATACCTGCTGGAGGATCCTCATATCCCATTAAGACGGAATAAATATAATTTGCTCCACCACCTCTAGCTTTAACCAAGACTGACATATCTGGTGGATATGCCCCACCATTGGCTGCTATTGCTTCCTGAACATTTGCATATGGCATAACAAATTTATCAGATAGTTTTGCAGGTCTCTCAAACATTTCTCCATCACTGTTTGGTCCATCTGTAACTTCAAAGTTTGAAGCAATCGCTTTAGCTTCAAGCTCAGTAAATTCTGGTCCCCCTTTTTCTGCTAAGTTTCTATAACTTAAATGTTTCAAAGAATGACATGATGCACATACTTCTGAATAGACCTGATAACCTCTCTGCAAAGATGCTCTATCAAACTTTCCAAAAAAACTTTTGAAGCTCCAATCAACTTTCAATAGTTCTTGTTTCTCACCAGCAGCATTTACATTTAAGAAAATTAGGTTTGAAATTAGAGTAAAAAAAACGATTAATTTGAAAAAGTTTTTCACAATTTCTCTTTATAATCAGAATTATTTTTAGCCATCGCCATATCAGCAGAACCTCCTAGCACAGGCTCTGTAATACTAAGTGGTAATGGTGTCGTTTTTTCCTTCATCCCTAAAAATGGAAGTATTATTAAGAAATGAGCAAAGTAATAAGCAGTAGCAACTCTTGCAATCAACAAATATAGCCCTTCTGCTGGCATTGCACCAACGTACCCAAGTATTAAAACATCGGCTACTAAAAACCAATAAAACTGTTTGTATATTGGTCTAAATACAGTTGATCTAACTTTAGAAGTATCCAGCCATGGAAGAATAACTAATACAAATATTGCAGCAAACATTGCAATAACTCCTAACAATTTATCAGGTACTGATCTTAGTATTGCGTAAAAAGGTAATAGATACCACTCAGGCACAATGTGAGCTGGAGTAACTAATGGGTTTGCTTCAATATAATTATCCGCATGCCCTAATATATTTGGTGAAAAGAATACAAAAAATGCAAAAATTATTAAAAATATCAGAAGTGCAAATAAGTCCTTGATCACAATGTAAGGATGGAAAGGAACGGTATCTTTTGATGGTTTTTTTATATCTATACCAATAGGGTTATTATTTCCAGGCACATGAAGTGCCCAAATATGTAGAACGACCAATCCTAAAATTAAAAAAGGAAAGAGATAATGCAAGCTAAAAAATCTTGTTAAAGTTGGATTATCAACTGAATATCCACCCCATAACCATGTTGTTATACTATCTCCAACCAAAGGAATTGCGCTAAACAAATTTGTGATAACTGTTGCACCCCAAAAACTCATTTGTCCCCATGGCAGAACGTATCCCATAAAAGCGGTAGCCATCATTAAAAAATAAATTAACATACCTATTATCCAAATTACTTCTCTTGGTGATTTATACGATCCATAATATAGAGATCTAAAGATATGAATATAAACAGCTAAAAAAAACATTGAAGCACCATTTGCATGCACATATCTTATTAACCAACCATAATTTACATCTCTCATTATATGTTCAACACTTTGAAATGCTAAATCAGCGTGTGCCACATAATGCATTCCTAAAATAATTCCTGTAATAATCTGAGTTATTAAACAAAAAGTTAAAATTCCTCCAAAAGTCCACCAGTAATTTAAATTTTTTGGCGTTGGGTAATCAGTTAAATGGTTTGCTAGTGTTAGTAATGGAAGTCTATCATTAAAC
>CACCGT010000010.1 GCA_902545635.1 uncultured Pelagibacteraceae bacterium | reverse complement strand
TGGTCTTTTTTTAATAGCTTCATTTGGATCTTCAATGGTTCTACTTTATGGTTATCCTGAAAGTCCTTTTGCAAAGCCTAAAAATATATTATTTGGTCACCTAGTAACTTCAGCAATTGGAATTATATTTTACAACTACGTTTCATTACCAATATATATTTTAATACCTTTAGCAGTAGGTATGGGTGTTGGAATAATGATTTTACTCAATGTAACTCATCCCCCAGCTGGAGGAAACCCCATTATAGTCATTTTAGGAGCAGTATCTTTTGAATATCTAATCTCCCCAATTTTAACTGGATGTTTGATAATAATAGTTTTTGGAATTTTTCTAAATAAGTTTGTGGCTCAAAAGAAATACCCTTAACCTCTTACTATTCATTTGATTGATGTTCCAATTATGCTAAACTTTCTTTACAAAATATCTATAGAGAGATTTTAAACTTAAATATTAGGAGATAAAATGAAAGTACTTTGCGTGTTATATGATGATCCTAAAGGTGGTATGCCTAAGTCTTATGCCCTATCAGATCTTCCAAAATTAGAAAAATATCCTGATGGAATGACTTTGCCAAGTCCAAAAGGTAGAGATTTTACACCAGGAGAATTGTTAGGTTGTGTATCTGGAGAGTTAGGATTAAGAAAATTTTTAGAGAGCAATGGTCACGAGCTAATTGTAACAAATAGTAAAGATGGTGAAGGATGTGAAGCTGATAAACATATTGTAGATGCAGATATAGTGATTTCTCAACCTTTCTTCCCTTATTATTTAACTAAAGAGAGAATTGCAAAAGCAAAAAATTTAAAAATGGCTGTTACTGCTGGAATTGGATCAGACCATGTAGATCTACAAGCGGCGATGGATAATAAAATTGACGTTGTAGAAGTTACATTTTGTAACTCAAGATCAGTTGCTGAACATATTGTGATGATGATTGTATCATTGGTAAGAGATTATCATAACCAGCATAGAATAGTAAATGAGGGTGGTTGGAACATTGCAGATGCTGTCCAAAGATCATATGACGTCGAGGGAATGCATATTGGAACTGTAGCAGCTGGAAGAATTGGACTCGATGCTTTAAGAAAAATGAAACCTTTCGATGTTCATCTTCATTATTTTGATAGACATAGATTGCCTGAGTCAGTAGAAAAAGAATTAAATTTAACTTTTCATGAAACAGTAGAGTCAATGGTTAAAGTTTGTGATGTGGTAACTATAAACTGTCCACTACACCCTGAAACAGAAAATTTATTTGATGATGCAATGATTAGCAAGATGAAAAAAGGTGCATACATCGTAAATACTGCAAGAGGTAAAATTTGTAACAGAGACGCTATTGCTAAAGCATTAAAAAGCGGTCAACTAAGTGGATACGCTGGAGATGTATGGTTTCCACAACCAGCACCAAATGATCATGTTTGGAGAACGATGCCAAATCATGGAATGACACCTCATACTTCTGGGACTTCTCTTTCAGCACAAGCTAGATATGCTGATGGTGTTAGGGAAATTTTAGAATGTTTCTTTGAGGGTCGTGAAATACGTAACCAATACTTAATTGTTAAAGATGGACAATTAGCAGGTATGGGTGCACATTCTTATAGTAAAGGGAGTGCTACTGGCGGTTCTGAAGAAGCGGCAAAATATCAAAAAAAATAGAGTTTTAAATACAAATCATTAAAGGTAAGCTATGAATAATTCAGATAGCTACCTTTAATGAAAAAATTTTTATCAATAATTTTCTTATTATTTTCTTCGACTAGCTTTGCAAATTCACCAAATTTTGAAAAAGCATATTTTGCTGGTGGGTGTTTTTGGTGCATGGAAGAGTCATTCGAAAATATTCTAGGTGTTTCAAAAGTTATTTCTGGGTATTCAGGCGGCACTACAGATAATCCAACTTATAAAGAAGTCACATATGGAAATACGGGCCATTTTGAAGTTATTGAAGTAATATATATTCCAGAAGTGGTTAGCTATGAAAAACTTTTAGAAGAATTCTGGGTAAATATTGATCCATTTGATGCTGCAGGACAGTTTTGTGACAAAGGATATAGCTATAGATCAGTAGCATTTTATCAAAATGAGAAACAAAAAGATTTAATAGAAAATAGTATTAAGGAAATAGAAAAAAAATTTAAAAAAAAAGTCGTAACCTACGTTAGAAAATTTGAAAAATTTTACAAGGCAGAAGCTTTCCATCAAGATTATTACCAAATAAATTTTGTTAATTATTTAAGATATAAAAAAGCGTGTAGGCGTGAGGCAACATTAAATAATATTTGGGGGTCTTAAAGTGGCTATAATCAGCAAATATGTAGCTTTAAAAAATTATATTCCAACTGGCTTACCAAAAGAATCCGATTTTGAGATAAAATCAAAAGAGATATCAATTAATAAAGAAAAAAATATATTAGTCTCAAATTCATGGATATCAGTTGATCCGTATATGAGAGCAAGAATGACCGAAAGAAAAAATTATAAGCCACCATTTAAAATTGGTGAGGAAATGGAAGGTTATGCAATTGGCAAAGTAGAAATTTCAAATGACAAAAGTTTTAATGTTGGAGATTTAGTATTTAGCAGCAAGGGTATGAGAGACAATTTTGTATGTAGTGCTGATAATCTAAAAAAGCTTAAAGCTATTGACATACCCATACAATCTTATTTAGGTCCTCTTGGTATGACAGGGCATACTGCATACATTGGACTATTAAAACATGGAGAATTAAAAGCTGGACAGACAGTTTTAGTATCTTCGGCTGGAGGTAGTGTTGGTTCGACAGTTTGTCAAATTGCGAAAAATCTTGGTTGTAAAGTTATTGCTAGCACAGGTTCCGATAAAAAAGTTGATTGGTTAAAAAATGAATTAAAAGTTGATTATGCTTTCAATTATAAGAAGGTAGAAAACCTTGTGTTACATTTTAAAGAAGTTTGTCCTGATGGATTTGACCTTTATTTTGATAATGTTGGAGGCGAATTTTTGGAATCCGCGATTTTCCAAATGAAAAATTTTGGTCGTATAGTTGTTTGTGGTAGGATTTCTCAGATGAATGTAACAACACCAGGATCTGGAATAAAAAATATGGCACACGTACTTGTTAAAAGACTTACCATTAAAGGATTTTTAATATTTGATCATGAAAATGAAAGAGAGCCATTTGAAACTGATATGTTGAAATGGTTATCTAAAGGTGAAGTAAAATTTAAAGAAACTATTTATACAGGGATTGAGAGTGCCCCAAAATCATTTATAGATTTATTAAAAGGAAAAAATACCGGTAAAATGCTTGTCAAAATTTAGTTGAAAAATTTATGACAATATAAATCCTTTATAATGATAAAAACCTTTCCATTGCTATTTATACTATTATGGTCATCTGCATTCATATCAGGTGATATTATAGTTCAGAACGCATCCCCATTTGCAGCGCTTGCTTTTAGATTTGGAATTGTAACTATAGGATTTTTTTTATTTGCACTATTTAAAAAAGAAATAATTTTTACAAAAATAAGATTTGTCCTAGAAAGTATTACTACAGGTGTATTGTTTCATGGATTGTATCTTGGAGGTTGTTGGTACGCCTTTCATGTAGGAGTTCCTGCAAGTGTAGTTGCATTAATTGTTACTCTACAACCTATTTTAACAAATTTATTATCAGGACCAATCTATAAAGAAGTTATTGGATGGAGACAGTGGGTTGGTATAGTTTTTGGATTTGTTGGTTCTTTATTGGTACTCGGAATTGATTTCGGAAATGAGTTTCCCAAAGATGGAATTATCACGTGTTTTATAGCCCTTGCAGCAATCACTACAGGGACCTTATGGCAGAAAAAATTAAGTGGGAATGTTCCTTTATCAGTAAATAACGGTTTTCAAGCATTTGGTGGCTGTGTTTTTAATCTGATTTTAATATTATTTTTAGAAACTCCATATATTATCTTTTCAACAGGTTTCATATTAGGAATGACACATCAGATTGTACTGGTGTCTTTTGGAGCTTTTACAATTTTAATGTTTTTAATAAAGGCAGGTTCAGTAAGTAAGACTTCAACATTATTTTTTCTTGTTCCTCCTACAACTGCTGTCATGGCTTATTTATTTCTGGGAGAAAAACTATCAAATATAGATGTAATAGGTTTTGTTTTAGCAACAATAGGTGTTTATATTGCAACAAGAAAGTAAATGAAAATTATTTATTTTTTTAAAAAGTTTTACAAACCTTTTATTTTAACTTATCTTTTTTTTTCTATTGGCATAAGTTTCTATCCATCTTTTGAATTTTATTCATTTAAAGGACAATTATTAATTTTTGCTGTATCTACTTTTAATGGTTTTCTAGGCTATTATGTTAAAAAATTATAATACGTAAGGTTCAGGTCTAGCATTACTTTTTAAAACTCTCTCAACACCAAAAACACTTATATCTATTGATTGATAGCTACCGGTTGTTATTAACTCAGTAAGTGCTCTACCAATACCTGGAGCTTGCATTAAGCCTCTGCCTGTGAATCCAGAGGCTAAATAAACATTTTCATACTTTGGATGTTTTCCAACAACTGCATTGTTATCTAACTTATTGCAATCATAAAATCCTGCCCATCCCCCTGTTAATTTAAGTTCTTCAAAAGCTGGAACTCTTTTTGCTAGAGCAGGCCAAACTAGTTCCTCAAAATCATTCCATGCAGGTTCTAAATCTTTTGCATCGAATACAGATATCGGTGAACCAGCTAGAAATTCCTTTCCCTCTGGTCTCCAATAAACACCAGTAGTTAAATCTCCAGTCAATGGCATATCAGGAAAATGCTTAGGACATTTGACTCTAAAAACTGTATGTTTTTGTGGTTCCACTGGAATATCCGATAGCAGTTCTTTTGTCCAACAACCTGCCGCAGAAATAATTGTTTTTGCATTCAGTTCGGATAAATCTTTAACTTCACCTTTTATAAATTCAGCACCAAGCTCTATAGCCTTACTTTTTAATGCGCTATGAAACATAAAAGGATCTATCCATCCCTCACTTTTGTTATCAGTGTATGTGGCTGTTTCTATTCCTTCATTATTTATATATGGAAAAATTTTATTTAATTCAGAGCCCTTAATATTTTTTGTGCCAGCATCACACTCTTTATGATTCTGTAAAGCTCTGTATTGTTCTTCTGCGTGTTCTGGTCCAAACATCAATAAGTATCCATTTGGGACCATACTAGCTGTTGGGTTTGGATTTTTTTGTGTTTTGAGTAATTCAGGAATTTTAAAAATAAATTCTCTAGCAAATTTACCTAAAAGAATATTTTCTTTTTGATAAAATTGTCTTCTAAAACCACCTAATGAAAGTGGAAATGAAGCGGTTTTATAAGTAGGGTCTCTTTCAATTACCTTTACTTTTCGACCTTCTAAGGACATAAAGTAAGCCGTAGCAGCACCTATAATACCTCCACCAACTATAACTACATCATCCATTTGCCCTACTATATACTATTTTTTTTGCATTAACCACAATGCATCTTGGCTTAAAAAGTAAATTTTTCCATTTGAAGGATGGACTTGGATATCTCTTATTCTTCCAATTTTATTTTTAAAAATAATTTCTTCCCTAACATTAGATAAATCATTAAATATCAATTTTCTTAAAGACTTGTCTTTTAGTGAAGTTATTAAGGCATGACCATTCCACTCTTCAAACTCTTTGCCTTTATATATAGTTATTGCACTTATAGCAATTGATGGCACCCAATACTGGATGGCTTTTGTGAAACCAGGTTTCCATTTTGGACCAATTGGAATTCCAGAATAATTTTTTCCACCCCATCCAAGTATTTTCCACCCATAGTTTTCTCCTTTTTTAACCTCACCAAACCAGTCACCACCTTTGGCACCATGATTGCTTATGTAAACTTTTCCATCAAATGCAGATAGCACCATACCTTGTGGATTTCTTATTCCAATTTGATAAATTTCTGGTAACCAATCTGATTTACCTTCAAATTTGGGATTATCATTTGGAATGCTCCCATCTAAATGGACTCTAATTATACTTCCAGGGTGCTTTGATGCATCCTGTGCAATCATACCTTGCCCTCTTTCACCAGCAGAAGCGTAAATATAATTGTCCTTAATAGCTAACCTTGAGCCAAAATGATATCCTGAGTCAATTGGTGGATTAGCCTGGAAAATATTTTTAAACACTAATTTTTTTTTATTTAATTCTGCTCTAGCTATCGATGTACTAGTTTTATAATTACCTCTGTCTTCAGTGTAAGAAATCCAAACAATATTATCTTTATGAATTATATCTAATAATCCTCCTTGGCCATGAACCACAAAGTCAAGTTGATGATCCACTTCTTGTATTTGATTAGTTAAAATATCTACTATTTTTATTTTTCCACTTTTCTCTGTTACTATAATTTCATTATTATTAATAAAAGAAGATCCCCACGGAGAGCCTAATTCTACTAGTTTTTCTAAAACTATTTTCTCACAGTAAGATTTTGAAGTGAATATTAGAGTTAAGATTATTATTAAAAATTTTATTTTCACCTTAAGAAAGTTTTGATCTTCCTCCGTCAACAGCAATTATTTGTCCTGTTACCCAAGAACTTTCTTCTGTAAGTAAAAATTTAGCCAGTGCCGCACCATCTTTGCCCTCTCCTAGTCTCTTAAGTGGATGTGCTTTGGCTATTCCTTGTGCTAGAGCTACATTTTTCAACATTGGTTCAGCAATTTTAGAATTTGTTAGACTTAGTGCAATACTGTTTACTCTTATGTTAGGTGCAAATTCTGCGGCTAAAGAAACTGTTAAACCTTCGATTGCTGCTTTGGTCGATGCAATAATTGAGTGATTTGTGAAACCTTTTTGAGCAGCCACAGTTGAAAATAAAACAATTGAACCATTATTTTGTTTTAGATTATCTTGGTATCCTTTAATTAAATCTACTGCCGAATAAAAATTTAGTTTCATACATTTATTAAAATCATTTTCAGTTGCCAATTTTAATGGCTTTAGATCTATTGAACCAACACAATAAGCTACACCCTTAATTTCTGGAATATCAGATTTTATCTTATCGACAAATCCATCATGTAAGACATCTGCAACAGTATGTGGAGAATTTAATTTTTCTGATAAATTTTTTAGTTGAGCTTCATCTCTGCCAACTAAGTGAATTTCTCTACCAGAGGAGTGCATTTGTTCTGCTAAATTAGATCCGATAGAACCTGTCGCACCGACAATTAGATATTTTTCTGACATATAATAATTAATGAAATTATTTTTTATACTTGGAAATCAGTTATTTCCATTAAAAAACCTCGACCGCTTCAAAAAAGACCACCTATTTTTTATGTCAGAAGACTACCAATTATGTACATATGAAAGACATCATAAATTAAAAATTCTACTATTTTTATCTTCAATGAGATCTTATGCGGATAAATTGAAGGAAAATAAATTTAAGCTTAATTACTCAAAAATTGATTCTACTGATTTTAAAAAGGACTATACGAAGAAATTAGAAAAATTGTTAAAGATGAATAAGATAAAAGAAGTAACTAGTTTTGAAATAGAGGATAAATTTTTTGAAACAAAAATAAATAATTTTTTAAAAAAACAAAATATTCAGTGGAATATAATTCGATCGCCAATGTTTTTAGATAGTCGTGAAGATTTTAAAAAATATTTATCAAAAACAAAAAAACCCTTTATGGCAAAGTTTTATAAAGAAAAGCGAGAGAGATTAAACATTTTGTTAAACAAAGATGGTACACCAGAGGGAGGAAAATGGAGTTTTGATGAGGATAATAGAAAAAAACTGCCAAAAAATATCTTAATACCAAAATTTCCAGAAATTAAAGAAACTAAACATACAAAAAGTTTAAAACCAATTATTGAAAAATTATTTAGTAAACATCCAGGTGATACCAAAAAATTTTGGTTTGCAACTGAATATAAAGATATTTCAAAATTATTAGATTTTTTTATTAAAGATAAGTTAAACCTATTTGGTGATTACGAAGATGCTGTTGATCAAAAAAATAATATTTTATTTCACAGTGCTCTTAGTCCGTATTTAAATCTAGGTTTAATAACGCCAGACATTATCATTCAAAAAATAATGACTTATCACCATAGTAAGAGTGTCAGACTAAATTCTTTAGAAGGTTATATAAGACAAATAATTGGTTGGAGAGAGTTTATGAGAGGAATATATCAAAATTATAGTAAAGAAATGGAAAGTGGAAATTTCTTTAAACATAATCGAAAAATGAAAGATACATTCTATGATGGCAGCACTGGTTTGGATCCTTTAGATCATGCAATTAAAAATGCTAGCAAATTTGGTTGGTCGCACCACATTGAAAGATTAATGATATTGTCAAATATTATGAATTTATGCGAAGTTGAACCAAAATCAGTTTATAAATGGTTCATGGAAATGTTTGTGGACTCATCTGATTGGGTTATGGTTCCAAATGTTTATGGAATGGGTTTGTTTAGTGATGGTGGAATTTTCGCAACTAAGCCTTATATCTGTGGATCAAGTTATTTTATGAAAATGATGGATTTTAAAAGGGGCAACTGGTGTAATGTTATGGATGGTCTTTATTGGCGTTTCATAGATAGAAATAGAAAATTTTTTTTGAAAAATCCAAGGTTGTCTATCATGGTAAGAATTTTTGATAAAATGAAAGAAAATAGAAAAAAATTAATATTATCAGAAGCAAACAAATTCATTAAAGATAATACTTATGGGAATTAAAGTTTATTTTAACGATTCTTGCAATATTTGTAGAATGGAAATAAATCATTATAAAAAAATTGCAAATAGTGATTTGGAGTGGATAGATATTACAAATAATGATGAGGCTATAAAAATAACATCTAAGTCGCAAAAAGAGTTGCTCAGAAGGTTGCATGTAATAAATGATGGTGAAGTTATTGGAGGTGCTAAAGCATTTATTATAATTTGGTCAAAAATACCAAAATATAAAATCCTATCTAAAATTTTTTCAATAAAACCCTTATTTATTATTTTTCATTATATATATGAAATTGCTGCATTTTTCTTATTTTTAAAAAACAGAAAACAATTAAATGAAAAAACAAAACCTACCAACTAAGGTATGCAAAGTTTGTAACAAGCCTTTTTCTTGGAGAAAAAAATGGAAACTTAATTGGGAAAAAGTTAAGTATTGCTCTAAGAGATGCGCCTCTAGTAATTAATTATTGTGTATTGCTTTTTCTAGGATCTTTAAGTGATTTTAAAATTTTTGATAGCCCCGTAATTTTTAAACTATAATAAATCACATAAATTAAAGTTAGTCCTAAAGCCATGGTAGATAGAAACACAAAGATGGCTGTCAAAATTTTTTCTTGGAACCAGTTCTCTACTCCAGAGTTAGAATAATAAAGAATATTCCAAAACGCGACGAAAATTAACTCATATATGATTATAATTTTGAACATATGGTTGATATAGTTCTCAATATAATTAATACTATTCAATTCTTGTCGCATGTCGATAAAAATTTATGAGATAAAACAAAGAAAATAGATGAAAAAAGTAATTTGGATAACTGGCGGTAGCAGTGGAATAGGAAAAGCAGTTGCATTAAAGTTTGCAAATAAAGGATGGCAGGTAATTATATCATCAAGACGTGAGGAAGTCTTAAAAGATATTTCAGATAAAAATGAAAATATTGATTATTTGAAATTAGATATTGTTGATTATGAAGCATGTCATTCAGTTTTTAAAACTATTGTTGAGAAATACAACAAGGTTGATATTTGTTTTTTTTCTACTGCAATTTATGAGCCTGAAAAAGAGAAGGATTTTGATCTTCAGAATATAATTGATGTTACAAATGTGAATTATATTGGAACCATAAACTGTATTAAAGCTGTTGAAAAATATTACAAAGAAAAAAGGCAAGGAGTTATATCTATTGTATCTTCTACTGCAGGATACAGAGGATTGCCAAATTCAACTGCCTATGGGCCTGCAAAAGCAGCTCTTATTAATTTAGCAGAAAGTTTATATCTTGATTTTCAAAGATATGATGTTCGCGTATGTCTAGTCAGCCCTGGATTTATCAAAACAAGACTTACGGATAAAAACACATTTAAAATGCCATTTTTAAAAACCACACAATATGCGGCTGAACAGATTTATGATGGTTTAATAAATAAAAATTCATTTGAAATAGCTTTTCCTAGAAGTTTATTTTTAATATTAAAATTTTTTAAGATTTTGCCAAATGGGATCTACTTATATTTGATAAGAAAAATGACGAAGCTTCAAAAAAAATAAATTTAATCTTTTACAAACATCACAGTTAATTCTGCAACTTTAATACCAAACTTTGTCATTTTTGCTCTATTAATTGCTACTCTTTCATCTTGCATAAAGATCCAATCATCAAAAGTTATTTTCATTTCTCTTCCTTTTACAGGAACTAACAGTACATATTCAAACTTAAATGCAGGACCATAAGAAAAACCTTTTGCAGTTCCAACTACATCTCCAGCAGTGCCTTCATAGTTATGTTCATCAATTTTATTGATTGTCCATTGCCTATTTTGAATTTCTCCATCGTTCCAAACAAATTTTTCGTCAAGTATTAATTGTTTTCCATCCCACTTTCCATTCAAATCTGCAGAAAACTGTCGAGTAACTTTACCTGACCTATTTTGTAAAATACCCCATGCTTTTACATTTCCAGATAAATATTCTTCAATTATCAGTCTTGGTTTTTGGTTTTTAAAATCTTCTGGTTTCATACCTTGATTAGATGAACAGTTTGTAATCAATACTGAGATTATTATCAATAAAAAATATTTTAATTTCATAAAGTTACTTTTGAAGAGCAAATTGTATTAAATCGATATTTTTGGATTTAAATCCAGCCTCGCAATAAGACAAGTAAAAGTTCCACATTCTTTTGAAAGTGTTATCAAAACCTTGGGATGAAATTTGATCCCACTTGTTGAAAAATTCATCTCTCCAAATTCTCAGGGTATTTGAGTAATGTTCTCCGTAAGAATTACATTTCTCAAATTTAAGTCCTGATTTATTTGATAAAGAAACTAACTCATTTTTGCTTGGCAAAAAACCTCCAGGAAAAATATATTTTTGGATGAAATCAGTCTTATTTTTATACCTTTCGTAAATGCTATCATCAATAGTGATTGCTTGTATGGCAGCTGTTCCACCATCTACTAGATTATGCTTTATTGTATTAAAATAATTTTTTAAATAGTTATGACCGACAGCCTCGATCATTTCTATTGATGCAATTGAATTATATTTATTTTTAATATCTCTAAAGTCTAACATTTGTATGTTTATCTTCTCATTTAAACCAACTTTATGAATTCTTTCCTTGGAAAATTCATATTGTTTTTTAGAAATAGTAATACAATCTAATTTTACATCATAATTTTTTCCAATGTATTCCGCAAAGCCTCCCCAACCACATCCTATCTCTAGCATTTTGTCACCAGGCTTAGGCTTTACTAAATTTGAAAGTTTCTTATATTTGTTGATTTGTGCTTTTTCTAAGTCATTTCCTTCTTCAAAGATTGCACTCGAATATGTTAATGTTTTATCAAGCCATAAGGAGAAGAACTCATTTCCTAAATCGTAATGTTTTCTTATATTTTCTTTACTTCTAGATTTATTATTTTTAATAAAAAAATTTTTGATTTTGTTAAATATTGCAATATCAAAGGATCCAGAAAATTTATGTATTATTTTTATATTTTTGGCAGCTAATTCTATTAAGTTGGTTAAATTTTTTGTTTCAAAACTGTTATCCATATACGCTTCTGCTAAACCGATGCTACCATTTTTGATTATTTTTAGAGTAATTCCTGGTTTATTGATTTTTAAATGAGCATGTAATCTTTCATTACTATTTCCAAAATTATATTCTTTTCCATCATGATTGATTATCTTTAACGAACCATGTTTTATATATTTGAGTGAGCTAAAAACAATCTTGTCTGACAATTTATTCAAATTCATTTATTTCTTCTGAAATATTATTTTTAATTCTTAACTTTTTCTTTATAAACTTTATTCCTTTTAACCATAATTTAAATGCTTCATAATGGATTGCGACAATAACTTTGAATGTCATTAATGGGTGAAAAATATAAGAAAAGAACAAATTTTTATTACTTAAATCTTTTGCAATACCGTCTTGTGATGCAAATAATAATTTTCCCTCTTTATCAGATTGGTCTATTATAACTGATATTTTATCAGAAGGTTTGTTTACTCTAAATTTATAAATACACTCCATTTCTATAAAAGGCGATACATGAAATTTTTTTGTACAACTATTTTTTATAGTCTCTGTATCATGAGTTTTAAAAATATAAGTATGCTGTTCACCAAAAGTATTTTTAACTTCATAGAAAATTGAAATTATTTTGTTATCTTTATTATATATAAAAAAAACACTTAAAGGATTAAATACATACCCAAAAATTCTTGGATAACACAATATTTTAACTTTTACTTCTGTTTCATCAATGCCAATATTTTTTAGATTATGTTTAACCCAATTTTTTAAAGATGTTCCATCTCGATTACCGTGATCTTTGTCAAAAAAACTTATAATATTAAATTTATTATAAGAAAATATAGTAATATTCTTATTAATTTCCTCTAAATCATCAAGGTCAATCAACAATGAAAAAACACTATATTTAAAATAGTGATTTTTAGGTTTAAATCTTCTATGAATTACTTTCCCAGTATAAATTTTTGAGTTTTTAAACATTAATATAATTCATCATATCTAATGATGATTTTATACCATCTTCATGAAAACCATAACCAAAATAACTTCCACAAAATAAAATATTATTTTTATTTTGAATTAAATGTAGATCCTTTTGACTATTAATTGCTTTTTGATCAAAATAAGGATGTGTAAATTGTACCCTTCTAATTATTTTTTCTTCAGGTATTTTCAAATAAGGATTCAATGTTAAAAATATATTTTTAGAAATATTCAGATTCTGCAATAAATTTAACCAATAAGTAATGGAATTTTGCTCGCTGTTTTCAGCCTTTATTGATGAATTCCAAGAACACCAAGCTTTATTATTTTTTGGCATGTAATTAATATCTTCATGAATAACCGCCTCATTTGTTTTATATTTAAAATTACTCAAAATCTTTTTTTCATTTTCATCTGGAGCTTCAATCATTGAAAGAGCTTGATCAGCATGTGTAGCTAGTACAACTTTGTCATAAGTAAAATACTCATTTTTATCACCATAATAAACCTGGACTCCAGATTGAATTCTTTTAATTTTATTTATGTTATAATTTTTATAGTATTCGCCACTTATATTGCTCAGTATTTTATCTACATATGTTCTGCTTCTGTTTGAAACTGTAAACCATTGAGGTCTATTTTTTAATTTAAAAAGACCATGGTTTTGGAAAAATTTTAAAAAAAAACTTAAAGGCATTTGCTTTGCTTCATAAGGAGGCATTGACCATATTGCTGAAACCATTGGAATAATATGAAATTTTATGAAATAGTCTGAAACATTTAATTTTTCTAAATATTTTCCTAAAGTAATATTCTCGGTAATTAAATTTTTGTTTTCACTCTTTTTGTAAAAATCAATTATTGTAAAAAACATTTTTAAAAATTTTATATTTAATAGATTTAATTTATTGCTAAAAATTCCTGATATTCCTTTTCCACAATATTCAATTTCTGAGTCTCTAACAGAAACTGAAAATGACATATTACTTTTTTCTATAGCTATGTTATTTTCTTCAAAAAAATTTATTAAATTTGGATATGTTTTTTTATTGAATACAATGAAGCCTATATCTACAGGTATTATATTATCTTGAATTTTGATATCTATTGTATGGGAATGTCCACCAAAGTGATCTTCTTTTTCAAAAAGATCAACTTTATGATTTTTCGAAAGATAATATGCTGCACTTAGACCTGAAATACCAGACCCTATAATTGCTAATTTCATTATTGAGGATTATATTTATTTTCACCTTTAAATGATGAGACAAATTGTAGAAAAACTGCAAATATTATTATCCCGCCACCAATTAATACGTGAAATGATGGATTTTCATTTACAAAAAGCCATGCCCACATAGGACCTAAAATTGCCTCTGTTAGCATAATTATACCAACCATTGCAGATAATGTTTTTTTAGCTCCAATTGTTATAAATATAAAACCAAGCCCTATTTGAAATGTACCTGATAAAAATGCTAAAAATATATCGTACATAGATACAGAAATTTTAGTTGACGCTAAGAAACCAATAATCATAGCAACTATACCTGCTACTAGTTGAAGAGGTACCATATCCACAGTCGGATACTTTCTTACAATTAAAATTAAAATTGCAAATGTAATAGGCATTACAAAAGCAACAATGTTTCCTGACATTTGACCACTTGAAAGGGTATTTCCAAGCATAAGTATTAAACCTGATATTGCTAAAATAATTGACGCTAGTGTAATTTTTGAAATTTTCTCTTTTAAAAAAAAATAACCAAAAATTGCTAAAAAAATTGTCTGCGTCTGGATAATAAAATTAGTATTGGCAACTGTAGTATTATACATGGCAAAAACATAACTACTAAAACCAATACCAAGAATAATACCTCCAATTAATCCTGGAATTCCTGATAAATAAATTTTGCTAAATACATTCTTTTTATAATTAAAAAATAAAAATATAGTTACAGTTATTATAAAAAAAACTTGTCTCCAGAATAGTATTTGCCATAAAGTTGATCCTTCAAACGATTTTACAATTAAACCTCCAAAACTAAGACAAAATGCACCAAGAAAAATTAATAATGGTCCTGGTAATTTTGAAATTAAATTCATTTAATTTTAGATATTAAATTTCGGGTTTCCATTTCATAAAGTTTGTAAATAGTTTCAGCGTCTTTTAAATTGATTTCTTTAAATTTTATTTTACTTCCGGGTGGTATTTGGACTAGCTTATCGTAATCAGCACTTATAACAACTCCAATTTTAGGATAACCACCAATAGTTCCATGATCCGAAAGCATAACAATTGGGTCACCATCAGCTGTTATTTGAATCGTTCCTTTAACTAATCCCTCAGATTTGATGTTTGTATATTTTATGTTTTCAATTTTTGGACCGTCTAATCTAATTCCCATTCTATCAGTCAATTTTGTTATTCTAAATTTTTCTTTAAAAAATAATTCTTTTGCGGTTTCGGAAAAATAATCAAAGTGTGGTCCTTTTATTACTCTAATATTTTCAATTTTTGAAACTATGTAATCTAATTTATTCGAAGAATATTTTTTTGTAATATTTTCTATTTTAATTATTTGATTTTTTTGTAATATTTTCCCATTGTTAGCACCAATTTCTGCTTTTGTATTTACTGAGCAACTATCAAGATAAAAATCTATTTTAAATGATGCATTTATAGATAAATAACCATAAACAGATCTATTAGTGGATATAAGATCTAAACAATCATTATTTTCTAAAACAAGATTTTGATAACAAACTCCTTCTTCTATTTTATTTTTTCTTAATATTTGAAAGTTTACATCACCAGTGACATTAAAATAAACTTTATCACCTTTGTATCTTAATTTTGGCCCTTGTAGTGCAAATTCTATAACAGGACTATTTTTTTTATTATTTGAAATAGCGTTAGCTATAACAAAATTTCTATTATCCATCGCACCACTAAAAGGTATTCCTATATGATAGAAATTTTTTCTACCATTATCTTGGAAAGTTGAATTTATGCCAGGTCTCAAAACCTCAAAATAATTTTCAGTCATATTTTTTCTCGAATTCTGATTTTGATATTTGAAAAAAAGATATCGTATCACCTGGATTAATTAAGTTTGGTGAAGTGTTATTTTTATTGTCGAATATATCTAAAGGGGTTTTTCCAATTATGTTCCATCCACCAGGACTTTCAAATGTATAAATATTACAAAATTGTTCTGTTAATCCTATAGAGTTTTTTGGTACTTTAACCCTTGGTGTGTCTAGACGTCTAGCATATAATGAATCATTCAAATCTCCCAAAAATGGCATACCAGCAATAAATCCTGTCATATAACAATAATATTTTTTAGAAAAAAATTTTTTATAAATTTCCTCTTTTTCAAGATTTAACAATTTTTCTAATCTTTTTATATCAAGAGCAAAATCGTTATCACAGCAGACAGGTATTTTAATGAGATTACCTTCATTCACTATTTCATTTTTGAAATTTAATTGTTCAACTTCTGTTTTAATTTTATCAAAGTTAGTAATGCTTAGGTCAAAACTAATTATTAATTTATTATAACTTGGTGTAATATTTGTAATACCAGGGATATTACTTTTCTTTATATTTTTAAAAAATTGAATTACATTTAAATTTATTTCCCTGTTTACATCATTTCCAAAGTCACAATATAAAGCTGCGTCACCAAGATTTGATATATTTTTTATCATGCCATGTTATACTTTAAGCTATTAAGTATGGAAATTAATTTAAATTGCGATTTAGGTGAAAAATCAAAGCATCATTCAAATGAAAATGATCCTGAACTACTCAAAATTGTAAATTCTGCTAATGTGGCATGTGGATATCATGCAGGAGATGAGCAGACAATGCATGAGGTGGTGAAAATTTCTAAAGAAAATCATGTTAGTATTGGAGCACACCCATCATTCAATGATCCTGAAAATTTTGGACGTAAAAGAATGAACCTTTCGGCTAGTGAAGTAAATAAACTAATTATTGATCAATATGAGATATTACAAAATATAGCTAATCTACAAGGAGAAAAGGTTTCACATATTAAACCGCATGGTGCGTTGAATAATATGGCATGTGAGGACTTAGACCTAGCTACAACTTTAGCTAAATCAATATACCAAATTGATAAAGATATTATTTATTTAGTACCTACTGGTTCTAAAATGGAAATAGCAGCAAAAAAACTTAATATGAAAATTGCCTGTGAAATATTTGCCGACAGAAATTATGAAGATGATGGAACGCTAGTTTCTAGAACAAAAGACCATGCTTTAATAACAGATCCCACCCAAGCTAAAAATCATGTATTGAATATGGTTAAAAACCAAACCCTTAATTGTCACAGTGGTAAACAAATACCTTGTGAAATTGACTCAGTCTGCATACATGGAGATAACAAAAGTTCATTAGAAACTGCAATGTTCGTAAAACAAAATTTATTAGAAAATAATTTAAATTTAAAACCTTTAAATAAAATGAGTAAATTTTTATGAAGATTATTAAAATATATTTAACCTTATTTTTACTTTTAACCTTAGCTACTCAGTCTTTTGCAGCTGGAACAAGCTCATCAGATAAAAAACCAAGTTATAAAAATGCAGTAAAATTGATTGAGGCTGCAAAAAAATATGAGTCAAAAGATAAAATGGATAAGGCTTTAAAAAGATATAAAAAAGCCCAAAAAATTTTATTAGAATTAGATAAAAAAAAACCATTACAAGCCGACACTTTGAATTATTTAGGTTTTACAACTAGAAAACTTGGAGATTTTGAAGCTGGAGAGAAATATTACTTACTAGGTTTACAAGTTGAACCAAATCATATTGGAATAAATGAATACTTAGGTGAATTATATGTCGTTACAAACAGAATAGATTTAGCAAAGGAAAGATTAGAAGTTTTAAAAAGTTGTAATTGTGAAGAGTATCAAGAATTAAAAGAAATTATCGACGGAACAAAAAAATCAAAATATTAGTTTATATTTTGAATCATTTGCTCAGGCATCCATAATGCTATTTGAGGAAACAAAACAATTAAGATTACCGCAAATATCATCAACAAGAATAACGGAAATGCACTCTTAGCAATGTAGCCCATATCCTTGTTAGCCATACCTTGCAAAACAAATAAATTAAAACCAACTGGAGGGGTAATTTGAGCCATTTCAACAACTATAACTAAAAATATACCGAACCAAATCATATCAAAACCAGCCTGCCTTATCATAGGTTCGATAATAGCCATTGTGAGTACAACTGCTGATATTCCATCAAGAAACATCCCTAAAATTATATAAAAAATCATTAACACAAAAATCAAAACATATGGTGATAATTCCATATTTTGTATCCAAATTGCTAAATTTCTAGGAAGGCCAGTAAATCCCATAGCGAGCGATAAAAATGTTGCTCCAGCTAGTATGAATGCAATCATACACGAGGTTTTTGTTGCGCCAAGTAAAGATTCTTTAAAAGTTTTTAAGTTCAAACTTTTTTGAAAATAAGAAAGTATTAAAGCTCCCACAACACCTAGAGATGCAGCCTCAGTTGCTGTTGCAATTCCTGTATAAATAGAGCCGATTACTCCAAGGATTAATAAAATTACAGGTATTAACTGTTTTGATTTACTTAATTTATTTAAAAATGAATAATTTTCTTCAGTTAAGGGCATTTTATTTTTATTTAACAATGACCAAATGATTACATAACCCATAAATATTAGAGCAATCATTATTCCAGGAATAATTCCTGCTATAAATAGTTTAGCAATAGATTCCTGAACAGTTACTCCATAAATAATTAGGATAATTGAAGGAGGAATTAACAATCCTAAAGTGCCTGAGCCCGCAAGACTCCCAAGTAAAATTTTTTCTGGATATTTTCTTTTTCTTAGCTCTGGGATTGACATTTTTCCAACAGTAGCAACTGTTGCAGCTGAAGATCCAGATATTGCTGCGAACAATGCACATCCAACAACATTGACATGAATTAAACCTCCAGGAAGTTTCTGTAACCAAGGGGCCAACCCCTCAAATAAATTTTCTGATAATTTAGTCCTAAATAAAATTTCTCCCATCCATACAAAAAGAGGCAATGCAGTCAGAGTCCATGACGATGATGCACCCCAAATTGTTGTAGCCATCGCATCTCCAACTGGTCGAGAAGTAAATAAAATCATTCCAATAGAAGAAACGCCAATCATGCTTATAGCTACCCATATTCCAGAGCTTAAAAAAAGTAGTAAAACTGTAATAAAAAAAATAGCTAATAAAATCTCAATCATTATTATAAATTTTTAGGATTAGTAGATGAAAGGCACATATAAAAAAAAGAGTTGCTCCGATAGCGACACTACACTGAGGTATCCATATTAAAATTTCATCAGCACCTTCACTTCTTTCCTCAAACTCGTATGAGATTTTTAACATTTTGATAAAATAATATGACATATAACCTGCGAATATTGTTGTGACGACTAAGCTCCAAACTTCTAAAAATTTTTTTTTAAAACCTGTGGATTTTTCTAAAAATAATGTGATTCTTATATGGCCGCCATTTACGAATGTATATGAAAGAGCAAAAAAAGATGAGGCAGCCATACAGTATCCTGAATATTCAGCTAACCCCCTTATATAAAAACCAAAAATTCTAGATGCAATTCCAGTTAATATAAAAACTGCTATTAGAATTAAGAAAATTGCAGCTATATATCCTGAATAATTATAAAGACTATTTAATGATTTGTTTATTTTTTGTAGCATAAAAAAGGCCGTTTTTTTTTAAACGGCCTTTTTCATTATAATTATTTTATTTGTATGCGGCAAGTACGCTAGCTCCTGTTTTGCCAGCCTTTTTCTTCCATTCTTTTGCCATTTTTTTTCCTACTTTTTGGAAATGTTTTTCTAAATCAGCATTTACTTTGCCTACTACCATTCCTGCAGCAGCTAGAGCTTTTTTATCTTCGATATTTCCAACTCTAGAAAGCATCCAACCTTTTTCTTCTGCAGCAGCAGCTTCTCTTTTAATTAAAAGTTGAGTATCTGCATCTAACTTATTCCAAGATCCTCTATGTGCAACAACCATGTTTTTTGGGAACCATGCAGCAATATCATAGAAATATTTAACACCGTTCTCCCAAATTTTGCTATTTTTACCTGTTGTTGGCGAAGTAATCATACTTTCAACTGCACCAGTTGAAAATGCTTGACTAATTTCAGCTGCCTCGATTTTTGTTGGAGCCATACCTGTAAGTTCTGCAATTCTTATTGTTGCAGAGTTGTAGGCTCTAAATTTCAAACCTTCCAAATCTGAAACACTATTGATTTCATTTTTGCTATATAGCCCTTGTGCAGGCCATGGAACAGCATATAAAAATACTAATCCTTTTTGGTTTAAACTTTCAATGATTGCTGGCTTTGAAGCTTGATAAAGTTTCATAGCATCATCATATGAAGTTGCTAAAAAAGGTTGTGAGTCAATTTCAAGAATAGGGTCAACTTTTCCCAATGCTGACATAAATCTTTCACCCATCTGTGCTTGACCAGTTCTTACCGCTCTAAAGATTTCTCCACCTTTAAATAATGATCCACCAGGATGCGTAACTATTGTAAGTTTTCCTCCACTTTTCTCTGAAACGTTTTTAGCAAATTCTGCCGCATTTGCTGAGTGAAAGTTACTCGCACCATAAGCTAGAGCCATATCCCACTTTTCAGAAGCATTTACATTTGCTATTAATAAGACAGAAAATAAAATAGAAAACAAAGTTTTTAAAATTTTCATTAATCCTCCTTAATTTTTAAAAAATACATCTCATTATGTATTATTTATTAAATCAATAAAAATTTTCTCGTGTTTTATTGAAATATTAGAAATTGTAACTATTATATTGTTATCTTGATTGAAGAAGCCCTTATTTTACTGCAAATTATCTTTATAGATATAATATTGGCAGCTGATAACGCCATAATAATTGGTCTAATTGCAGCTAATTTTGTCCCGAAAAATAGAAAAAAAATCATATTTTGGGGAGTGGTTGGAGCTTTAATTTTCAAAATTTTATTTGCAGTATTTGCAACATATTTGTTCAAATTTTACTTTATTAAAATTCTGGGTGGTTTACTTTTAATTTGGATAGTAAATGATTTAAGAAAAGATCTATTACAAGCTCAAAAGCAAATAAAATCACCCACAAAAAAATCTTTAGAACCATCATTTTCAAAAGGCATGTACAAAGTTCTTTTTGCAGATATCACAATTAGTTTTGACAATGTTATAGGTGTTGTTGGTGCTTCTAAAGGTAATTTTGGTTTTATGATTTTTGGTTTAATTTTATCTGTAGTTCTTACTGGAGCAATGGCTACTTATTTAGCTAATTATATTCAGAAACATTTGTGGATTGTTTATGTTGGAATTGCATTTATTGTTTTACTTGCGATACAACTTATTATTGGGGGACTTGTAGATTTAGAAATCTTAAGAATTAATGAACAGTTTAAAAAATATTTTTAATATGAGTATTTTATTGATGGGTAAGATCCATTCTTAACATCTGATTGAAATTTTTTTACTGCGTTTCTTATATTTTTTTTTAAATTAATATATTTTTTAACAAATTTCATTTTTGAGTTTGTCAAACCTAAAATATCATCTGTAACTAAGATCTGACCATCGCAATATTTTGAAGATCCAATTCCTATTGTAGGTATTTTGATAGTTTTAGTAATTTCTTGAGACAACTTTCTTTCAATACATTCTAGAACTATTGCAAATACACCTGCTTCCTCTAATGATTTAGAATCTTTGAGTAATTTTTTTTTTTCAAAAGCTGTTTTACCTTTATATCTATATTTTCCTCTTGTTGTTTGTGGGGTTATGCCTATGTGCCCAATGACTGGAATTTTATGATTAATCAAATACTTAATTATGTTATTTAGCTCTCTACCCCCTTCTAGTTTGATACCATCACACTTTGTTTCTTTTAATACTTTTTTACAATTTTTAAGAGCTTGAGATTTATTTTTATAAGTATCGAAAGGCATATCAACTATCATTATGCTTTTCTTGATACCTTTTCTCACACTCTTCGAATGTTCTATCATCATTTTAAGATTAACTTTTCTTGTTGTATTATAATTATATAAAACTGAACCTAGCGAGTCTCCTACAAGTATTAAGTCAGCATGTTGGTCAATTTCTTCAGCTATGTTTTTTGAATATGCAGTTAAACAAACAATTTTTGATTTATTTTTTTTTTTTAAAGTAAGCCTACGTATTTTTGTAAGCATAATTATGTATTACCAAGTACCTGTATTTTCCATGGATTTCCATGGTTCGAGAGGCTCTAAATAACCATCTTGAAGTATTTCAACTGAAATTTTATCTGGAGATCTTACAAAGGCCATGTGACCGTCTCTAGGGGGTCTATTAATAGTATATCCCATATCTTTTAATCTTTGACATGTCTCATATATATTCTCAACTCTATATGCTAAATGTCCAAAATTTCTTGATCCTTCACCTAGACTATCGCCATCCCAATTATAAGTTAATTCTATTTCCGCTCCATTATCATTAGGTGCAGCTAGAAATATTAAGGTATACCTACCTTTTTCACTTTCCTTCCTTCTTGTCTCTTTTAATCCCAAACCTTCACAAAAAAATCTTAAAGAGTCCTCGATATTAGAAACTCTAATCATAGTATGTAAGTATTTCATAGAATTCTTTATATACGCTTATTATTCCAATTCAATAGTGCTTGGTGGCTTAGAAGTAACATCGTAAACAACCCTGTTAATACCTTTTATATTGTTCACAATTTTATTAGAAATTGATTGAATATAAGACTTATTGAATTGATAGAAATCAGCTGTCATTCCATCTTCAGATGTTATAGCTCTTAGAAGGCATAAATATTCATAAGTTCTATTATCACCCATTACACCAACTGTTTTTACGGGTAATAAAGCTGCATATGCCTGCCATATTTTATCATATAAATTATTATTCTTTAAAGACTGAATAAAATAATTATCAGCTTCCTTTAAGATTCTTATTTTATCTTTGGTTATTTTGCCAGGCATCCTAATGGCAAGTCCAGGTCCAGGAAAAGGGTGTCTTGAAATTATTTCTCTGTTTAGCCCAAGTTCTAATCCTAATTTTCTTACTTCATCTTTAAATAGATATTTAAGAGGTTCAACTAATTTAAGTTTCATTTTTTTTGGGAGACCTCCAACATTGTGGTGAGATTTAATTTTAGAAGTTTGGCTTCCTGTAACAGATTTGCTCTCTATTAAATCTGGATATAGAGTGCCTTGCGCTAAAAATTTTACATTTTTGATTTTTTTGGCATACTTTTCAAAAATTTTAATAAAAAGGTTACCAATTATTTTCCTTTTTTTTTCAGGATCAGTTACGTTTTTTAATTTTTTTAAAAATATATTTTCAGCATTTACATATATTAAATTAATTTTAAATCTTTTATTAAATGTATTTACTACCTGGATTTCTTCATTTTTTCTTAAAAGGCCTGTATTAACAAATATACAAGTCAATTTTTTTCCAATTGCATTTGATAATAATTTTGCAACAACGCTGCTATCTACGCCGCCTGATAATGCACATATTACTTTAGAGTCTCCAACTAGATTTCTAACTTCATTTATCAGTTTTTTCTTTTGGTCAATTGAAGACCAGTTTCTTTTGATTCTGCAAATAGAAAATACAAAATTTTTCAGTATTTGTTTTCCTTTGTTGGTATGACTGACCTCTGGGTGAAATTGAATACCGAAAAATTTTTTTTCTAAATTTTCAATTATACATAATTTTGAGTTTTTGCTCTTTGCTAGTACATGAAAATTTTTTGGTAACTTGGTTACCTGGTCTGCATGGCTCATCCATACATTGTTTTTACCTTTAAAAAAGAAATTTTTTGTAAGTATACTTTTTTTAACCTCTTCAACTTCAGCTAAACCAAACTCTCTATATTTTGAATTTTTAACTCTTCCACCTAATTCTTTAGAGATAATTTGATGTCCAAAGCAAATACCTAAAATTGGGATACCTAATTTAAGAATCTTGCTATTAAATTTTACTTTATTATTTTCATAAACATTTAATGGACCTCCAGACAAAACAATGCCCTTAATATTTTTATGAAAATTTATATAATTTTTGATCTTTTTATGGCTTGTTATTTCACAATAAATTCCAAATTCTCTAATTTTTCTAGCAATTAATTGTGTAAATTGAGATCCAAAATCTACAATTAATATCTTATTAAGATTGTCTTCAAGACGCATCTTTTTTTTCGAAATCTTTTAAACGACTTTCTATTAATTCAATTTTTTTACACATCTCTACGCATATTTTCTTAAAATCTTTGCTTAACTCTTCTGCTTTCGAGAAATTCGATCTTTCTAATTCTATGTCTATTAGAAGATACATTGCTTCCTCGTTCTTCGAATCTAAAAGAAGGGTTGTATTTATATTTTTTTCCTCTTGTCTTTGATCTTTCTCAATTTTAAATATTTTTGCTAAGTACAAGTATGACGCTGAATCTTTTGGATTATAAACTATATTTCTTTGGAATAAAAACTTCGAGTCCTCATATTTTTTTTTATCAAATAAATCCTTTGCTTCATTAAAAAAATTATTTTCATTGGTCTTTGCAATAGTATTAAATAAAAAAAAGCATATTATTAAAACAAAGTATTTCATATTATTTTATTACTAGATCTATATTATGTACCATACTTTCATAAAAACCTGCCTTGGTAATTTTTACAAATTTTGGATTTTTTCTTAGTTCGGTAACTTTTTTTGCGCCCAAATATCCCATAGATGACTTTAAACCTCCTATTAGGTTGTAAATAATTTTATCAACACTACCTCTATATTTAATATACCCCTCTACTCCTTCAGCTACATATTTTGAGGTATCTTTTTGTTTAGATTGAAAATATCTATCTGCAGAACCTTTATTCATCGCTCCAATTGATCCCATGCCTCTAAAATATTTATATAATTTGCCTTTTTTTTTAATTTTTTTTCCTGGGGCTTGATCTGTTCCTGCAAATAAAGATCCTATCATAACAGCATCAGCTCCAGCGGCTAAAGCTTTTGCGATATCACCAGAAAATTTTATACCCCCATCAGCGATTAGTGTCGTTTTACTCTTACCTATTCCTTTTTTTACATTTAAGATAGCGCTTAACTGTGGAACTCCTATCCCAGCAACAAGTCTTGTAGTACAAATTGACCCTGGGCCAATACCAACTTTAATAATATCTACTCCTAATTTTACTAAAAATTTTGCTGCCTCAGTTGTTGCGATATTTCCAGCACATATTGCTGTATTTTTTGGACGTAATTTTTTGATTTTTTTAATTATATCTGCTACTTTTTTTGTGTGTCCATGAGCCGTATCAATCACAATAATATCTAGGTTTTCCTTCAATAGATTTTTTGCTCTAATTAATTCTTTTTCACTTGCACCGACCGCTGCTCCTACTAGAAGTTTTTTTGATTTTACTTTTCTAATTTCTTTAATTTGTTCGTATATACTTAAATTTCTATGAATAACTCCTATTCCTCCAGCTCTTGCCATAGCAATACCCATCGGTGACTCAGTTACAGTGTCCATTGCGGATGATAAAAGAGGAATATTTATTTTAAGTTTTGATGTTAAGTTTATAGAGGTATTAACATGGCTAGGGAGTATTTCTGAGTAATTTGGAGCTAATGTGACATCATCAAATGTTAAAGCTTCTTTAATACTATCCATGTCCTTATATAATTGATTCTTACAAAAATAAAAGGGTTACTATCTTAGATTTCTACAAATTATAAAATTTTCTTTTGAGTCTTTTCTGCTTGATGGTGGCTTAAAAATGCTTACTTGTTTAAATGACTTCTTTCCGAGTGCGACAATCTCGTTAAATGTTGACCCCATAAAGATTTTAGAGATAAAACTTCCTTTTTTATCAAGGAATTCACATGCAAAATTCATTGCTTCTATACATAGTTCACCCGTAACTAATGAGTCTACACTTTTATTTCCAGTTGTATTTACTGCCATATCAGAAATTATGAGATCTGCCTTTTTTCCAAGATTTTTTTGTATTTTTATTTTTTGATGTTCATCTGTAAAATCTCCTTTTATATGTATTAAATTCTTTATTGGTTCAATTTCTTTCAAGTCTATCGAAATTATTTTAGTGATAATGAAATTTCTAGATATATATTGCGACCAACTTCCAGGTGCAGCTCCTAAATCTACGACTAAAGAATTATTTTTGATTAATTTAAATTTATCGTTAATTTCCTGTAATTTGTATACAGCTCTTGATCTATATCCTTCTAATTTTGATTTTTTTACGTAGATATCTCTTTTTTGTTTGATGATCCAATTTTTAGAAAATTTATTTTTTTTCAATTAATTCTCAAACCTTAATGATTTTTCAATTATATCTCCATCCAAACTTTTTATTTTAGATAAAAACTTTTTATTGTTTCTAATATTATCATTATGTTTACCAGCCAAGTGAATAATACCTATCTCATGATTTGGTAAATATGGTTCAACAAAAGTTTGGTTTTTTTTATCAAATTTCATAGCTTGAATAAGTGTCCAATTACAATAAGCTGGGAGTATCTCTACCTCTAAATTATCAGAGTATATTGTTATATTCATAGCTATTTGCTCGGATCCCCAGATTCTTCCTGAAGATAATGCTTTTCTCAAATTTTTTTGCCAAACTTCCCAATGTGGAGCATTATTTTCTAAACAAAATAATCCAATATTTAAATGAGGTTTAAGTGCAACTTCTCTTGCAACTTTTTCTGAAAATCCTGAAGATTTAGCATGTTTATAATTTTGTGATTTAATTCTTGCAAAACTTCCAAATACCCACTCTGCTCTTAAAACTCTTCCATATGATCTATCAGCTGAAGTTGCTATTGCTAACTTTTTATTTTCACATCCTTTAAAATAAAGATCAATTGCATACCAAGAATTGACCCAAGCATCTGCATCTATCCATAAGTATTTTTTATATCCGGGAAAATAGTTTGGCAAAAATGCTCTGGATACTTGACTTTTTAACCACTCTCTACCTTTAACTTTGGAATTAGGAACTTCAATATCCCACTTTGCTTTTTTTATTTGAAATACTTTTTTTTCTAATATTTTTATTTGATCTTCTGTTAGTCCTGCATCCATTATACAAATATCAAGATTTTTACTTTGACTAAATCTATTTATAGAATCAACCAATTCGTTTAATAGATTGAAATAATTTGAGTCTGCTAAGGAAATTATTGTATTTTCCTTCATTTATAACACGTCTTCATGATGATCTATATCATCCATGATATTTTTATGATTTTTTTTAATCATGAAATAATGCATCGAACTTATTGGCACCATTAGCAAATATATTAATCCTGAAACAACAATTGTATTAAATGTATAAACTAATATTAAACCAAAATATAAAATGATACCAAATAGTAAAAATATTGAAGTACTTCTTGGAACAGCTATTCTTTTAAAAGAATAAGTAGGTATTTTACTTATTAGTAATATTGAAACAATTATAAACATAATAGGTACAATAATTTGATAATTTAAATTTAAAAATTCAAATTCACTAATACTTAAAATTAGAGGCATTAAAACTAAAACTCCACCTGCCGGTGAAGGTATCCCCTCAAAAAAATTATCCTTCCATGAACTCTCTTCATTTGATGAAACATTAAATCTTGCAAGTCTTAACGCAACACAAACAACATAGATTAATGAAATTAACCAACCAATTCTGCCTATTTCAGATAATGCCCAAAAATACATTATAAAAGCTGGAGCAACACCAAAACTAATTACATCGGTAAGTGAGTCTAGCTCTTTACCAACTTTAGAAGTTCCTTTTATTAATCTTGCAATTCTACCATCCAGTCCATCAATAATGGCAGCAATTATTACTGCAATAATTGATAGTTCAAATTTTCCGTCGAATGCAAATTTGATTGATGTTAATCCAATACAAACTCCAAAAAGTGTCAAAATATTTGGCAGAATAACTCTAGTCTTTTTATTTGAAACCAATTTAATATCTTTATTCTGAGACTGCATAAAATTATCTTTTTGCAATTAGAGTTTCACCCGCTATTGTTTTTTGGTCAACTTTTACCAAAGGTGTATAGTCTTCAAAATACATATCTGCCCTACTTCCAAATCTGATCATTCCAATTCTTGAACCTTGATCTACGAGCTCATCTTTGGAGACCTCAGTCACAATTCTTCTTGCAACAAGTCCTGCTATTTGTACAACAATTATATCTTTTCCATCAGAGTTTCTTATTCTGTAATAGTTTCTTTCATTATCCTCACTTGCTTTATCTAATGATGCATTAAAAAATTTTCCTGGTTTGTATAGTATCTCAGATATTGCTCCGGAACATGGCGATCTATTAACATGGCAATCAAATACATCCATAAAAATACTTACTTTTTTCATTTGTCTATTTTCTAAACCAAGTTCTTTTGGGCCATTGGTATCTTTTACTTGCAGAACAACACCATCAGCTGGACTAGTTAGATAGTTATCATCTCCAATCGATGTTCTTTCAGGATCACGAAAAAAATAGTAACACCAAATTGTTAGTAGCAAGCCGATAAAGCCAAGAAAACCATTTATGAAATAAAGAATTATAGTTGCGATTGCAAAAATAATAATAAATTTGTATCCTTCATTGTGTAGTTTTGGAAAAATTTTATTCATGACAATCCTATAATTGATAATTTTGAATTAATATGTATACAAAAAAGATAAATTCAACTATTAAGATACATCAAATAAATGAGTAAAATAAAGGTTAAAAATCCCATTGTCGAGCTTGATGGTGATGAAATGACTAGAGTCATATGGGACTTCATAAAAAATAAGCTAATCCTTACTTACCTTGATCTAAAAATTGAATATTACGATTTAGGGATGGAAAGTAGAGATAAGACTGAAGATAAAATCACGATAGAATGTGCTAACGCAATAAAAAAAAATGGTGTTGGCATCAAATGTGCAACTATCACACCAGATGAAGCTAGAGTAAAAGAATTTAATCTAAAAAAAATGTGGAGATCACCAAATGGAACAATAAGAAATATTATTGGAGGGACTGTTTTTAGAGAACCTATCATTTGTAAAAATATACCAAAACTTGTGCCATCTTGGACTGATCCGTTAATTATTGGAAGACATGCTTTTGGTGATCAATACAGAGCAACAGATTTCACCGTTCCAGGTAAAGGCAAATTAGAAATTAAATGGACTGCAGAGGATGGAACAGATGAAAGAAAGTATGAGGTATTTAATTTTCCTGGTCCAGGAATTGCTTTATCTATGTATAACTTAGATAAATCAATAGAAGATTTTGCAAGATCTTGCTTTAACTATGGTTTAATAAAAAAATGGCCCGTGTATCTATCCACAAAGAATACGATTTTAAAAAAATATGATGGAAGATTTAAAGATATCTTCCAAGAAGTTTTTGATAAAGAATTTAGAGATAAGTTTGAAAAAAACAAAATTATTTATGAACATAGATTAATTGATGATATGGTTGCCTGTGCAATGAAATGGCACGGTAAATATATTTGGGCTTGTAAAAATTATGATGGGGATGTTCAATCAGATACTGTTGCTCAAGGGTATGGATCCTTGGGTTTAATGACAAGTGTACTTCTTGCTCCAGACGGAAAAACAATGGAAGCAGAGGCTGCTCATGGTACAGTGACCAGACATTTTAGAATGCATCAACAAGGAAAAGAAACATCCACAAATCCTATTGCTTCTATTTTTGCCTGGACAAGAGGTTTGTCTCATAGAGGAAAACTAGATGGAAACGAAGAATTGATAAAATTTGCAGAAACTCTTGAAAAAGTTTGTGTTAATTGCGTTGAAGAGGGTTCGATGACAAAAGACTTGGCTATTTTAATAGGTCCTTCAACCAAGTATCTTACTACTAATCAATTCTTAGATACAATTGATGGTAAGTTAAGACAAAAATTAAATTAGAGTAACGATTTTTTCAAAGGCTTCATCAATTTTGTCATTAAACTGTCCACCAGCTTGTGCAAAATCTTTTCTTCCACCACCACCTTTACCACCTATTACTTCAGAACCTGTTTTTGCAAATTTAACAGCATCATATTTATCAACCAATTCCTCTGTTACACCAACTGCAAGGCCCACTTTTCCATCAAGACTGGCAAATACAACAATTATCCCATTTTTTAATTCCTTTTTTCCTATATCAACTAATTTTCTAAGTTCTTTTGGTGGAAGACCCTCAACTTTTTGAAATCTAATATTAATATCTTTAATTTTCTTATTTTGAATTTTATTTAAAGAATTATCATTTAAAATTGAGCTAAATTGTAATTGCTCTAATTGTTTTGATAAATCCTTAATTAAGTTTTTATTATCCTCATTCTCTAAATTTGGTTTACCACCTAAGTTAATAATTCGTTTTGATAAATCTTTTATTAATTCCTCATCTTTTTGTGCAGATAGATCAGATAATTTTTCTTTATTTTGAAGAAAGTTATTTAGTTGATTATCTCTAAGGGCTTCAACTCTTCTAACACCAGCAGCTATAGATGACTGGCTTATAATTTTGAATTTTCCAATGTCACCAGTATTTCTCACATGTGTTCCTCCACATAATTCTGTAGAAAAATATTTTTCATTTTCATCACCCATGGACAAAACTCTTACTTCTTCTCCGTATTTTTCTCCAAAAAGTGCAAGTGCTCCATTATCAACTGCTTCTTTAGGGGTCATGATTCTCGTTTTGACTTCTGATTTTCTCTCTACCATAGAATTTACATGACTTTCAATATTTTCAATCTCTTGTTCAGAAATTGGTTTCATGTGACTAAAATCAAATCTTAGTCTGTCTGGTGCAACCAGTGATCCCTTTTGAGTAACGTGTGTCCCTAATACTCTTCTAAGGGACTCATGAAGAAGGTGTGTTGCTGAATGGTATGCCCTTATATTATTTCGTCTCTCAACGTCAATTTTCATTTCAACATTATCTTTAATTTTAATGTTTCCAGATTTTACTTTTCCGTAATGTACAAATAAATCTCCTAATTTCTTTTGCACATCAGATATTTCAAATATGAAATCACCAGAAGTTATTTCTCCAGTATCCCCAACTTGTCCACCAGACTCACCATAAAAAGGGGTTTGGTTAACAATAATTATTCCCTCATCATTTTCTTTAAGCTCGTCTACCTCTTTATTATCTTTTAATAATGAAAGTATAATTCCCTCAGCCTGGTCTGTCTCATATCCCAAGAACTCTGAGGGTCCTAGTCTATCTTTAATTGAAAACCATATATCATCAACAGCACTATCTCCTGATCCTTTCCAATTTTTTTTGGCTAGCTCTTTACTTTCTTTCATTAAACTCTGAAATTTTTCGATATCTATTGTTAAAGATTTGTTTTTTAAGATGTCTTGAGTTAGGTCTAGTGGAAAACCATAAGTGTCATATAATTTAAAGGCTACTTCTCCAGGCAATATTTTATCAATTTTTTCTATTTCATCATTTAAAATTTTAATACCTCTGTCTAACAATACTAAAAATTTCTCTTCCTCCATCTTTAATGTTTCTTTAATTAAAGACTCTGCTCTTTCTATTTCAGAATAATTTCCTTTCATTTCATCTTTGAGCGTTTTAAATATGTTATAAAAAATAGGTTCTTTTGAACCTAGTAAATGAGAGTGTCTCATTCCTCTTCTCATTATTCTTCTCAGAACATAACCTCTACCTTCATTTGATGGCAAAACTCCCTCAGCAATTAAAAAAGAGCTTGCTCGCAAATGATCAGCAATTACTCTAAAGCTTGCTAAATTGTCATCATTTGGTTTTACTTTCAAAATTTCTGCTGCTGAATTTATTATTTTTTTGAAATGATCAGTTTCGTAATTGTCATGAGTTCCTTGAAGTAGTGCAGCAATTCTTTCAAGGCCCATGCCTGTATCGACTGAAGGTTTTGGTAGATTTATTCTTTTATCTTTTGAAATCTGCTCAAATTGCATAAAGACCAAATTCCAAATTTCGATGTATCTATCACCATCCTCATTTTTTGTTCCAGGCAAACCACCTTTAAGGTGATCTCCATGGTCATAAAAAATTTCAGAGCATGGTCCACATGGCCCTGTTTCGCCCATAGACCAAAAATTGTCTGAAGTTGCTATTCTAATAATTCTCTCTTCACTTAAACCAGCAATTTTTTTCCAATAATTAAATGCCTCATCATCTTCATGGAACACAGTTACATACAGTCTATTTTTGTCTAAACCAAAGTCCTTAGTTATTAAATTCCAGGCAAGCTCAATGGCTCTTTCTTTAAAGTAATCTCCAAAAGAAAAGTTGCCTAGCATTTCAAAAAAAGTATGGTGTCTTGGGGTATAACCTACATTTTCTAAGTCATTATGTTTCCCACCTGCTCTCACACATTTTTGTGAAGTTGTAGCTCTAAGATAATCTCTCTTTTCTAACCCAGTAAAAACATTTTTAAATTGAACCATCCCCGAATTCGCAAACATCAATGTTGGATCGTTATTTGGAACCAGATTACTAGACTCAACTATTTTATGATCGTTTTTCTCAAAGTAACCTAAGAATGCTGATCTAATTTCATTTAGTGTTTTGACCATATACTGTCAAAATACAGCATTTTTATATGATGTCTACACTTCTGAAGGGAAAAAAGGCGCCCAATTGAGCGCCTTTTCTTAATAACTAAAAGTTATCTGCTAATTTTTTTTAGTTGGAACTTCTTCCTCTTTTTTCTGTGCCTCAACCTTCTCTTCGCTTAAAGGGTTTCCCTCTATCTTTTTTGAAATGACACCTGCTTTTTCTCTAATAGCCATTTCAATCTCAGCTGCAGCTTTTGGGTTTTGTTCAAGGTAAAGTTTAGCGTTCTCTCTACCTTGACCAATTTTTTCTCCTTTATAAGCGTACCAAGCTCCTGATTTTTCTACAATCTCAGCTTTAGCACCAAGGTCGATTAGTTCCCCTACTTTACTAATTCCTTTTCCATACATTAAGTCGAATTCAACTACTTTGAACGGTGGCGCAACTTTATTTTTAACAACTTTAACTCTTGTTGTATTTCCAATTATTTGTTCTTTATCTTTAATCGCGCCAATTCTTCTAATATCCATTCTGACTGAAGAGTAGAATTTCAAAGAATTACCACCAGATGTTGTTTCTGGGCTTCCAAACATGACACCAATTTTCATTCTAATTTGGTTAATAAATATAACCATTGTATTAGTTCTTGATATTGATCCTGTTAATTTTCTTAATGCTTGTGACATTAGTCTTGCTTGGAGACCAACATGATGATCTCCCATGTCTCCTTCAATTTCAGCTCTTGGGGTTAATGCAGCAACTGAATCAACAACAAGTACTGACATTGAGCCAGACTTAATTAAAGTATCCGTAATTTCTAAAGCTTGTTCACCTGTATCTGGTTGTGAAATAAGCAATTCTTCAGTATTAACACCCAATTTTTTTGCATAAACTGGATCTAATGCATGCTCTGCATCAACAAATCCACAAATTCCACCAGCTTTTTGTGCTTCAGCAACTACTTGTAACGCTAATGTAGTTTTTCCAGATGACTCTGGTCCATAAATTTCAATAATTCTACCTTTTGGTAATCCTCCTATACCAAGTGCTAGATCAAGACTTAAAGATCCAGTTGAAACAGACTCAACGTCCATAGCCTTTTGTTCTCCAAGTTTCATCACAGAGCCTTTTCCAAAGCTATCTGTAATTTGGCTAATTGCTGCGTCTAATGCTTTATTTTTTTCCTTATTTTCCAATTCTTTATCTTTAGCGGTTTTAACCACTTTTAAGTTATTTTTAGTCATTTTTTGCCTCTTTTTTTACGTTTTTTAACAATCGAATCATGAGAATAAATGTACACATTTTGTTCTCATTAGCAATATCTTTTTAGAATTAAGCGAAAAAGTCTATATTTACCTAAGTTTTAGGTAATCACTGTTTAACAAACCAGCTGACTTTAATAATCTATATTGAGCTAATAAATAGTTTCTCTCTGCCTCTGCAAGATTTATTTTTGCGTTTATTAAATTTGATCTTGATTGAAGTACATCGAAAGTTGATCTGTTTAAACCACTCTCATATTCAAAGCTAATTCCCTCATTTGCAATTTCAGCAGCCTTAACTTGGGATTGAACAGCTCTTAAAAGGCTCTTAGATGACTCTAAAGTAGACCAAGCTGCTGTAACACCCTGGGTATTATTTCTAAAAGCATTCTCAAGTAACAATTTTTTCATTCCTTTTACTTGAAGATTTTTGTTTATATTAGACTTATTTTTTCCACCAAATTGAAACGGCCAACTAACTGTTGCTTGAAGAACATCTTTTTCTCTTTCGTCATAGGTAGCACTTAGGTCATCAGTATATGATCTTTCAAGAGAAAGTTTTGCAGTTGGTGATAAATCTGATCTTGCTATTTTTACATCTAATTCAGACTGTCCATACTCTATTTCTGCAATTATAAGATCCGGACTTTTTTGTTCAGATATTTTTTTTGCCTCAATCAAACTTGACGGAATTAGAACTTCTGAATTATATATTTTTTTTAATTTTTCGTTAGTATTGATTGGCCCAATAATATTTTCATAAGCTAATTTACTTGTTATAATATTATTTTGTGCTCCGATGTATCCAGCTTGTGCTCCTGATAAGGAAGATTGAGACTGTGCTAAGTCAGTTGCAGTTATTTGAGCTCTTGATAATCTAGCATTATCTATTTCAAACTGTCTTTGAAGCAAATTTACATTTTCTTCATTAATACTTAGTTTTTCATAAGCAAGGATTAAACCTGTATAAGCTTCGATTGCTTTCATAAAAACATCTTGTTCTTTCTTAATAAGTTTTGCTTCGGAAAGGTTAAGTCCCAATTTACTTTTTTCATACTTGTTACTTCTAGCACTACCATCAATTAAAGTTTGTTCTAATTTAACAGATGAAGTCGTTGTATCTGTATCTGTAATCGATGCATCGGATCCATCTTGATTTGTTAGTTCATTTGTATTTTCGAAATTTTTAGTACCGGACAAAGTTAATGTTGGAAAAAAATCACTTTTTGAAATATTTAAGACTTCTCTTTGAACTTCTAAATTTTTTCGCTCAGCTTTTAGCTCTAAATTATTTTGAAAAGTAATTTTTAGTGCATCAGTCAAAGATGCTGCACTTGCTGAAAATGTAAAAGCAAATAGAGAGAGTGTTGTTAATAATATTTTTTTCATTTATTATATTTTATTGATTTAATTTCATGATTTCTATTTAAATTTAATACAATTGAAGAATATTTTGGAGCAAATTTAAACATATTTTGAGTAATCCTCTGATATGTCTGCATAAATGTTAATACTTCATTTTTACTCATTACTTTATTATTAGCCTTATTTCTCGAATTTAATTTTAACAAGGACTCCTGTTTAAGCCGCCAACTCTGCAATAATTTAAAACTACCAGCTTTTAAGAATAGCATGCAGTCTAATTTTGAAAACAATTTTTTATATTTGTTCTCTAATTGGCTATTTACAAATTTTCTCCATTTTAAATTTTTATCCTCTTTTTTCTCTAGAAGGTTAATAGATTTTTTTAAAGTATTTTTTTTTTCAGCTCTAGCTCCTACACACCAACCCTCAAAAATTATTACATCTGGTACTCTTTTAATTAAATACCAGGACTTTCTTTTAAGTCTATCATCTATAGCTTTATTAAATTTAGGAATTCTATGATGTTTAAATCTTTTTTTTTTAATTTTTTTTATAAAATCAAACATAAAATTTACATCATGTGTTCCTGGAACACCTCTGGTCTTTAACAAAGGATGTATTTTTTTAGATAAGCTTATTCTATCTTTTCTAGTTTTATATAAATCATCAATTGAGATTTTAAAAACGTTTAATCTAAAATATTTAGTTAGAATAATTTTTAAAATAGAGCTTATAGTTGTTTTGCCAGTTCCTTGACCCCCTGATAAACCTATCAAATAAGGTTTTGATTTTTTTGCTCTATTTGCAATCCAAAAACTGATTGGAATTAAAAAAGATTTTATCATCTTCTCTTTATTTTTAAATTTTTCTTTAGATGTTTCTTGAGATCTAATAAATTTAATACAGTTTTTTCTTACTTTTCTATAACAATCGGCAATCGGTTGCATAAAAGAATTTATTGTTTTTGATCAAGAGGATGGTTCTTTCCATCATTCACCGGAACGTCCTCGATTTCAAATGGCTCTACACCCTCTATACATGCAATATTTACACCATATATTTTTGGATTACTTCTAGGTCTGTTATGAGTATGAATTCCACAGATAGAACAAAAGTAATGTTTAGCGGTATTAGTATAAAACTGATAAAGTGTTAACTTATCCTCTCCTTTTGTAAGTTTAAAATCATCAGGTCCAAGAACTCCTATAATGTAACCTTTTTTTTTACAGATTGAACAATTGCAACGCATGATTTTTTCAACACCACCTATAGGAATTTTAACTTCGGCTTCAATTGCCCCACAGTGACAAGTCAATTTTTTCATATTTTAATCTCCTAATAAAATTATTTGTTAATAACTTTTAAATATTCTCCGTATCTTTTTAAGCTTTCCTCTGGCCATGTTTTCTTTGAATCATACATCTTTTCAAAACAAATTACATCATCTGTAAGTTTTAGCCATGGATCTTTATCTTTTGTAAAAATATGCACTTGTGGTGGAAAACTTTCTGAATTATCTAAAGTTTTAGTTCTAACTGTTAATCTACCAACAGCTGAGGCATAATCAGTATAAATATAAGTTCCACATTTGGTACAAAAATATGCATTAGAAGTGGCGCCGCTTCCTGCTTTAAGTTCTGTTGATGCAACTTCTCCTTCTATAATTAAAGTGTTATCTAAGACGCTTGTATTAATAACGTATGAAGACCCAGTTATAATTTTACAATCTTTACAATGACAAGCTTGCGTGAATAAAGGTTTCTCAGTAATTCTATATTTAACCTGACCACAAATACATCTTCCAGTTAAGCTTTCGTTTTTTTCCATTTATTATCTTCAAACTATTTATGGTTAAAGTTATCCACATGTATACAACATGTGGTTTCGATGTTCACGTTTTGATTCACTTTTGATTCAGTTACAGACTCAAAATACAACCTGATTGACACTATTGAATAACTTAGATATTAATTAGAACAAAATAAGAACATTTATGAAGCTAACTATACCTTACTATTTACATAAAGCTGGCGCGGGTTTTCCGTCCCCTGCCACAGACTATATTGAGGAAGATATTGATTTAAATGTTCATTTAATCAAAAACGTTCCGGCAACTTTCATTATAAGAGTCCAGGGGAAATCAATGGTGGATGTGGGAATTAATGATGGCGATCTATTAGTTGTTGATAAGAGTTTAACACCAAAAAATTTCTCAACAGTTATTGCAAATGTTCATGATGAACTAGTTGTTAAAAGTTTAGTTCAAGAAAGAGATAAAAAATTTTTAACATCAGGTTCTAAAGAATTTACAGATCGAATTTTAATTAATGAAGATGAAGATATATTTATTTGGGGAGTTGTAACTTATGTCATCCATTCAGTATACTAAAAAAATAGCACTTATTGATTGTAACTCTTTTTACGTTTCTTGTGAAAGATTATTCAATCCTAAAATAAGAAAAAAACCTGTTGTAGTTTTATCTAATAATGATGGTTGTATAATTTCAAGATCAACTGAAGCAAAAGCTTTAGGTATTAAAATGGGAGAGCCTTACTTTAAAGCAAAAGATATTATTATTAAAAATAAAGTTGAAGTTTTTTCATCTAATTATTCTTTATATGGAGATTTATCTAGAAGAGTAATGAGAACATTAAAAAGATTTAACTCTGCTATTGAAGTTTATTCTATCGATGAAGCATTTCTAGATTTGTCAAATTTTTCAGATGATGAAGTTGAAAAGGTCGGAAGAGAAATCAGAGAGACAGTTTTAAAGTGGACAGGTATTCCAACTAGTATTGGTATTGCTAAGACAAAAACTTTAAGCAAAGTTGCAAATCATATTGCAAAGAAAAAAAAATCAGGTGTAACAAGTTTGATAGGAATTGAAAATATTGATCCAATATTAGAAAAAGTTGAAATTAACGATGTATGGGGTGTGGGAAGACAGTTAACAAAATTTTACCATAAAAACGGAATTTATAATGCAAAACAACTAAAAAACAAATCAAATACCTGGATAAAGAAAAACTCTAATGTTTTGGGTTCAAGAACTGCAATGGAACTAAGAGGAGTTCCTTGTATTGATTTAGAGACAACACAAACAAAAAGAAAAAGCTGTGTTGTATCTCGTTCTTTTGGCCAAAGAATTGAAAAATATCAAGAATTAAAAGAAGCAGTTGCAAATTATTGTTTGAATGCGTCTGAAAAAATCAGATCTGAGTCTTTAATTGCAAAGTCAATTACAGTTTTTGTTAGAACAAGTCCTTTTCAAAGTAGATTTGGATATTATTCAAACTCAAAAACCATAGATTTTGCGATTTCAACGAATAATAGTATTGAAATAGTTAAAACTGCTTTGGTTGCTTTAGACTCTATCTTTAAAAACGGTTATCGTTATCAAAAAGCAGGTGTAATGCTTACTGGTTTATCCAATGAAAATCGTAGTAAGAACCTATTTTATTCTGAAAAAGATGAGAAAATAAAGGGTTTAATGAAGTCTATTGATAACACTAACTACCGGTATGGAAGATCTACGTTAAGTCTTGCTAGCGCTGGTGTCCAAAAAAGATGGAATATGAGAAGAGAGCATTCTTCTAAAATAGATACAGCTGACTTCTATTTACTACCAACAATTAGAGCTAATTAATTTTAATTTCAGGTAATGGCTTTGTCCATTTAATTGATTTAGTAATTTTTTTTCCGTAAGTAGGCATTCTATAACTGCTTTTTCTATATCTTACATAGGAAACTGACTCTTTACTTTTAGATGAATAAGAGCATTTGTCTTGATCTAAAATTTCCTCACACTTATCACTGAAACCAAATTCTTTCACTGTTAAAGATTGTGTGGGAGTTTCCTTTAAAAGTGCATCTTTAAGCCATCGATAAAAACCCCATTTAAATGTGTATCCATTACCTATGGTGAAGTTTGGACCATATACTTCAAAAACTTTTTTATTATCAACCCATGCTAATATCTCTCCATTATCCTCTTTTGAAGCTAATATTTTGAAACTTACAGTTCTATAATTTTTAAATTGATCAACAGTTCCCAAGGGAAATTTATATGAAATTTTATCAAAATTAGAATTTTCAGGATCACCTTTTAAATAAAAAACTTCTTTAGTAAAGTTTAACTGATGAACAACAGAATTTCCTCTATATTCCAATTTCATCCAAGGCAAAAGTCTCGAATTTCCTTTATTGGCAATAACTTGAAAAAAACTTCCTCCTACTGCTGGATGTATTGGAAAATCATTTAGCTTAAACGTATATTTTACATACATGGGCTTTTTAAATTTTCTTGGCTTTTTTTTATTTGCCATTTCCCATCTTTGATTTCTTTCACCTGTTCTTTCCCAATCTTTTTTATTTCCTTTAAATTTAGTATCTAAAGTAATTTTTATTGCCTTACCATCTGTGTCTTCAAAAATAGAAAGTGCTTTTTTTTTAGAAATAGATCTTGTATCATTTTTCAACTCTGAACTAGCTTTTCCTAATAAAACTTCTTTTTTTAAAAATTTGTAAGGGTTTTCAGATGCATGTGTATTTATTGAAAATAACAATAAGCTAAAAAATATTAATAAATATTTTTTCATTTTATACAATTAGCATTAAATCCAATTAGATTGTCTATGCCATACTTTGGTCTTTTGGCTAAATAAGTAATATCTTTTTCATGTTTTATTCCAGTTACCATTTCCATTAAGATATCAATAGCTAAAGCCTCTTGATGTGTGTGCTTTCTAGCATTATGTTTTTTATATTGATTATTTTTTTGCTTACCATCGTATTTTCTTGAGGAGAAACTTTCATAATCAGTGATCCCTAAATTTAATACTTCTGCTGCTTTAGTAATTCTATTGATAACTGAGTCTGGAACTTTAGCTCCCCAATTTTTAGCTAAATAGATGTATCCTAAAGCTGAATTTAAACCATAAGAGTGATACCATAAGGCTCGAAACCCTCTAAAAGAATTATTATTGATATAGCCATCATCATAAAACACTTCCTCTATATTTTTAAATCTAAAATTGAATTCTTTTGCTGCTAGTTTTTTATTGTTTGTCCAATGAGCATAAGCTAAGTTTGGAATTCCTCCGTTTCCCATCGCATAAAATCCTTTTTCTTTCTCTAAAAATTCTTCAGGCTTAATAAATTTTTTATGCATTTTTTTAATATACTTGTTAACAATTTTAATTTCTTTATCACTTAAGTAATCTTTAAGATAAATTGCTATCAGCAAATAATTTGTAAAAGCATCCCTTGCAAATTCATATGCATGATACCAGCAAGGTGCCTCGGGATTTCCATCTTTCCAACATTTTGGTTTCTTTTTTAACTCTTCTTTACCGATTGTATCTAGTAAAACATTTGCTTTAGCAATTTTAATCAATATTCCTTTAGCGGCATCAATGTCAGTTATATCATTATCGCCAATTGCATTATGGGTAGCAACAGCAAACAAGCTCATTGGACCAGTTAGATTTAGGTGATTTACACTTCTAGAATTACCAAGCGCCCATTCACTCATCCAATCTAAACGTATTAAGCTTTCAATTCTAGCTTTTTTATATTTAGATTTAAAAGTCTCACTACCCACATAAGAGCATGATTTAATCTTATCTGTATAAAAATGTTTTGGAAAAGATATATCTTTAGATTTAACTTTTGCTTCAGCAGATAAACATAAAAATATGCCAAATAAAGTTAAATAAATTTTTTTCATTTCAAAAATGATTTTGAAACCTCAAGAATATGGCTAGGATTAAATTTTTTATCATTTTTTCTATATGAGTAAACTTCATATTTTTCAACATTTTGAGATTCAAGTTTTTGACATTCAGATTTGTTAAATAATTTTTCACATTTTTTTTCAGATCGTACCCCATCAAAAAAAATAATTCTTTGAGGCATTTTCTTTGTTTCAAATATATTTTTATATCTAGACATTGAGCTATTATATAATCCATATCTTAAACTTTGCTCCTTGCCTTTACTTGGGTGATTTGAGATACCCTTGAAATCAATCTTTAATTGCCCGTCTATCCAAACTCGCATAAAACCTTTTTTAGGATCTGGGTGCCAATTAGTATTAAAAATAATTTGAGTCCAATTTCCTAATAATTCATCATTTTTTTTTAGTAGTACGTAAGAGTCTGTAAATGTATCTCCATTTCTATTAAAAGTTAAACCTGCATGCATATGTTGAAACATGACTAAAACTTTTGAAGGCTTATGTCTCTTCCATTGTATTAAAGACATCTTAGATGGTGCAACAGAATTGTAATCTTTTGGTAAGAAAATATAAAATTGATACCATCGCTCAGCTTTTGATGAGTATCTTTTGTAGTATAGCTCAGTTCTTTCTCTGTCATTTTCACAATCACTCCATTTTGGTTCGTAACCACATTCACCATCATTTAGTTCAAATCTAACTGATTTTTCTCCAACAATAGAAAAATCAGATACAGAAACAGGATTAATTGCATGTCTTGCATTTAGAAAATGAAATTGTTCGGGAATAGCTCTTCCATATTTATCTTCTTTTAAAGCTTTTTTGACTTGCGAAAATTTTGTTTTAGCAAATGCAGCCCCATTGATCATAGAAAATGTCATTAAAAATAATAAAAATTTTTTTATCATTAAAAAGGTCTTGGATTTTTTGGATAACCTAAATTTTTACAAGTTGCGGATTGTGTAGCAGTTTTACACAATACAACAACCCTAACTCCTTTAAGTTGTGATTGATCTGATAGTTGACTTATAATTTCATTGCATCCACTCCATAAATCTTCACATTTGTCAGCTTTACCAACGTTAGAATATCTAATTTTAAGATCTGGAACTTCTAAACCTTCATTAGTTGCCTGATGCATATGGTGTCTGTATGGTCCAAATTTAAATCTAACACTTGACGCCCCTGCTAAAGTATCCCCGAAATAACTAGATCTTAAAGTGCCATCAATCCATAAATGCATAAAACCTTTTTCAGCCCATTTAATATTTAATAAAACATTAACCCACTTACCTTTTAATGGAGAAAAGTTAGGATCAAGATTAACAACATAATGTTCTGGATAAAAGTATTCAGCACCCATTTCATTTTTATACGCTGTATAGTTTGGAGAGTTAAAGTTCCATGTAAATCTATTATTTACAATATTAAACGCTCCGTCATGGGTTTTTTCTCCTTTACCGTAAAGTTTTTTAAAATCAAATAAAGATATTGTATGCTTGTCAGTTCTTATATCCACTGGAACGAAATAACCAACTCTATACCATTTTGTTTTATTTTTTTTTGTAGTTTCTTTATAAGGTTCCATGATTTGGAATCTTTGAGCATGACCTTCAATGCCAAATCTTTTCCAATCGAGTTTATGCCCCTTATATGAATACTTTAAATCGAATTCTATTCCTTTTTCGGCAACACCCAGTCTATCCTCAAGATTGTCAAAAAATTTATAAATATTTGGATTTTTAATATTTCTTAAAGTAAAAACCATTTTATTATCTGATTGAGCTTTTAGTACATAATGAGCAAAATCTTTTTTCTCTTTTTTCTTCATATTGATATGCTTCTTTTCAGCATAAGTATTTGATGATATTAAAAATAAGATTATAAAAAATATTAAATTGATTTTTTTCATTTATATATTTAATTTAATTTTAATTTTTTTGTTGAACCATCTTTATAAGTAAATTCTACTTCTTCATTTGAAAGAGATTTTATTGATGTAAAGCCATCGTACTCAGAAATAAATTCGTTTAATTTTTTTCTACTTTTCTTTGACATTTTTTTACCTGGAGCGTTTACACCTACATCAATTATTAATTCAGCTCCATTTAGAAAAGCATTTACATAAGCTTTTATTGGAGGCCCACAGGTCATAGCCTCTGTCAACCAAATTGGTTTATCAACATCAACACTTTTTAGTAAATCAGCAAATTCATCTACCCATAACTCTTTATCACACTGTCCATCTGGACCGCTTATATGGTGAATGTTTGCAATATCAAAGTGATCCTTAATTTTTGGTAAAGCTGATTTCCAATACTTTTTATTTTCTGAAAACATTCCTGCAGCTCCAGCCATAACGATAATTGCATCTGGTTGTTGTTCTTTAATTACTTTTGAAGAAAAATTAAAAATTTCAACAAAATCTTCCTCACTTCCTTTAAAAAACATATCAAACTCTGGTTCATTCATCACATCCCAATATATAATTGGTTTTGTCAATCCAGGCATATCATTTGAACCATCTCCATCATAACGGTCCACTAATTTTATAAGAAAAGTTTTATAATCTTCCATGGAACAGGGTTTGCTCAAATATTTTGTAAAACGTTTTCCAAATGGACTTCTGGCTTTTTTTCTTTTACAAGATTTTTGATCCCAATTTGTATGAGGCCAGATGGTTGCTAAAATTGTTTGATTGTGTTCCTGTGCATATACAACGTATTTATCTACATCTTCCCAAAAAAATTTACCTTTTTCACTTTCTATATGATTCCAAACGAAAGGTCCTGGATGAGGTCTTACCCATTGACCATCTTTGCCACGCATTTTTTTGTCTCTCATTTCAGTTAATTCACCAAATCTAGATTGAGAATTTGCAAAATTTGTTAACAATAAAAATGATAATAAAATTGTAAATATTCTTTTCATCAAACTTTGAATAATTTGTCAGACAAATTTACTAATTTATCTCCCCAGAAAACTTCTTTATTAATTCTTTTGAAATCAATATCAAACACAGTTGACATAGCTGAAGCATAGACAGATCTAGCATCAATTGTTGAATTTAAATCTCTTCCTTCAAATAACTCTTTTTTCTTCAGTCCTGGCCAATCAGTATAAACTTGCGATTTTTTTAATAAACCTCCTGCCATAAATATTGCTGAACCATAGCCATGCTCTGTGCCTCGTCCACCATTCTGCTCAATAGTTCTGCCAAATTCTGTTAGAGTTAAAACTAAAGTATTTTCAATTTCATTTCCAAGACCCTTCTCCAAACTTTTAAAAATTGAGTCCATTTCAATCAAACTATCTGAATGAGAACCATTCACCCCGCCTTGTGCAGCATGTGTATCGAAACCATCAACTTCAAAAACAGCAACTTTTGGACCATTTATTTTTTTTAATTCTAAACCTGCTTTATAAGCTAAAGACGAATTTTTACGGGACATCGAAGTACCACCACTACTCATCATAGATCTATTAGCAATTATTTCCATCATATTAGCTAAATCATGTTCAGATTTTTCAGCATAAATTGATTTTAAAAGTTTTAAAAGTTCTGTTCTTGGAAGTCTTTTCTTTGATGGATAAAAATTATCATTACTTGGAATACCTCTAAGTAGTAAAGGCATCGGTAAAGCTAATGCAAGACCATCTCCTTTTAATTCTGCTAACTTCATTCCTCTTCCTAGCCAACCAGTTTTGACAGCATAAGGAATATGTCCACCTGTCTCCATTAAATTTTGTCCATCAAAATGAGATCTTTTAGTATATGGAATATTTGTTGCATGAATGACCGCTCCAAGATTCTTTTGCCATAAATTATGAAAATTTTTTAATTTAGGATGTAGAGCAAAATCAGAATTTAATTTTATTGTTTCATCTAAAATCAAATCTTTTCTTCTTTTTTCGAAATTTTTATCGCCAATTATTGGGACAGCACACAAACCATCCATTCCACCTCTTAACATTATAACAACGAGATTTTTTTTCTTGTTTGTGTTTGCTAAAACTGGAAAATTAAAACCAGCCAAAAATAAAGTAGTGGCTGACCCTTTCAAAAAATTTCTTCTTGATATCTTCATGATTTAAGCGTCTCCGGTAAATTAAATAAAATAACATGTTTATGGACAAGCTCTTTATGCTGATTAATAATTTGTAAAATTTCACTTGGATTATCATAATTTTTTTCAATCATTTCTTCATAAAATTCTGTTGTCTGTGACTTGCCTGACTTTTTATAATAAGCTTCTCTTGCATAAACCAGCCTTCTAATTAGTAACTCTGGTGACATCCAATCCTCTGAAATATCTGACCATCCATTTGGTTGTTTTGCTAAATAAGGATGTTGTCCAAGCTCATCCATCAATCTTTCTAAGGCTCTTTGATCTTTAATCGGTTTATTTCCAAGTTGATAAAGATTCATAAATGAAGGAGATGGGATTAAATCAACATCAGCCATTTTGCTCATTTGCAAAAGCCAGTTTTCTGGATTCTGAAATTTATTATATTTATCAGAATAATTGAAAGCAACTTCTACAGCGGCTTTGTGAACCTCTGGTAAAAAACCATCTGATTTTTCCCAAGCTTTTATAATTGGTTCCATCATTTCTTGAGTTGGGTTATCTGTAATTAAATATCTACAGAGTTTCATTGCAATAAATTTTCTACAAGAAGGGTGATTAACAAGATCTGTAATTGCAACTGATAAACTTTTTCTACCTCTTTTATATTTTTTACCTAAAACTATTTTAGTACCTGGCTCATGGGCGTCAGGGTTGAAATGGACATCGCCAGTCTCTAATCTTCTCTTTCCCCACTTAGGTCTCCAACCACTCATTATATATGCCATTTGGATTACATCTTCTTGTGTATATCCACAATCTGGCGACACAGTATGAAGTTCAAGAAGCTCCCTTGCATGATTTTCATTTACACCTTTTGTCTTCCCTTTTTCTCTTGCCCATTTAGCTTCTTGACTCTTAGGTCCTATGTTTTGTTCATTATCTAAGTGATGTATCATCGACCAACCAATAGTTGCCTCTTGGGCCATTTTTTCAAAGTTTTGATTCATGTTAGCTCTAATGATCTCTCTTTGGTAAGCACCTGTTGTATACTGTGCCAAAAAATCTTTTTCACTGATTGCGAAATGATTTCCCCAGAAGTACCAAAGTTTTGCTAAAACTGGTGTTTCACTTTTTAATGCTTCTGAATACCTTATACAAAGTTCAAGGTTCCACCAAAATTTTTGACCAGTTGCATGCCTTAACTTATTTTTTTCCCTTTTGTAGCCTTCTTTGTTATTTTTAAATTTTTTTCTTAGGACTTTTCTATCTCCATAAACGTAATCTCGATAATAATTTCTAAGTTCTTTCTCTGGTAAAATTTTCCCCTTCCAAGAAAATTCAGGAATATCATTCAATTGATTTGTTGCCCATATTAATGGGTCAGAGGGTGTTTTATCGTCTGGTCCGAGTCCAAATGCTACTTTACGATAAAAATTTTTCATAAATAATTTTAAAATATACTATTTTAAAATGTCAATATCTGAAATATTTGTTAAACAATTATTAAATTCTGTCATATTTTCTCGTCCTGAGATTTTTAGAATAACTAGACCAAAAATAATGATTAAAGCCAAAGGTATTGCTGTAATTACACTTATATAATCAGCAATTATTATTAAATATATCGCATAAAATGCTATTGATCTAAAGATCACTGAAGATTTAAATACTGCAATAATTGCTAGGGAATGTTTTATTAAGTTTAAAAAACTCATCTTTGAAGGGCCAAAGTATCTTGAGCCTCTTATTGACTGAGAATTAATTAAATTACTTTCAGTTTTTGCTAATGATCCAGAAAAACTACTCCAAGTTGCTTTCTCTTCAATTAATTTCTTAACAGTTTCCTTTGTAAGACAAGTGAAATTTCCAAATTTTATAAATTTTCCTGTAAATGTATAAGTAATTATTTTGTGTAAAAAATAACAGATTTTAAAAATTAAACCCTCTGATCTTTTTACTCTTTCTCCAACAATACTTTTGTTAGGATTATCCTTAATCTTTTCAACAAAGTTTTTGATCTCTTCAGGTCTATCTTCTCCATCACCATCCATAGGTATCACATAATCGAAATCTTCATTTTCCGAAATATGTTTTAGTCCAGCAGCAATGCATCTTGCATGACCCCTATTATTTCTCATATTTACTAATTTAAGTGATTTTATATTTATTAAATTTTTATTTTCTAAATTTTTTTCTTCTGTTGATGCATCATTAATTATTATTACAGAAAATGAAGCATTCAAATTAGAAATACTGTTATCAATTTCCTCAATTAATTTTGATGTAGATTTAAAGTCATTAAATACTGGGATTAATATTATAATATTCATTAACTCACCGAACCTATTAATCTAAACAAAGAGGCAAAAAAACCGTATCCTGAAAGTTCTATTAAAGCAATTATCCCAATAATGAATAAAAGTTTTTTATTTTTTTGGTTTAATTGAAATTTCATTTGTATTTAATACACTCCATATCTCCATTACACATGTAAAGATCTTTTGAACTATAAATCCACTTTGGTCTTTCTGGAAGATGATAAGATATATTTCCTGCAATCCACTCATTACCCTTTATATATTCCATTTTTCCAAGTTCATTTGCCTCTCTTTCATAAAAATTTTTGGCCTGTATAGCTAAATTTTTTCCATTAAAATCAGTTCTTTTGTCAGTTTTTGAGATAGAAACATATGCATATAATATTGGTGAAATAAAAAATAAGATTAAAAATACAGAGGTAAAAGCTTTCATCTTTTCAAAATTAATTTCAGATTTAAAAATAT
>CACCGT010000009.1 GCA_902545635.1 uncultured Pelagibacteraceae bacterium | reverse complement strand
ATCAGGATGTATAAAGTCTCTAGCACCATTTACATTCATAAATTTTAATTTTTCCTTTTTAGATTTAATTTTTTGTTTGATATCTTGTACAAAAAAATTCTTTTTAGAATTAGAATCATAATAATTAAAAATTCTTGCTATACCTATTTTGAACTTAAAATTAGGTTTTATTTTTAAAATATCTTTTTCCATTAACATTTTACTCAAACCATAATTACTATCAGGTTTTTTTTTAGAACTTTCCAATAATTTAAATTTATTTTTTTTAAAAACATGAGAGGATGAGATTGCTAGAAAATAATTAAAATTAATTAAATTTGATTTATTAATAATATTTATCATTTTAATGACACTTTTATAATTAGTATTTAAAGTTTTATTTTTTGATCTATTAGATTTTTCAATATTTGTTATAGCAGCAAAATTAACGAAACAATTGATTGATTTATTTTTGTTCAACCATTGTGAAAATGTTTTATGATCGTTTATATCTTTATTATATTTTATAATTGCGAATAATTTTTTTTTAATAAATCTTTTGGCCAATGTACTTTTAGGTGCAGATATACCAACTAATAACTTATTATTCATGAAAATCTAATTCACTCTTGATCATTTCGTCAATTAATGAATTAATATTATATTTCGGCTTCCAATTGAGTTGTTTTCTGGCTTTAGTGTAATTACCTTTTAAGTAATCAACTTCGCCAGGTCTAAAATATTTTTTATCAATTTTTATAATTATTTGATTTGTGCTTTTATCAACTCCAACTTCTTTTATACCTTTGTTTTTCCATACAAGGTCAATTTTTAATTTCTTAGCGCATAAATTAATAAATTTTTTAACACTAATTTCATAATTTGTTGCTATTACCCAATCATCAGGTTTTTTAAATTGCATAATTTTCCACATGGACTCAACATAATCTTTCGCATGGCCCCAATCTCTAATTGCGTATAAATTACCGAGCCTTAAAACTTTCTGCTTTTTAAGTTTTATTCTTACTAATCCTTGAGCTATTTTTTTTGTAACAAAATTAGGCCCTCTTCTTGGAGATTCGTGATTAAATAAAATACCATTACATGCAAATATTCCATATGCCTCTCTGTATAGTATAGTAGTGTTATGAGCAAAAACTTTTGATACACCATAAATTGACATTGGATGAAATTTTGTATTTTCATTTTGTGATTTATTTGTTTTCTGTTTTCCAAACATTTCTGAGCTTGATGCCTGATAAAACTTTGTTTTATACAATTTTAAAGATTTAATTGCTTCTAGTATTCTTAAGGCTCCTAATGCAGTCGAGTTTGCAGTATATTCTGGTATATCAAATGATACTCTTACATGACTTTGTGCTGAAAGATTATAAATTTCGTCAGGTTTAATATTATTAATAACATTAAAAATACTACTACTGTCAGTTACATCTCCATATTCAATAAAGAAATTATTATTTTTAAAATCTATACTGTCAAAAATGTGATCAATTCTTTGTGTATTTGCGCTAGATGACCTTCTCTTTATACCATAGACTGTGTAATTCTTCTTTAGAAGAAATTCAACTAGATAGGATCCATCTTGTCCCGTTACACCAAATATTAATGCTACTTTATTTTTTTTTTTCACTTTTAATCCCATAAATATTTGTTGTTACTATTAAAACTATATGTTTTATCCAACATAAATTTAGAAACCAAAGTAGAATTAAAAAATTTGTGATATTTATTCCGTCCATTTTTTGCTATTAATTTTCTTAGTTTTGTGTCTTTTGAATATTTTTTAAGTTTTTCAATCAAATCATCGTCATTGTTATAAAAAATCATTTCTTTATTTGTAAAAAAATCTTGATAATGGGTATTTTTATGAATAAAAGTAAGCAATCCATTGCCTATAAGTTGAACTATTCTATCACTACTATAATATTTAATAGGTTTACCTCTACTTAAATTAATACCCATTTTAGAATTTGAAATAATTTTTAAAAAGTCATCACCCCAGATCGGTTGGTTGTTATCAATGCCATATAAATCATATTTTAAATCAGGTGTTTTTTTTGATATTTTTTTTATAAAAATTTCTCTTTCGTCAATTTTACCCTTTTTTAAAACACCTCTATGAACACCATGACTCATCGCAAAAAAAATATCATAATAGCAATCATTTTGATAATTTTTTAAAACTTCAAAAGACTCATCGCAAGGATTAGGTATAAAATGACTGTTTTTAATATCAAATTCAAGATTATCTGGAGATGTTGTCAAAAAAGTTGTATCTATAAAATCTATATTATTTAAAATTCTGTCTTTATTCTTTTTATGATCAGGTCCCCTTTTACTTAATGGATCTAAAAACCATTGAATAACTTTTAAATTTTTATTTATTTCTTTTAAATTATGTAAAGTTTCAGAAGAAACTTTGTCTGCATGACCGAGAACAACCACATCAGGCTTAAAGAAATTAAAATTATTAATTATATGTTTTTCCAAAGATTTTGATCCGGATGGATCACTAAAAGATTTTGAAAAGAAGGTTATATCTCTATCGCTTATAGTTAAAACATTATGACCCAATCTTGTAAAACCATTATTAATTCTTTTACCAGTATTGTAATGAAGTCTGCCATAATGCCTTTGGTTAAAATTTGTAATATGTAGTATTTTAAGTGTCGAATTTTTATTTATATTTATGATTATTTTTTGCTGGAATATTATTTTTTTTCTCACATTGTCAATGATTTTAGAAACATACTGATGTGTTAATTTAAATGAATTGTAGTTTAAAAGTTGTATCTTTTTTCTATATTTAGTGTCTACAATCAACTTTTCTAGTAGTTTGAATAAACTTTTATCATCTAAATTTTTCAAAATTATTGGATATTTTGTAGTTTCTACAAGTCCACCTCTATCTGTTATTATAGTTGCACAACCCATACTACAAGCCTCTAAACTAGATCTACCAAAAGGCTCTTCCCAGCGAGAGCATGCAACAGAAATACTTGCTTGTTTAAGTAAATTTAAAACAAACTTATTTTCTTTGAAACTATAAATTTTTAAATTTTTGTGAGAAAAGGATAAATTTTCACGTGGCTCATCTCCTACTACTATAGATTTCCATTCTGGATATTTATTAAGTATTTGAATTACAGATTGACCAAATATATCATAACCTTTAGCAGAATTTAATTTTCCAACAAAAGTAATTATTTTTTTCTTTTTTTTTAAATTTACTTTTTCTTTATTTGTTGATTGATAACAAATACTAAATTTATTCAGGTTATCACTTTGGTTTAGATTTTTAAAAAATTGCTCCTTAGTCCATTTGCTGTTGAAAAAAATATGCTCACAATTTTTAAGCAATAATAATCTATCGTTAGTATTTTTTGATCCTGCTATATTCAAAGGATTATTATGAAAATATAAAATAATTTTTGTGTTTAGGTTTTTTTTTATTGTATTAACATATGATGGTCTATTATGTATTTCTATTATATCTGGAGTATCGTTTTTATTTAAATCTATAAATTTTGATAAATATTTTTTATTATTACTTGATAGAATATTTGAATTAATTTTAATATTTATAAAATTATTAGATAAATATTGTTTTCTATTAGTATTTCCAAAGACAAGTGTAGATCTTTTATAAATTGATTGTTTTAATAAGTTAGCCACATGTATAGATACAGCTCCGGCATATTTTTTAGTATAATCTTCTTTATAAGGTAGTAAAATTGCAATTTTCATTTTTTATAATGTATTTTTTTACAAGAGATTTTCTCAATTTATAATTTTTTTTTAGTTTATATTCTTCTTTCATTGCCAAACTTTTAGTCAAATATTTTTTTTTATATATTAATTTCCAATGATTTCCTTTAGTAAATTTAGCTCCCTTTGATTTATTGTGAACATTTAACCTTTTTACTGAACTTTTTGCGTAACCTACATAGCTAATAAAACGATCATATCTTTTGGCAATTATCATATAAACCTCAAAACTCACTAAAAATCCTAAAATATATTGTTAATTAATTATAGACTATTTAACTTAAATAATTAAATGTTAATTCTATGTTTTCAAGAAAATATAAAAAACAGAGTAAACTTAAAAGATTAATTCTTAAGCTGTTAAATGTTTATGCTTATAATAAAGAAACTTTAAACATTGAAAATCCAAATTATAAAAATCAGAGTGGAAATTTAATAAAACTAAATGATAAATCATTTAATTATGCTAGAGGATATTTAGATTTAACAAGAAAAATAAAAAATTTAGATATCTATTACCGTTACGCACCAAAAGTAAATCTTTGGAATTCGACAGATAGATGGAAGAGGATAGTTCCAGACATTAATAAAGAAACTTTAATTAGTGTAAGTTTATTGAGTTTAAAAAATTCTATTTTAAATTTTTTAAAAAATAACAAAGTAAAAATTACTTTGCATTTAATTTCTGATAATTCATCTAATGATTTTGACTCAAGTATCTTAAAACTATTAAATGATGATAAAATAATAGTTAAGAGGCATGTTTCAAAAATAAATGGAAATAGAGGATCTTATCTAGAATGTTGTGACCAAGCGGAAAAAGCTGAGGATTTAATTTTTTTTATTGAGGATGATTATTTGTTTGAACAAGATTGTATAGAGGAGTTATTGTTGACATTTTCACGAATTTCTTCTCTATTTAATGAAGATGTAGCAATGTGTCCTACTGATTACCCGTTTTATTATGATTCATTATATAAAACAAGTTTGTTGATTGGTAATAAATATAAATGGAGAATAGTAGGTGAAACATTATTAACATTTATGATTAGTAAAAATTTATTTAATAAATATAAAAAAAAAATAAGACTTGTTGGTGAAAAAGTAAACGAACCGTTTGAAAAACCATTGCATGAAGTATACAAAGAGGTTAAGTGCATAGCACCAGTAAACACATTGTCATATCATATTTCAAGGACTGTACCAGCTACTACTGAGGACTGGTTAAAAACATGGAATGAAAATTATACAACATATAAAAGATATAAGTTAACCAGCTATCACGGCTAATAATAAAAGAGCAACAATATTTGTTATTTTAATCATTGGATTAACTGCTGGTCCAGCTGTATCTTTATAAGGATCACCAACGGTATCTCCTGTGACTGCAGCTTTATGAGCTTCAGAACCTTTACCACCAAATTTACCATCTTCTATATATTTTTTGGCATTATCCCAAGCTCCACCTCCTGCTGTCATAGAAACAGCAACAAATAATCCTGTAATAATTACTCCTAAAAGCATTGCCCCAACAGCTGATAATGCTGCAACTTGTCCACCAATAAAATATATAATTATGTAAAGCACTATAGGAGATAAAACCGGTAACAGGGATGGAATTATCATTTCCTTAATAGCAGCTTTTGTCAATAAATCGACAAGTCTTCCATAATCAGGTTTAGCTTTACGCTTCATAATACCTGGTATTTTTTTAAACTGTCTTCTAACTTCAATAACTACAGCACTCCCTGCTCTACCTACTGCTTGCATGCCCATTGATCCAAATAAATATGGAAGCATCCCACCAATTAATAAACCAACAACAACAAATGGGTTAGATAAATCAAATGTAACTATAATTCCTTCTAAATTTGAACCAGCAACTTTAGAAAAATGTTTAATATCCTCTGTATAAGCAGCGAATAAAACTAAAGCTCCAAGTCCTGCTGACCCGATTGCATAACCTTTCGTTACTGCTTTTGTCGTATTTCCAACTGCATCTAAAGCATCGGTTGTTTTTCTGACGTTTTTTGGCAGATTAGACATTTCTGCAATTCCTCCAGCATTATCGGTAACTGGGCCATATGCATCTAAAGCTACAACCATGCCCGCAAGTGCAAGCATTGTGGTTACTGCAATTGCAATGCCATATAAACCAGCGATATGATTAGTTAGCAATATTCCACCAACAATAATTAATGCTGGTATAGCAGTTGCTTCCATAGAAACTGCCAATCCTTGAATTACATTCGTGCCATGACCTGTTGTTGAAGATTGAGCTACACTTTTAACTGGTCTATAGTCTGTGCCTGTATAATATTCAGTGATCCATATAATCAATCCAGTAATAACAAGACCTATTATTCCACAGAAATATAAGCTTAATCCAGTAAATGATTTTTCGTTTACAATATACTCAGTAGTGAAACCAATTACATATTTAGTAATAGGATATAAGATAATGAGAGAGCTTATAGCAGTTATGACAAAACCTTTATACATAGCTTTCATTATATTCTTATCACTTCCAAGCGTTACAAAAAATGTTCCTAAAATAGATGTTAGAATACATGCACCACCTATTGCTAAAGGATAAATCATCATGCTAAAATCTCCGATAAAAAATATTGACGACAGAACCATTGTAGCAACAATTGTTACGGCATAAGTTTCAAACAAATCTGCTGCCATACCCGCACAATCTCCAACATTGTCACCAACATTATCTGCGATAACAGCTGGGTTTCTCGGATCATCTTCGGGAATGCCTGCCTCTACTTTTCCAACTAAATCGGCACCAACATCTGCACCTTTTGTAAAAATTCCTCCACCTAATCTTGCGAATATAGATATTAAAGAAGCTCCAAAACCAAGTGCAACCAAAGCATTAACTATTTCTCTTTCATCTATACCAATCTTTACTAGAAAATAATAATAAACAGCAATTGACAACAAAGCTAATCCAGCAACTAACATACCAGTTACAGCTCCTGATTTAAAAGCAATTGACAAACCATTTGCTAGGCTTTTTCTTGAAGCTTCAGCAGTTCTAACATTAGCTTGAACAGAAACTAACATACCAACATAACCGGCAATTCCTGAAAGCGCAGCTCCAATTAAATAACCTAGACCTACTAATGGGCTAAATGCAACAGAGATAATAACCAAAACAACAACCCCAACTATTGCAATAGTTTTATATTGTCTATTTAGATATGCACGAGCACCTATTTGAATAGCTGATGCTATTTCAATCATTTTAGCATTACCAGAGCTAGAGTTTAAAATATTACGACCAGTAAAAAAACCATAAATGATTGATATAATTCCCGCTGCTATAATGTATAAAAGTATTGTTTCTGTTGATGAGTTCATTAGTTCCTTTGTTAAATATATTTATGGAGACAATGTAATACAAAAAATATTATAAAACGCAATGTTTAACTTCATGAGAAATTATGGAAATATCCCTCATTATAGCTGTGTTTTACAGTATTTTTATTATAGATAATTTGATTGCTTTTGATTTCATTAGTTAAATTTCCTATTAATGTCACTTTTTGATTCATTCGTTTAAATAAAGATTTGATATATCTCCTATTTGATTTTGATGAAGTGAATAGAATTTGATAATCATCTCCTTTAGAAATAAAATTTATTTTTTTTTTATTAGTATTAATGAGATAAGTTTTAAGCATTGATGAAATAGGTACTTTTTCAACATCCAATTTATAATATAATTTAGTTGTATTAATTAATTTAGTTAAATCACCAAATAAACCGTCAGATATATCAATTGATGAATTGGCAAATTTAATTAGTTTTGAACTAATTTTAGTTGGTAAATCGGGAATATAATATTTTTGAATAAAATATTTTTTTTGTTTAATGTTTTTTAAAAATAACTTTTTACTCAAAAGTAATAAACCCAAATAACTATCACCTAAGTTTCCGGTCACATAAATATCATCATTATTTTTACATTTATTTCTTTGGATTATTTTTTTTGAATATCCCAAACTAGTAATTGTGAATATTGTTTTTTTTGATTTTGTTGTATCACCACCTGATAATTTAAATTTATATTTTTTTTGTTCTTGTTTTAAACTTTTATATATAAGATCTAAATTTTTTTTTGAAAAAGATATATTATTTCCACTGGCAGCAATAAAAATAAACTTTGGTTTTACACCCTTGCAATACAAATCTGATATTGAGGATCTTACTATTTTTTTAATTACTAAATCAGGTTTTTTAAAATTAAAAAAATGAACACCCTCAACATAAGTATCAGAAGAAACAACAACATTTTTTTTTTTATCAAAAAAAACATCATCATTTAAATTAAGTGCTGATGGGTTGTTATATGTTAATTTTTTAAAATACTTTTGAATTAGAGTAAATTCATTCATTGCTAATTCTAATTTTTTTTGAAATTTTATCTAATAATGCATTTAAGTATTTAGTTTGCGAGTCATCGATAAAAAAATTTGATGCTTTTAAATACTCATTTATAATGATTTTGATGGAAGTATTTGGTTTATACAAAAATTCAAAAATTGCACTTTTGATAATAATTTGAAAAACTTTATCCATATTTTTAATTTTAAGATCCTGATCTAAATGACTATCAATCTCCGCATTTATTAATTCTTCTCTCTCTATAGTGCCATTGACAATATCTTTGATAAATTTTTTGAACCTGTGTTTTGGAAAACTGATATTTTCTTCATTGTTAAAAAGTTTTCCATAAAGTTTTTGTATAATTATTACTCTAGGATTTCTTTGTGGAGAAAATTGAAATGTCATAATTTATTGAAAAGTACTGATAATACTGCTTCTGCTGCTTCAGATCCTTTCTTACCACGTTCTAACGCTTGTTTTTTATTTAAACATGTGATCACACCGTTTCCGACAGGTTTCTTTGATGTAATAGATAATGTCATTAATGCATCTGTGGTAGATTTGGATATAAAATCAAAATGTGGTGTTTTTCCCTTAATCACACAACCTAAAGCTATAAATCCATGAAATTTTTTTAAATTTTTGGCAATTGTAACTGGTATTTCAAATGCTCCTGGCACCCTAATTACATGAATATTGCATTTATTTTTAATTTTATTTTTTGCACTTTTTAATAAAGAACTAGCAATATTTTCATAATAACTTGCAACAACAATTAGAATTTTTTTTTTCACTTTATAATTTCCTGCTTTCTAATTTTAATTCCATACCCATCTAATCCTATCACTTTTTTTTTTGATCTAGTAACAAGTATCATATTTTTAATGTTTAAAGATTTAATAATTTGTGCTCCAATACCATAATTTCTAATCAATTTATCATGGCCTTTTTTATAGAAAGTTTTACTATTATACTGTTTAAGTGTTTGTGTAACTGATTTTAAATTAGGATCTCTAATAAATACAAGAACACAATTATTATATTTTTTAAAGTAAGTAATTGTTTTATCAAATGCATTAGGTAGTTTTTGGTTAATGAGATAATTTTGAACCACATTTGAGGATATTACTCTTAATCTCGGGATGATACCTTTTTTTAAAGACCCTTTTATCAATGCAAAGTTCTCAGACCCATCAAGAATATTTTCGAATACTTTGATTTTAAATTTTTGATTCTGAACAATAATAGAAGAGGTTTTTTTTAATTTGATTAATTTCTCTCTCTTTAACCTATAGGCAATTAGATCTTCAATTTTTCCTATTTTAAGTTTATGTTTTTTTGCAAAATTAAATAATGTTTTGCCTGTAGCCATTTTTCCATCATCTGCCATGATTTCACAAATGACGGCTGAATTATTTTTTTTGGCAAGTTTTGATATATCAACTGAAGCTTCTGTGTGTCCTGCTCTTACAAGAACACCGCCGTCTCTTGCTATAACTGGAAATATATGTCCAGGTGATACGATATCAGTTTTTTTGGCATTTTTATTTGATGCAGCTTTAATTGTTTTAGCTCTATCATAAGCTGATATTCCAGTTGTGACACCTTTTTTTGCCTCTATAGAATATGTGAAAGCAGTTTTGCTTCTTGATTGATTAATTGGTGAAGCTAAAGTTAACCCAATTTTTTTTGATTGTAAACTATCCATTGCTAAACAGATCAATCCCCTAGCATGTTTTGCCATAAAATTTATATGTTTAGGACTGACTGCAGATGTAGATATTACTAAATCTCCTTCATTTTCCATTTCTTCATGCTTGCTTTCATCATCTACAAGAATATACATTCCATTTTTTTTGACTGTTTTGATAATACTTTCTATTGAACTAAAATTACTTTTTTTCATTAATAAACTTTTTTACATATTTGGACATAATATCTATTTCAACATTTACTAAATCATTTTTCTTTAAATTAATTAAATTTGTCAATTTTAATGTGTGAGGTATAACCCATATTTCAAAAGAATTTTTTTTAATTTTTGAAATAGTTAGTGATACTCCATTAATTAGTATAGATGCTTTTTCAACTAATTGTTTTTTAAATAAATTGCTTATTTTAAATTCGAATATGTGTGACTTATCTACTTTTATTATTCTTTTTAAAGAACAGACTGTATCTACATGACCCTGACAGATATGACCTGAAATATTATCACCAAATTTTAATGGTTTTTCTAAATTAATTACATCACCAATTTTAATATTTTTATATTTTGTTTTAGCCAGTGTTTCGTTGGATAAATAAAATTCTAAAATCTTATTTTTATATGAAATTAAAGTAAGACAAACACCATCACATGAAATTGAAATGCCTAGGTTTTTTTTTGATACATTCAAAGAAGATCTAATGAATAAATTAATTCCCTTAGCTCTTTTTTTTATGCTACTTATTTTTCCCTTGTCAAATATAATTCCATTAAACATTTTAATAATAATGTGTAAGTGTATCGTTACCTAAATACGTATTTATTTTTTTCTTATTTTTATAGTTTTTATTAATCATTTTAACTAATGATGATATATTAATTTTATATCTATTATGGATTATTTTGTCACTTTTAAAAAAATAGAATTCATTTAATAAATTTTCCTTAAGAAAACTAGTCATTAAATTTTTTCCAGACTCTACAAGTAACCTATGTAATCTCAACTTATATATTTTTTGAGTAATTTTTTTAATACATAAAACTGAGTTATTTTCAACTTTTTGAAAAATAAGTTTAACTCCTTTATTTTTTAACAATTTAATTTTTGAGATATTTTTAGAACTGTGAAATATAATTAATTTACTCTTTTTTATATTTTTAATCACAAAAGAGTTAATTTTTATTTTCAAGTTTTTATCAATTACAATTACTGTTGGTGAAAATTTTTCTAATCCATTTAATCTACAATTAAGTTTAGGATTGTCAGTATTTACAGTTTTGTAAGAGGTTAATATAGCGTGATTTTGAAATCTTAAAAGATGCGAAACCTTTCTTGAATGCTCGTTTGTAATTGGGGAATTGTTTTTTAAAATATTGTAATTTGATGAACTTGCAATTTTACCTGTTATATATGGGGCTTTGTTAGATCTAATATAATTATATTCTTTGTAAAGATTATGAACTTTTTTTCTTTGCAGACCTGATATTGCAATTATATTTTTTAATTTTAAAATTTTTTTTGTTTTATTAAAAGTTCGAAAATCTTTATCCTCTATTGAATAATAAACTTTTTTAACTTTGTTTTTTATTATTGCATTTGTACATGGTGGAGTTTTTCCTTGATGAGAGCATGGTTCAAGTGTTGAGTATAATGTTGTTCCTTTGTTATATCTATTTTTACTTAAAGCGATATTTTCTGCGTGTGGCCTACCACCGGTATTAGTAGTAGCAAATGATAATATTTTATTTTTTTTTACTATAACGCAACCAACGGATGGATTCGTTCCTGTAAAATATTTATTATTCTCTGCTAGTTTAATAGCAAAGTTCATAATTTTTTTTCCTGATAATTTGAATTTATCTTTTTTTAAAGACATCTATTCTATCCACAAATTGAACAAAGTCTTTTTCTTCTCTGAAGTTTCTATATACAGATGCAAAACGAACATAAGCTACAGGGTCAAGTTCTTTTAATCCTTCCATAACCATTGTCCCGATAGTATTAGATAGAATTTCATTTTGTCCTAATTCTTCTAATGATCTGCTAATTTTTGAAATAAACTTTTCAGTAGTTTCTGTATCAATTGGTCTTTTTTTTAAAGCAACATAAATTGATTTTGATAATTTTTCTCTATCGAAAGGTGATTTTCTTCCATTTTTTTTTATCACTGTAAGTTCTCTAAATTGTACTCTTTCAAATGTAGTAAATCTTTGACCACAAACACATAATCTTCTTCTTCTAATTGTTGTCCCATCCTCTGTTGGTCTTGAATCGACGACCGATGTATCGCCTTTTTTACATATAGGACATATCATAAGACTAAATTAACCTAAGTGCTTATATATAGGAAAATTTGAGCATAGGCTAACAACTTCTTTTCTTACCTCATCCTCAATTTTAGAGTTATCTTCTGGGTTTTCTGATAAACCTTTTATAGTTTTTGTTATTAAATCGCCAACTATCTGGAATTCTTTTAATCCGAATCCCCTTGTTGTTGCAGCTTGAGAGCCAAGTCTGATTCCAGAGGTTACCATTGGGCTTTCACTATCAAAAGGAATACCATTTTTATTACAAGTAATATTTGCTCTTGATAGACTTTCAGCAGCAGCATTTCCTTTAACATTAAATGGTCTTAAATCAACTAACATCAAATGCGTATCAGTTCCTCCTGAATAAATTTTAAATCCGTTATTCTTTAAAGTTTCAGCTAAAATTTTTGCGTTAGCTAAAACAGTTTTAATATATTCTTTAAACTCAGGTTTTAAGGCTTCTTTAAAACCAACTGCTTTGGCTGCTATGATATGCATTAATGGTCCTCCTTGATATCCAGGAAAAACTGCAGTATTAAATTTTTTTGATAAGTCTTCATGATTAGTTAATATAATACCACCTCTCGCACTTCTAAATACTTTATGAGTAGTCGATGTAACCACATGTGCATAGTCACATGGATTTGGATATCCTTTACCTGCAACTAAACCAGAAAAATGAGCCATATCTACCATTAGATATGCCCCAACTTTATCTGCTATTTCTCTAAATCTTTTAAAATCAATTACTCTTGAATAAGCACTTCCACCCGCAATTATAAGTTTGGGTTTGTGTTCAAGTGCAAGTTTTTCAACATTATCATAATCAATAAGTTCAGACTCTTTATCTACCTCATAACCAATTGCATTAAACCATTTACCTGACATAGAAATTTTTAAACCATGAGTAATATGTCCTCCTGAATTCAAGCTCATTCCCATAAAGGTATCTCCAGGTTTTAATAAAGCTAAAAACACCGCTCCATTTGCTTGAGCCCCTGAATGAGGTTGTGCATTAGCAAATTTGCAATTAAACAGTTCTTTTAGTCTGTCTATAGCTAATTGTTCAGCAACATCTACATGTTCACAACCGTTATAATACCTCTTGCCAGGATAACCTTCGGCATACTTATTAGTTAAAACTGATCCCTGAGCTTCAAGAACCGCTTGAGATACTATATTTTCAGATGCTATTAACTCTATATGGTTCTGTTGTCTTATTAATTCATCATTAATAGCTTTATAAATTTGTGGATCGCTATCTAATAAACTTTTTTCAAAAAAATCTTTATATTCACTATTCAAATATTTTGTTTCACTAGACATATTTATTTTATATTTTTCTAACTCTTTTTAAGTGTCTCCCACCTTCAAATTTAGTATTTAAGAATGTATTTATACATTTAAACGCTAAATTTCTACCAATTAACCTTCCACCTAATGTAATAACATTTGCATCATTATGCAATCTAGATAATTTAGCATTTTTTACTGAATAACATAATGCCGCTCTTACGTTTTTGTGCTTATTTGCTGACATTGACATACCCATTCCAGAGCCACATACCAAAATACCAACATTTTCTTTATTTATTTTTTTTGACAGCTTGTGAGCATAATGTGGATAGTTAACAGGTTTTTTTGAGGATTTAGGTCCTAAATCAAAAATTTCAAATTTTGATGAATATCTCTTTTTGATGCTTTCTTTTAAGTTAAATCCAGCGTGATCAGATGCGACGTAAATTTTTTTCAAATTAATTAAATTTGTAATCTAGAACGCAAGCTACCAGGTGGATCCGATTTTCTTCTCCACCATTAAATGCGTTATGATATTTTGTGTTATTTGTAACCCAAACAGATCCATCTGCAGGCATATGCATTGCAACGTTATCTATAACCATCAGACATCCAGGATTTGTTATGATTGGTATATGCAATCTTGGTTCAGGATCCCTGTGCCAACTTAATGTCGACCTTGGTTCTTTCAATAAAATTCTAACTCTACCTAATTTATATTTTGCAGATAAAACATCATAAACTTCTTTAAAATAAGTATTTTCATAATCTCTAATGAATTCATTGTACTTTTCTTCGTCTATATCCACATCTCTTGAAACTTCTTTTCCTGATTTATCAGGTTTAGTCCAGTATACGCCTCTGGCTTTACTACCTTTAATTGACTCAGGGTCTCCTGGTATTTGTGTTAACGATATAGCGCCAAAATTTGTTACTCCTCCTCCATCATCGAATTTTTTTATTTTGATTATTTGGTTATAAGCATCCTGGAGTTTATCTATGTCAAATTGAATAGTTTGTTTTTGAAAATCACTAAAGTCTAGAATTCTATCTTTTTCATTATGAAGGTTTAAATTTACTATTTTTTCTTTATCTAATGTCATGAAGGTTGTTTTCTACTCATTTATATATATATTTGTATAATAGATTTTGTCGCATAATAAACATAACATGATTACAGGTAAATATCCAAATTTAAGATTAAGAAGATCAAGAAAATATGATTGGTCAAGAAGATTAGTCCAGGAAAACACATTAACATATAACGATTTAATTTTACCAATTTTTATAATTGAAGGCAGAAACAAAAAAGAATCAATAAAAACTATGCCTAATGTTTATAGATTTAGTGTTGATAAACTAACTAGCGTTGTTGCTAAAGCTGTAAAAAAAGGAATTCCAATGGTTGCTTTATTTCCATACACGAATCTTAAAAAAAAAGATCAGAATGGGTCGGAAGCTTTAAATAATGATAATTTGGTATGCAAAGGTATAAAACATATTAGAAAAAAGTTTGGAAATAAGATTGGAATAATGTGTGATGTAGCATTAGACCCCTACACAATACATGGACATGATGGTCTATTAAAAAAAAATAAAATATTAAATGATGAAACGCTAGATATACTTACCAAACAAGCAGTTCTTCAGGCAAAAATGGGATGTGATGTAATTGCTCCTTCTGATATGATGGATGGAAGAATAGGAAAAATTAGATCTGCTTTAGATAAAAATAATTTTAAAGATGTTCAAATTCTCTCATACGCTGTGAAATATTCATCAAGTTTTTATGGACCATTTAGAGATGCAGTAGGATCTAAAAAATTATTAAAAGGTGATAAAAAAACGTATCAAATGGATTTTAGAAATTCCGATGAATCTCTAAGAGAAGTATCTTTAGATATTAAAGAAGGTGCTGATATGGTTATGGTTAAACCTGGAATGCCTTATCTTGACATTATTCAACAAGTGAAAAATAATTTTAGAATACCTGTTTTTGCCTATCAAGTTTCTGGGGAATACAGTCTAATTATGAATGGAATTAGAAATAAAATAATAGACAAAGCATCTATAAAAGAAACTCTAATTGCATTTAAAAGAGCTGGTGCAAACGGTATTGTAACCTATTTTGCAGATCAGTTAGAACTTTGATTACTTTAAAAGATTTACAAAATCATTTCTTGAGGATGGATAATTCTTATTATTGGGTTTAATAATAGTTTTATCCAAAAAATCTCCAACAATTGTATAGCCGCCAAATATATCTTTTAAATTTAGACCTTCGAAAATTTTATCTATTAAAAAATTAGGCACTATTTTTTGACTCGTTTCAACAAAATATTGTTTGCGACCATCAATATTTTTATCAACAACATAATCCTTGAAATTAATATCATATCCTATTGATTTAAAAATTTTTAATTCTAAAAATAGAAATTCAACAAGCCAATTATCAAGTTGAATAATATTAAAAAGTTTTTCTATTAAATTGTATATTTCGGTATTATTCTCATTTTCTACGGTGAGTATTTTAATTAAATTCATACAATAAATAATACAATATAGCTTTTTTTTATTTTCTAGGTAGATAGGAGTTTTAATTTCATCAATTTCAATTTTAAGATATCCAAGCCTACCATCTTCTCTTAATTTAGAATTTATATGAAATCTATTACCAATTAATAAGTAACTTTTAATTTTTTTTGAGGATGAGCCAAAAATTATACCAACAATTTTTCCATTTTTTTCTGTATAAAATTCAGCTATAGATGAATTTTCGTTGTATTTATTTATAGATAATAAATATCCTTTATCTTGCCAGTTCATTTTTAGTTATTTTTTTAAGTAGTTCAGATGCTGCTGACTGTTCTGCATTTTTTTTAGATGGACCAATTGCATATATATATGAACTATTTTTAAGCTTAACACCTACTTTAAAATTTGGTTTATGTCTTGGTCCAGTATTAGAAACTAATTTGTAGACTGGTAATGATTTAAAATTTTTTAAGGAATATTCTTGAAGAAGTGTTTTTGCATCGACAAAAGTTGTTTCAGCATCATTTATTAAATTTTTCCATAACCTCAAAATAAAATTTTTTGAAGCATCAAAACCTCTATCTAAATAAACTGCACCAATTAAGGCTTCACAACAATCTGAGATAATTTTATTTTCAACTTTATGTTTTGAAGATTTAAAACTTCCTGTAATTACAAAATCTTTAAGGTTGAGTAAAACACCAACTTCTAAACATCTATTTTTATTTACTAAAGATGCTAATTTTTTATCTAAAGAACCCACTTTCTCATCTGGATAGAGTTCATATAGTTTTTTTGAAACAACTAATCCTAAAACTCTATCTCCCAAAAATTCTAAATTTTCGTAATTATTTTTTGCATCAAAACTTTTATGTGTAATTGCACGTAAAAGTATTTTTTCATTTTTAAAGTCTATTTTAATTTTTTTTTGAAGGGTTTTTAAATTATACATAATTAATTAATAATTTTGAAAAATCTGTTTAATCTTAATATTTCATTCCACTTCCAAAATTTTACAATACTTCCAACAAATGGATCAGATGAAAAAAAAAGAATTTGCGCTTTACCTACAAGATTATTTTTATGAACATAACCAACTTCTGAGAGAAATCTGCTATCCTTTGAGCAATCCCTATTATCCCCTAAGAAAAAAAAATGATCCTTTGGAACTTTGTACTTATCAGAATTAGCAAATGAAACATCTGTTCTATAAGAAGCTAAATAAACTTTTCCATTTGGAAGTTTTTCTTCAAATGTATTAACATTTATTTTCGATTTACCACAATAATTGGGAATATTTTGAGATTTAATTGTTTTTAATATTTGATTACCATTTAAGTAAAGATCACCATTTATGAATTGTATTGTATCTCCAGGTAATCCAATGACACGTTTTATATAATCTGTTCTATTATCTAAAGGGGTTTTAAAAACGGCTATATCTCCTCTTTTGGGGTCATCAGTAAAAATACGATTATCAAATACAGGAGGACTAAATGGGAATGAATGTTTACTGTATCCGTAAGAGAATTTAGTGACAAAAAGTCTATCCCCAACTAATAAATTTGGCTCCATTGATGATGAAGGAATATAAAATGGTTGAAGCAAAATAGATCTAATTAAAACTGCAATAATAATAGCATAAATTAGGGTTTTTAAATTATCAATTATTATTTTTTTCATATTTTTTTATTTATTATCACATAAGCTATCGAATAATCTCTCTCATCAGAGAGAGATAAAAAAACCTTAAATTGACTCATTCTAAATCTTTTTTTCAAAAAAATTTTCAATTTTTTTGATAATGAAATGTATGGCTTTCCATTTTTATGATTCTTTATTTCAATATCAATAAAATTAATATTATATCTAAAACCAGTCCCGATAGCTTTAACAAATGCTTCTTTTGCAGCAAATCTTTTTGCAAAAAAATTTATTTTATTTTTTAACTTACTAGCTTGTTTGATTTCATTCTTTGTAAAAATTCTATTTAAAAAACCTTTAGTTTTTATAGATTCATTTAATCTGCTATTTTTTATAATGTCGACTCCATTTCCAATTATATTCATTATCTTAATATTTTAATAAATTTTTTAACAGTTTTAGTGATTCCATGTGATATTGACTCACCTATTATAAAATGACCAATATTAAACTCCTCAATTTCTTGTATTCTATTAAGTATTTTTGTTGTCTTATAATCCATGCCATGACCAGCGTGTACCTCTAAACCTATTTTTTGTGCATAATGTGCACATTTTTTTATATTATTTAATTGTGAGAAATAATTTTTTTTAGTTTTTATTTGATTTGAAATTTTTCCTGTATGGATTTCTATACATTTTGTTCCTAATTCTTTCGATATATTTACATCTTGCAGTAATGGATTAATAAAAAGACTAGTTCTTATTTTTTCTTTATTAAAAATTTCTAAAATTTTTTTTATTTTAGATCTATTTTTTTTTAAATTTAATCCGCCCTCGGTTGTAATTTCATTTCTTTTTTCAGGTACAATACAAATAAATGAAGGTTTATATTTTAGTGCAATTTTAATCATTTTAAAATCTGGAGCCATTTCTAAATTAATAGGTATTGATTTATTTAAAGAAAGAATCTTTAAATCATTATCTTTTATGTGTCTTCTATCCTCTCTTAGATGAATTGTTATAGAGTCAGCGCCTGATTTTAATACTTCTAATGCAATTTTGTAGGGATCTGGATGTTTTTCACCTCTAGCATTTCTTAGTGTAGCAACATGATCTATATTAACACCTAGTCTCTTTTTCATTTTAAAAATCTACTCCCAGGTTTTGTAATAGGGATTTTTTTTAAATTGATTGGAAGTTTTTTTTTTGTATAAGTTGGAATTTTTAATTTTACTTGAGATATAATTTTTTTAGTTTTGATCTTCAAACTATTCTTTTCTGATCTATCTATTAAACATGCAAAACCTAATAAAATACCGCCAGATTTTTTTATCAATTTTGCACACTCTAAACTTGATTTGCCTGTAGTTATGACATCCTCAACTATCAATATGCGTTTTTTTTTTCCAATACTAAAGCCTCTTCTAAGTTCAAAGTTACCATTTACTCGTTCACAAAATATTGTTTCTTTATTTAAGATCCTGCCTATTTCATAACCAATAACTACACCACCCATTGCAGGAGAAAGAATTAAATCGATCTTATTAAAATTTTTTTTAATTTTTAATGCCAGTGATTTTGTAAATTCTTCTGATTTTTTAGGAAAACTTAGTAGTTTTGCGCATTGTACATAAGATGGGGAATGTAGTCCGGAAGACAAAATAAAATGTCCATCCAAAAGGGCATTAGTTTTTCTTAAAACTGCTAAAGAGTTTTTTAAAGAAAGCATATTTTTTGTTTTTATGTCTAATAATTTTAAATTTATATTCTTTTTGTTTTAGTTCACTTATCAATTTTGTAAAGTTTTTAAGATCATGTATAATCAAGTTAAATTTAAAATTAATTCTACCATTAAGCTTTTCTACCATTTCTACACTAGAAATATTAACAAAGTTTTCACCAATCATTGTTGTAACATCGCCCATTTTTCCAGGTTTATCAGGAAGTGATATCCAAAGAGTGGTGTTATATCTCTTTTCTTTAATTGGTTTATTATTTTCACGATATTGCCAATAACGCCTAATTGCAGCTCTCGCTTTACCTGTCTTTGTACTTGTTAACCAATGAAGTGATGGAGATGCTTTTTTCGATGTAATGATTTTAACAACATCTCCATTTCTCAAAACTGACTGTAAAGCACTATCTTTTCCGTTTATCTCACATCCTATTGCAGCATCTCCAATTTGTGTATGAACTGCATAAGCAAAGTCTATTGGTGTGGCATTTTTTGGAAGTTTTATGATTGAACCTTTTGGTGTGAAACAAAAAGCATTTTCCTGAAACATTTGAAGTTTAGTATATTCGTACGAATCATTGGGGTTTTCATTTTTATCTATAATTTCTACTAAATCTGCTAACCAGTCATATTCTTTCCAAGTTAAAGAATTAAATTTTTCAGAAGATTTATATTTCCAATGTGAAGCAATACCTCTTTCAGCAAATTCATGCATTTGTTTAGTTCGTAATTGAATTTCAATTGGTCTTTTGTTTGGTCCAATTATTGCTGTATGGAGGGATTGATATTTATTGATTTTAGGTGAAGAGATATAGTCTTTGAATTTTCCCGGAATACAATTCCATTTACTATGAAATACTCCTAGGGCTTTGTAGCAATCTTCAATATTTTCTAAAATAATTCTAAAACCGATTATGTCAGTTATTTGCTCTAGAGATGTTCTTTTCTTTTGAATTTTCCGCCATATTGAAAAAGGTGTTTTTTCCCTTCCAATAATATGCGGATTAATATTTTTATCCTTTAATATTTCAGAAAATTGGTCAGATATGTTGTTGAAATTTATAAGATTATTTTCTTTAATTTTATCTAATCTATCCTTAATTAGTTTTCGAGCGTCCTCATTTAAAACATCAAATGACAGATCCTCTAATTCATCTCTAATACGGTGCATGCCCATTCTATCAGCAAGAGGTGCATATATTTCCATTGTTTCTTTTGCTTTCCTTATTTGTTTTTCTTTTTCAACAACTTTGATTGTTCTCATATTGTGCAATCTGTCCGCTAGCTTAACTAGCAATACTCTAATATCTTTTGATGTTGCTAAAATTAATTTTCTAAAGTTTTCTGCTTTTGAATTTAAAATTGCTTGGTTTTCAAAAACTGAAATTTTTGTTACACCATCTACCAAATCAGCAACTTCTTTCCCAAATTCAGATTCTATGGTGTTGTAGGTTGCGTAAGTATCTTCTATTGTATCATGTAGCAGCCCTGTTGCTATTGTTGCGCTATCTAACTTTAGTTCTGTTAAAATATCAGCAACTGCAATTGGGTGAATAATATAAGGCGATCCCTCATCTCTTTTTTGTTTTTCGTGGGCTTTTAAAGCAAAATTATAAGCCTTTGATAAAGTTTCTGGATTTAAAAATTTATTATAATTTTTTACTTTATTTATTAATTCCTCAGACTTAAGCATTATTATTTATATCATTTTATTTAACAATTTTAATACCCAATAACTGTTCAGAAGATAAATTTGATATCAAAAATACTATATTTTTGCAAAGTTTAGGGTGAAACCAATCTTTATTTATTTCAAATAAAGGAATTAATACAAAATTTCTATTGTGCATTCTTCCATGAGGTACATTGATTTTATTATTTCCAATTTTTTTTTGAATTATTTGACCATTAAAGTCAATTATATCAATATCACAAACTCTAGGAAAATTTCTTTTTGATTTAATTCTCCCAACCTTATTTTCGATATTTTTAATTATTAAGAATAATTTTTTTAAATTAAGACTTGTTTCAATCAATACAACAAAATTGATAAATTCAGGAAATTTTTCATTTGGCCATGATTTTGATCTATATAATTTTGATTTCTTTTTAATCACAATATTTTCTTTATCTAATAAGTTCAGGGCTTTATTTAAGTTATTTTTTTTATCGCCTAAGTTAGACCCAAAGGCTAGGTATACAGAATTAACTTGACTTTCTAATGTATCTTGCTTTTTCACGGTTCCAATCTCTAGTTTTTTTTGTGAGTCTTTTATCAAATTGTTTTTTTCCTTTAGCAACCGCTATTTCTAATTTAGCTTTTCCATTTTTAAAATAAATTTTAGTAGGTACAACAGTAAGTCCATCCTCATGAATTCTACCAATTATCTTATTAATTTCTTTTTTATTAAGTAATAATTTTCTTTCAGAATATGGATTATGGTTTGAATAACTTGCTTGCTTATAGATAGGTATATGTGAGTTTATCAGAAATATTTCTCCCTCTTTGTCAACAGCGTATGAGTCTGCAATATTTATTTTTCCTGCCCGAACTGACTTTATTTCAGATCCTTTTAATACAATTCCTGCTTCAAATATTTCCTTAAAAAAATAATTAAAAGATGCTTTTCTATTTATTGTAATAATTTTAAAACCAGAATTGGTTTTGTTAATCATTAATTAATTCAGCTGATAAAAGAGCTTTTTTGACTTCGTTTTTTGTAGTTTCTAAAACTGTTACTAGTGGTAATCTGACTTTATCATCACAGAGACCAATAAGTTTTGCTGCATATTTTACTGGAGATGGATTACTTTCAATAAATAATGATTTATGAACAGGTTGAAGTTTTTTATCAATTTCTTCTGCTTTTTTTAATTCATCTTTATCACTTGATTTAGAAAATTTTTGCATGTCTGAACACATCTTTGGAGCAATATTGGCAGTTACTGAGATACATCCTACTCCACCTTTTTTATTATATTCAAAAGCGAGCCCATCCTCTCCAGTTAACTGGATAAATTCATTTCCAATTTTTTTGAAAGTCTCATCAACTCTACTCAAATCTCCAGTAGCATCTTTAACTCCAACAATGTTCTTAAGTTCAAATAATCTAGCCATAGTATCGACTGTCATATCAATCACAGATCGTCCAGGAATATTATAAATTATTATGGGTATCCCACAGCTATCATTTATGGCCTTATAGTGAGCATATAAACCTTCCTGAGTAGGTTTATTGTAATAAGGAGTAACTATCAACGCACCATCCGCTCCTGCTTTTTCAGCATGCTTTGTAAGTGAAATTGCTTCAACGGTCGAATTTGATCCTGTGCCGGCTATAACAGGTATTTTTCCTTTTGCTTCTTTTATACAAAGCTCAATTACTTTTTCATGTTCATTATGTGATAAAGTTGGAGATTCTCCTGTTGTACCAGCTGGCACAAGTCCATTTGTACCATTTTCTAAATGAAAGTTAATAATTTTAATATATGTTTCCTCATCAAGACTATCGCCTTTAAAAGGTGTTACTAAAGCCACATTTGAACCTTTAAACATAAATATTTATATCATAAGTTGTTAGAAATGATTTTTAGAAAATCTAAATTCTTATTTACAATTATATTTTTTTTAAGCTTTTTTCAATCATCATATTCAAATGAATTAATAATACCAAAAAAAAAACCTTCTTTTAATAACAAGTTAATAATTCCCCCTTTTAAACCAGGTACTGTTGTTGAAAAACAAAGCTTAAAAAATGATAAAGATCTACCTAAAGAGATATTTGGAATTTTATTACCTCCAAAAAAACCACTTGTTGTTAAAAAACAGTTATTAAGAAGTGCAAAAAAAACAAAATACTATAGTGAAAGAGATTTTGAATATGCAAAGCAAGCAATTAGATTTATGGAAAAGTCTAATTGGAAAGATGCAAAAATAGTTGCAAAAAAAGCTAGAGCACCATCAATTTACAATTTTATTGAATGGAGACATTTATTAACATCAGGAAATAAAGTATCATTTTCTGAATATAAAAGTTTTGTTGAAAGAGTTAAAGATTATCCAAGATTTGATAGAATTAAATATCTAGCAGAACATAAAATCAATTTACAAAATCAATCACCTTCAGAAATAATTAATTGGTTTACAAAAAATGAACCCTTAAGTGGATATGGAAAAATGATGTTAGGTGAAAGTCTGATTAGGGTTGGTAGATCGCGAGAAGGTACTAAACTTGTCAAAGAAGGCTTTGTAAATGCTGACTTAAATACAAATAGCTTAAAATACTTTAGGAAGAAATTTAAAAATACTTTAGATACGTCAGATTACATTAAACGAGCAGATTATTATGCGTGGGAAGGAAAACATTGGGACCTTAAAAGAATTATTAGATATTTACCAAAGGATTATCAATTACTTTATACGGCTAGACAAATATTAATTAGTAGAGGCTATGGAGTTGATGAGGCAATAAAAAAAGTACCACAAAAATTAAAAAATGACCCTGGCTTAAAATATGACAGGTTGAAATGGAGAAGAAAAAAAGGTCGAGTAGACAGTTCATTAGAAATATTAAATAATATTCAAAATACAAAGGAATATTTAGTTAGACCAGATAAATGGTGGAAAGAAAGATCAATAATTGGAAGATCTTTATTATATAAAAAAAAATATAATACCGCTTATAAAATAGTTTCAAAACATGCAATGTCAGAGGGTCCTGAATATGCAGAGGCCGAATGGATGAGCGGCTGGATAGCATTAAGTTTTTTAAAAAACCCTGAGCTGGCAGAAAACCATTTTAAAAATTTTTATATCAGTGTTAACTACCCAATAAGTCTTTCTAGAGGTGCTTACTGGTTGGGGAGAACTTATGAAAAAGTTGGTGATAAAGAAAATTCTAAAAAATGGTATTTTGAAGGATCAAAATATTTAACAACTTATTATGGACAACTTTCACATATGAAAGTTAAACCACAAGAAAAATTTGAATTAGATAAATTGATGTTTGTTGATGATAAATATGAGCAAGAATTTTATTTAAAAAAACTTGTTGCGATTGTTGATCTGCTTGATTATTTAAATAAAGATAAATACACCAAACATATATTAAGACATTTAGCGAATGATAATATAGAAAAAGGAAGCGAGGTTTTAGCTGCGAAACTGGCGTCCGATATTTCACGATTTGATTTTGCAATACAAATTTCTAAAATAGCATCATATCAAAAAAGATTTCATAACCAATTTAATTACCCAATCATGAGTGTGCCAAAATTTGTAGGTGGCAGGAAAATTCCTGATCCAGCTTTAATATTATCTATTATAAGACAGGAAAGTGAATTTGATACCTCGGCTAGAAGCAGAGTTGGCGCTCAAGGATTAATGCAGCTTATGCCATACACTGCTAAAACAGTTTCAAAGCAAGCTAAACTTGGTTACTCTAAATCAAAATTAACAACCGACCCAGAATATAATATAAATTTAGGATCTCATTATATTGCTGGATTGATTAGTAATTATAAAGGATCCTACCCTTTTGCTACAGCTGCTTATAATGCAGGACCCAAAAGAGTTAAGTACTGGAAGAAATTAAACAAGGATCCCCAAAAAAAACAAATAGATTATGTAGATTGGGTTGAGCTAATAAAATTTAAAGAAACCAGAAATTACGTTCAAAGAGTTTTGGAAAATTATAATGTTTATAGGTACATATTGTCTCAAAAACCGATTTATCTCAGCGATTTTTTTAAAAATAAGCCACTATATTAATGGCGGAAGGAGAGGGATTCGAACCCTCGGTACACCTTTTCAAGCGTACGGCGGTTTAGCAAACCGCTGGTTTCAACCAGCTCACCCATCCTTCCGTATATAGATGTGTAACTTGAAATCATTGAATATTCAATATTAATCAAGTAATTTCTGGCAATTATGAAAAACAAATATTCGATATTCTCACTAATTAAAAATTCTTTATCACACCATGAAAACTGGAAGCAAGCTTGGGGGGATCCTGAGCCAAAAAAAGAATATGAAGCTATTATAATTGGTGGTGGTGGCCACGGTTTAGCAACAGCTTACTACCTAGCTAAAAAGCATAACATGAGAAATATTGCTGTATTAGAAAAAGGCTGGATTGGTGGAGGAAATACAGGGAGAAATACTACAATTATAAGATCAAATTATTTGTGGGATGCAAGTGCTGGATTATACGACCATGCATTAAAAATTTGGGAAAATTTATCTCAAGAATTAAATTACAATATAATGTTCAGTCAAAGAGGAGTTATGAATTTAGCTCATAACCTTCAAGATGTAAGAGATTTAAAAAGAAGAACTCACGCAAACAGACTTAATGGTATTGATGCAGTGTGGTTAAATACAGATCAAGTAAAAGAATTTTGTCCAATAATAAATACTTCTCCAGATATAAGATACCCTGTTCTTGGTGGAACATTACAAAGAAGAGCGGGAACTGCTAGACATGATGCTGTTGCATGGGGTTATGCAAGAGGTGCTAATGAAATGGGAGTTGATATAATTCAAAATTGTGAAGTGAAAGGTATTAAAAGAAATGGAGATCAAGTTGAAGGTGTTGAAACATCAAAAGGATTTATTAAAACAAAAAAAATTGGTGTTGTTGCAGCAGGACACTCAAGTGTAATTGCTCACATGGCAGGGTTAAAATTACCACTGGAAAGTAAACCTTTACAAGCGTTAGTTTCAGAACCAGTTAAACCAATAATTGATACTGTAGTAATGTCGAACGCTGTACATGCATATGTTAGTCAGTCTGACAAAGGTGAACTTGTAATTGGCGCTGGTACGGATGCTTATGTTTCTTATACTCAAAGAGGTAGTCACGATGTTGTCGAAGGAACATTAAAAGCAATATTGGAGCTTTACCCCATTTTTAGCCGAATGAAAATGTTGAGACAATGGGGAGGAATTGTTGATATATGTCCTGATGCAAGTCCAATAATTAGTAAAACAAATATAAAAGGACTCTATTTTAACTGTGGTTGGGGCACTGGAGGTTTTAAAGCAACACCTGGATCTGGTGATTTATTTGCACACACTATTGCTAATGATGAACCACATAAATTAAATGCTGCATTTAATCTTAATCGATTTGTTAGTGGAGATCTAGTTGATGAGCATGGTGCAGCCGCTGTAGCACACTAATGTTTTTAATAAATTGTCCATATTGTGGTGAAAGAGACCAAAGTGAATTTTCATGTGGAGGTGAAGCTCACATAGTTAGACCAAAACAACCCACTGAGCTAAGTGATGATCAATGGGCAGAATATCTATTTATGAGAAAGAATATTAAAGGAGTTCAGTTTGAAAGATGGAACCATACTCATGGATGTAGGAAATGGTTTAATATGATTAGAGACACATCGAATGACAAGATACACGCAGTTTATAAAATGAACGAAAAACCACCGGTAGAATAAATGACAAAATATAGAGTTAATAAGACGAAACAAGTAGATCAAACTAAAACAGTTTCATTCGATTTTGATGGAAAATCTTATTACGGTTTTGAAGGTGATACTTTGGCATCTGCCCTACTTTCAAATGGAGTTCATTTAGTTGGTAGAAGCTTTAAATATCACCGACCAAGAGGAATAATGTCTTGTGGATCCGAAGAACCTAATGCTATATGCCAAATAAACGAAGATACAGATTTAACAGAACCTAATGTTAGAGCTACTGAGATAGAATTGTATGAAGGTTTAAAAGCCTCAAGTCAAAATTGTTGGCCTAGTGTTAATTTTGATATAGGAGGAATTAACAATTTTATATCTCCATTTATACCTGCAGGTTTTTATTATAAGACATTTATGTGGCCTAAAAGTTTCTGGAAAAAAATTTATGAACCGTTGATAAGATGGTCTGCAGGACTAGGGAAATCACCAACAAAACCCGATCCTGAATTGTATGACCATAAACATGTTCATTGTGATGTATTAATTATAGGTGGCGGTATTTCTGGAATTATAGCATCAAAAATTGCTGCTAAAAATAATTTAAAAACAATATTGATTGAAGATAAAAATATTCTTGGAGGGTCGACAATATTTCAAAAAAATGAAAACTATAAAATTAATGATAAATATTCAGGTGGATGGATAGATGAGGAGATAGCAGAACTTAAAAAATTAGATAATTTAACAATCAAAACTAGAACAAGCTTAGCAGCTTATCATAGTTATAATTACCTCTTAGCAAAAGAAAATATTTCAGACCATCTACCATTGGATAAAAGAAATGGTGGCATCAGACAGAGATTATGGAAAATCAGAGCTGATAAAGTAATAGTAGCAACTGGTGCTATAGAAAGACCCCTTGTATTTAATAATAACGATAGACCAGGAATAATGCTTTCTAACTCCGTTAAAAAATATTTAGACTTTTATGGTGTGACCTGTGGATTCAATAATCTGATATTTACTAACAATGATAGCGCTTATGAAACGGCTGTTTCCTTAAAAGAAAAAGGAATATCTGTCGAAATGATCGATATAAGAAAAAAATCTAATTCAAAAATTGTAAAAAATGCTGAACAACTTGGAGTTAAAATCTATTGGAACTCTACAGTAGTTAACACTTTTGGACTTAGAAAAATAAATTCTGTTGAGATAATGAATTTATCTGAGGATGGATCAAATGTTGTTGGAGATAAAAGTAGAATTAACTGTGATTGTTTGGCGATAAGTGGTGGTTGGACACCAATGGTCCACATGCACACACAATCTGGTGGAAAGTTAGATTTTAGAGAAATTGATCAAACTTTTATACCAAATGAAATCGACAAAAATCATATTAATGTTGGTTCATGTAATGGTGACTTTGAACTTGAAGAAATAATTAATAATACAAATAAAAAGGTAAAAAATTTTTTGAAGGTCAGTGAAACTGAATTTGACAATATTTCTGTACTAAATTCAAAAGAATTAAATAAAAGAAATATATGGCTACTTCCAAATTTTATATCAGAGGGTAAATGTAAATCTTTTATTGATTTTCAAAATGACTCTACTGCAAAAGATATAAAACTTGCCCTAAGAGAAGGTTTTAAATCTATTGAACATGTAAAACGTTACACAACAACTGGTATGGCAACTGATCAAGGCAAATTATCCAACATGCATGCATTGGGTATTATTGCGGATACAGCTGGAGTTAAAATGGGTACATTAGGAACAACAACATTTAGACCTCCGTTCACGCCATTAACTTTTGGATCAATAGTTGGAAGAAGTGTAGGTAATTTTTTTGATATAATAAGAAAAACGTCAATTCATGAATGGCATATTCAAAATAAAGCTAAATTCGAAAATGTTGGACAATGGAAAAGGCCCTGGTACTACCCAATTAATGACGAAGGTCTTCATGATGCTGTTCAAAGAGAAAGTAAGGCAGCTAGAGATAGTGCAGGAATTTTAGATGCTTCTACACTTGGAAAAATAGATATTCAAGGAACTGATGCATCTGAATTTTTAAATAGAGTTTACACAAATGCATGGTCAAAATTAGAAATTGGAAAATGCAGATATGGATTGATGTTAAATGAAGATGGCATGGTTTATGATGATGGCGTTACGACAAGATTAGGTGAAAATCATTACTTAATGACTACAACAACAGGGGGAGCAGCTAATGTTCTTTCAAAACTTGAAGATTATTTACAAACAGAGTGGCCTGAGTTAGATGTTTACTTAACTTCAGTCACAGACCACTACTCGACAGCAAGTATATGCGGACCAAACTCTAAAAAAATATTAAAAAAAATATTTCCAGATAAAGATTTTAATGATGATGCTTTTCCACATATGTCTTATCAAAATGGCAAAATTGATGAAACAAATTGTAGAATAATGAGAATAAGTTTTACTGGCGAGCTTAGCTATGAAATTAATATAGAGTCAAAATATGGAAAATCATTATGGGAAAAATGCATTGAGGCAGGAAAAGAATTTAAGATTACACCTTACGGAACAGAAACCATGCATTTATTAAGAGCTGAAAAAGGTTTTATTATTGTTGGTCAAGATACAGATGGAACTATGACGCCAATTGACCTTCAAATGGATTGGATAGTTAGCAAAAAAAAATACGATTTTATAGGAAAAAGATCACTTTATAGAAGCGATACTATTAGAGAAGATAGAAAACAACTTGTAGGATTACTTACAGATGATCCAAATGAAATATTAGAAGAAGGAGCTCAGATTGTTTCAGATATGAGCAAAAAACCTGTAGAAATGATTGGGCATGTAACATCGAGTTACTTTAGCCCAAATTTAAATAAATCAATTGCACTTGCTGTCGTAAAAAGTGGAAAAAAAATGAATGGCCAAAAACTTATTGTGCCAATGGAAAATAAAAACATAAATGTAACAGTTTCTGACTCTGTTTTTCTAGATAAAGAAAATAAGAGGATTAATGCTTAATCAAGAATACCCCAAATTTGAAAAAGGTTCATTTGAAGGTCTCGAAATTTCATTATACGAACCAAATGTAAAAATAAATTTAAGAGGAAAAAAGAAAGAATTTTTTACCAAAATAGGAAAAATCTTATCTATAATTTTACCAATTGAGCCAAATACAAGTTCATCAAATCAACAATACAACACACTGTGGCTAAGTCCAGACGAATGGTTAGTATATTTTAAAGGTGAAGATCGACAATTATTCAATAACCTTTTTAATGAAATTTCAAAACTCAATTTTGGTTCAGTTGTTGATGTATCAAATCAATGGATTTGTATTAATATAAAAGGTAATAAGACTTTTGATCTTCTTTCCTCTGGATCGCCATTTAATTTTGAAAGTTTCAAAAAGACTAAAAACTCAGTTACACAAACCCTGTTAAATCATACAGATGTGATTATTCACCATAAAGAAATAAATGAAATTAATCTTTTTGTAAGAAGATCCTTTTCTGAAGATTTATGGTTGTGGATTAAGGATAGTGCTAGATTTATCTAATTTTTTTTTTATATAATAGCTAACATACGTAAATAAAAGTATAGATAGAGTCCACTGGAAAACAAACCATAGCCAAAAAAAAGTATCAAAGTCTGCTGATAAGTATTTAGCTAAATAGAAAACACATATTGGCACTAGTACATTTCTCATCATATTATTGACCATTGCATAATTTGACTTTTTCAAGCCCATAAAAAAACCATTAGATAAAAAGAAAATTGGGTAAGCTGGTAATATGAATGCTGCAATTTTTAAATACCTTCTTCCATATTCTAATACTACTTCGTTGCTAGAAAAAAACCTTGGAACTATATCGGCTGTTAAATAAACTAATATCCCTGAAAAAACCATCAAGATAAGGCCGTATTTAATTGAAACGAAGTAAGTCTCTTTAACTCTATCAAAGTTATTTGCACCAAAGTTTTGAGCTATAATTGAGATTATCGCAGTATTTATTCCCAATATTGGCAGTAAGACAACCTGCTCTATTCTCGTAGCTGCACCATAACCAGCAACAGCCAGCTCACTTGTCTGACCAACATAAGTAAAAATAAATGTAGCTGCTACAGCATATCCACATATTGCAATTGATATTGGCATTGATTGAAAGAAAATATTTTTTAAAAAAATAAATTTTACATTAAAATATTCAATTGTAATTTTTTTAACACGTGGATTTTGTAAAACTTTAAAAAGAATAATTAAAAATGCTATTAATTGTGCAATAATTGTTGATAAACCTATTCCCATCATTCCCATTGCAGGAATAAATAAAAACCCAAATATTAGGATGGGATTTAAAATTACGTTTAAGAGAAAACTGAGGATTAAAACATTTCTGTATGTTTTTGTGTCTCCTTCCGCATGTAAAAGTGAGTTTAATGAAACAACAAGGAAAAATAGGAATGATCCATAAAACATAATATTTGTATATTGGAGACCCAAATTTGTAATTTCTTGAGTTGATCCCATCAGATCAAATACCTTTTCTGAAAAATAGATTCCTATAAATGTTATAAAAACTGAAATTAGTAAACCGTAAATTATAATATGAGTAAAATAATATGAAGCATTTTTTTCATTTTTTTCACCAATACTATTTCCTATTAATGAAGTTCCACCAACAGTAACACCAATAGATGTTGCAACAATTATAAAGTATATTGGAAAAGATTTACTTAAAGCTGATAGAGCCTCTGGTGAAATTAGTCCAGAATAAAATGTATCTACAATATTGTATAAAGTTTGAAAGAGAGTTCCAACGCTTGCTGGTATTGCAAGTTTTCTTACAAGTACAGGAATATTTTCTTTAAGCAAGTCCATATAAATTAATTATTATTTTAATATTCTTTTTTGAAGATATGTCTCTTACCTAATTTTTTTGCAAGTAATATCTGTTTTTGCCTCATAGCAAATCTTGATTTTTGATCATCTGTTAAAGAATCGTGACATTTTGGACAATGAATGCCTTCTAAATATTTAGAAGATTTTTTTTCTTTGATAGAAACAGGTTTTCTGCAACCACTACAAATTGAATAACTGCCCTGCATCAAGCCATGTTTTATTGAAACTCTATTATCAAAAACAAAACATTCACCGCTCCATTGACTATTTTTTTTATTAATATTATTCAAATAGTTAATAATTCCTCCTTTTAAAACATATACATTTTTAAATCCTTTTTTTTTCAAATAAATATTTGCTTTTTCGCACCTGATACCACCTGTACAAAACATTGCTATTTTTTCGTTATTTTTAAATTGATTTAAATATTTAGGAAATTCACGAAAGTTTTCTATATTTGGATTTAAAGATTTTTTAAAAGTACCCACATCATACTCAAAAGATTTCCGTGCATCTATCAAAACTGTATCCTTTTTTTTAATTATTTTATTCCATTCCCTTGGATTTAGGTTGTTCTTAGGAAAATTATAGTTTCTAACTTTAAAACCCATTGGAACAACTTCCTTTTTGATTTTAATTTTAAGTTTATGAAATGGATTAAATTTACTATTAGAATTATTTTCTGAATTAAATTTTTTTATAGATAATATTTTTTTTAGAAGTTTATTGAATTTTAAAAGGTTATTTTTTTTATCTGAAATTGTTCCATTAACACCTTCGGGTGAAATTATTATTGTTCCTGTAATTTCATAATCTTTAAGATTATTTTCTAATCTATTTTTCAATTTTTTAAGATTATTAAGTTTTTTAAATTTATAAAAACCAAAAATATTGAACATTATAAAACCCTACAAACAGTCATTCCATCTCCTAATGGGATAATTATTTGTTCGACCCTTTCATCAGTTGATACATGCTCATTAAATTCTCTAATATTTAATGTAAATTTATCCATATTTTCTTCATCTGCAACTTCACCATGCCATAAAACATTATCAATAATGATCAAACCACCTTTTTTTATTATTTTTAATGATTTTTCATAATATTCCTTATAGTTAAGCTTATCAGCATCAATAAAAACCATATCATATTTTTGTTTATTTAATTCATCTAAACTATCTAGGGCAGGTTTTACAATCGTTTGAATTTTTTTATCTTGATTAGCTTTTTTAAAAAAACTTACTGCGATCTTGTTTGTCTCTTTATCTTTATCAAGTGCTGTAAGTTTTCCATCATCAGGAAGTGCAAGGGCAATAGAAAGTGCACTTAAACCAGTAAAAGTTCCAATCTCAAGCACATTTTTTATATTAGATATTTTTATTATTAAATGGAGAAAATGACATTGAGATATTGCTACTTGCATTCTCTTTTCATTTCCAAGGGTATTATTATAATCTATGATTTCTTTTTGAACTGAGTTTAGCTTAAAACTAAAATTATTAATATATTTTTCAATTTTTTCAGAAATTTCAATATTCTTTCCCATCTATCTTAATTATATAATGACTATAAGTTTAGTTAAATTAAAGTTTCTTCTTTAATATTTCATTAATTAATTGAGGGTTAGCTTTTCCACCAGATGCTTTCATTGCCTGTCCAACAAAGAAGCCAAATAGCTTTTCTTTTCCTTGTTTATACTCAATGGCTTTTTCTCTGTTATCATTGATTATTTTATCTATTAATGCCTCTAATGCTTTTGGATCGCTTTCTTGCTTCAACCCTTTTTCCTCAACAATTATTTGAGGGTCTATGTCACCATCTAACATTAACTCAAATATTGTTTTAGCAATTTTTCCTGAGATTGTTCCATTTTTAATTAAATTAATCAATTTTGCCAAATTTTTTGCACTTATTGGACTTTGAGCAATTTCAATATTTTTTTCATTTAAAACTGCAAATAATTCTCCTGTAATCCAATTTACGGCTAGTTTCATGTCACGGTTTTTACCCATTTTGGCAACAACTTCTTCAAAATATTTAGCTGTATCGATATCAGAAACCAATATTGTTGCATCATAAGGTGACACTTTAAATTCATCAATAAATCTTTTCTTTTTATCATCTGGTAATTCTGGGATTTCAGATTTTAGTTTATCAATAAATTCATCTGTAACTTCTAATGGAAGTAAATCTGGATCTGGAAAGTATCTATAATCATGAGCATCTTCTTTCGACCTCATTGATCTTGTTTCATTTTTTTTTGTATCAAAAAGCCTTGTTTCTTGATCTATTTCTTGACCTTCTTCTATTAAATCGACTTGTCTATTTGCTTCATAAATAATTGCCATTTGCATGAATTTGATAGAATTAACATTTTTTATTTCACATCTTGTTCCTAAATCTGTTGAGCCTTTTATTCTTACAGACACATTAACATCAGCTCTTAATGATCCCTCTTGCATGTTCCCATCGCAAGTTCCTAAATATCTCATAATAGATCTAAGTTTTTTTATATAGGCATTCACTTCATCTGGTGATCTTAGATCAGGCTTACTAACAATCTCCATTAAAGCTACACCTGATCTATTAAGATCAACTAGTGTATTACTAGGATCAATATCATGAATACTTTTACCTGCATCTTGCTCTAAATGTAATCTTTCTATTCCAACCTGTTTTTGACCTTCAGGCATATCCAAAATAACATTACCCTCACCCACGATTGGGTATTTATATTGTGAAATTTGATAACCCTGAGGTAAATCTGCATAAAAATAATTCTTTCTATCAAAAACAGACTTATTATTGATCTTAGCTTTTAAACCAATACCAGTTTTTATAGCTTGTTTAACACAAAATTCATTAATTACTGGAAGCATGCCTGGAAAAGCTGCATCAACTAAGCTTACTTGAGTATTAGGTTCAGCACCAAATTTTGTAGAAGAAGATGAAAAAAGTTTTGAATTTGATGTTACTTGAGCATGAACTTCAAGTCCTATAACAACTTCATAAACATTATCATTTCTTTCAATTAAATATTCCGAATTATTTTTAGACATTATTTCATCCACCAATCAGTTATATTATTTTTATAATTGATTTTTTCCTCCATTGAATAAGCAATATTTAAAACTGTTTGTTCATCAAACGGTTTACCTATTATTTGTAAACCCAATGGATAATTATTTTTATCTACACCTGCAGGTATTGAAATCCCAGGTAAACCTGCAAGGTTAACTGGAACAGTAAATATATCATTTAAATACATTGAAACTGGATCATTAGATTTTTCTCCTATTTTAAATGCAGAACTAGGTGTTGAAGGTGTCAAAATAGCATCTACTTTATTATAAGCTTGGTCAAAATCTTGTTTAATTAATTGTCTAACTTTTTGAGCTTTAAGATAGTAAGCATCATAATATCCAGAAGATAAAACATAGGTACCAATCATTACCCTTCTCTTTACTTCTTCACCAAATCCCTCTGATCTAGTTTTTTCATACATATCAATTAAATTTTTCCCGGAAGATCTTAGACCATATTTAACACCATCATATCTTGCTAAATTAGATGATGCTTCAGCTGGCGCTACAATATAATAAGTTGGTAAAGCATAGCTAGTATGAGGTAATGAAATGTCAACTATTTCTGCTCCACAATCTTTTGCATACTCAATACCTTTTTTCCAAAGCTTCTCAATTTCGTCTGGCATCCCATCAACTCTATATTCTTTCGGAATACCAATTTTTAAACCTTTAATATTTCTAGTTAGCTCTGATGAATAATTATTTCTTTTAAAATCAATTGAGGTTGAGTCTTTTTTATCAAATGATGAGATCACCTCTAAAAGAATGGAGCTATCTTTGACATCTTTGCTCATTGGACCTGCCTGATCTAGAGATGATGCAAAAGCAACAATTCCATATCTTGAACAACTGCCATAAGTAGGTTTTAGTCCTACTGTACCGGTGAAGGAGGCAGGTTGCCTAATAGATCCACCAGTGTCAGTACCTATTGTTACAGGTGTTAAATTAGCTGCTAAAGCTGCTGAAGAACCACCAGATGATCCACCAGGAACTAAATCTTCTGCGATTGGGTTTTGAACATTGCCAAAATAACTTGTTTCATTAGATGATCCCATTGCAAATTCATCACAATTAAGTTTGCCAAGCAATATGCCTCCTTCGTTCCATATATTTTGTGTTACAGTAGATTCATAGGTAGGTACAAAATTATTTAAGATATTGCTTCCAGCTGTTGTTCTTACTTCATTTGTGCAAAAGAGATCTTTTACAGCAATTGGAATGCCTGGAAGTTTTAAATCAAAATTTGGTTTATCATCAAACTCTTTTGAAAGTTTAAGACAATTTTCAAAATTTTCAGTTACATATACATTTATTTTTTTTGACTTTTCAGCTCTATCAACAAAAGATTTTGCAGCTTCATTTGAAGATATTTTTTTCTCTTTAATATTTTTAATTAATTCATAAAGTGTTAAAGATGTTATTTCAGACATTACTCGACAACTTTCGGTACAACAAAAAAATCATCATTTTTTTCTGGTGAATTTTTTAATATTTTTTCTCTTATATTTTCACTAGTTATTTTATCGTCTCTAAATCTTAACGTTGTTTCAGCTATAGAAGTTAATGGTTCAACATTATCTGTATTTAATTCATTTAATTTTTCAATAAATTCAAATATTGAATTCATATCAGTTGCTAGTTTTTCTGCTTTTTTCTCATCTAGTGAGATTCTAGCTAATTTTGATATGTGTTTTACAGTTTTAAGATCTATAGTCATATGGTAAAAAATATTGTCGCAAACTACCACTTAAGTTAAAAATATACAATATGATCACAATTAATGAATTCAAATCAAAAGTATCAGATGGATCAAGAATTATAGGTATAGATTTGGGTTCAAAAAGGATTGGAATTGCAATAAGCGATGGCAATCAAAAAATTGCTACACCTTATAAAACTTTAGAAAAAATAAAGTCTTCTAAATTAATTGAAGATATTAAGAGTATAATCAAGGAGAACGATGTCAAAGGCATAATAGTTGGGAATCCAATAAATATGGATGGTTCATATGGAAAATCATCACAATCAGCTAAAGACATAGCAATCAATCTTGCAGATAAAATTAACATTCCTGTTTGTTTATGGGATGAAAGATTATCTACAGTTGGAGCTTTTAATTTGTCCAGTGAATTAGATATAAACGTTAGCAAAAGAGAGAAAGATATAGATAAATTTGCTGCAGCATTTATTTTACAAGGAGCCCTAGATTATTTACAGAATTAATGCTTGCATAGTTAACTCTATATAGTTATAGAGTTAATTTTAATGGCAATTAAATCTAAAAAAGCTATTAAAATTTCTCAAAAACATTTGTTAGGTATTCAAGACTTATCAGTAAATGATGTAAATATAATTTTGAATGAAGCATCAAAATTCATTGAGTTAAACAAAAGCAAAAACAAAAAGCTTGATATTTTAAAAGGTAAAACGCAAATAAATTTATTTTTTGAACCTTCGACCAGGACTCAAAGTTCTTTTGAATTAGCAGGAAAAAGATTAGGTGCAGATGTAATGTCAATGAATATTACAAACTCTGCTATAAAAAAAGGTGAAACTCTAATAGATACAGCAATGACATTAAATGCAATGCATCCAGATATTATCGTTATAAGGCATCAAGATTCTGGTGCTTGTAATTTGTTATCTCAAAAAGTTAATTGTGCAGTTCTAAATGCAGGAGATGGACGAAGAGAACACCCTACTCAAGCTCTACTAGATGCATTAACTATAATAAATAGAAGAAAAAAAATAGAAGGTCTTAAAATAGCTATATGTGGAGATATTCTTCATTCAAGAGTAGCAAGATCAAATATTTATTTACTAAACATGTTAGGTGCTGAAGTAAATATAGTAGCTCCAACTAATCTTATGCCAAATGAAATAGAAAGATTTGGTGTCAATATTTTTTCAGATATGAAAAAAGGTGTTAAAGACTGTGACATAGTGATGATGTTAAGACTTCAGAATGAAAGAATGACAAGTTCATTTTTATCTTCTAACAGAGAATACTATGAATATTACGGTTTAACACCAGACAAAATAAAATTTGCTAAAGATGATGCGCTTATAATGCACCCGGGTCCAATGAACAGAGGAATTGAAATTGATACAAACTTAGCAGACGACATTAATAAAAGTGTAATTAAGGAACAAGTTGAATTAGGAGTAGCAGTAAGAATGGCTTGCTTAAAGATATTTTGTGAATAAATGAAAAAAAAATACTTTATAAATGCAAATATAATTGATCCGTATAATTCATTAAATGAGACAGGTGGATTAATAATTGACGAAAATGGAAAAATTGAAGGTGTTGGTAAAAAAGTAAATACTAATAATATTCCATCTCGAGAAAAAGTAATCGATTTAAAAGGTAAGCATATATTTCCTGGTTTGGTAGATATGCGTGTATTTGTTGGTGAGCCTGGTTTTGAATATAAAGAAAATTTTAGAACATTAAGCGAAGCTGCTTTATCAGGTGGAGTGACATCTGTTGTAACAATGCCTAACACAAATCCAGTGATTGATAATGTTTCGATTGTTGATTTTCTTAGAAGAAGAGGAAGAGATAAATCTAAAATAAATATTTTTCCAACTGCTGCATTAACTGTAAATACAGAGGGAGAGAACATGACTGAATTTGGGTTATTGCAAGGAAAAGGGATTATTGGATTTACAGATGGAATTAAAACTATTCAAAACCCGAGAATAATGAATAGAATTATGAATTCAGCCTCAGATTTAAATTCTTTAATTATACAACATGCAGAAGATGCAGAGTTATCAAAAGATGGAATGATTAATGATGGGATAATTGCAACAAAACTTGGTTTGCAGGGAATTCCTGTAAGTGCAGAATTGTTAATCTTAGAAAGAGATTTAACTTTATTAGAGTATAACAATTGCAGATATCATATATCACAAATTTCATCAGCGAGTTCAGTTGAAATAATTAGAGAAAGAAAGAAAAAAGTTAATTTTAGCTGCGGTGTTTCAATTAATAATTTATCTTTAAACGAAAATGATATTGGTGATTTCAAAACATTTTTAAAGCTGTCTCCTCCTTTAAGAACCGAAGATGATAGAAATGCTCTAGTTCAAGGGTTGGTTGATGAAATGATTGATGTAATAGTATCAGATCATAAACCAGAAGACGAAGAAAATAAAAGATTAACTTTTGCTCAAGCAGAAACTGGTGCATCAGGTATCGAAACTTTATTACCTTTAAGTTTAGAGTTATATCACAATGGATCAGTAAATTTAGAAACTATTATAAAGGCTTTAACATCTAGTCCTGCAAAAATACTTAAAATTAACAAAGGTAATTTATCAATAGGTAATGATGCTGACTTTTGTATTGTAGACATAAACAAACCATGGGTAGTGAGAAAAGAAAAATTAATATCAAAATCAAAAAATACTCCAATAGAAGATAAAAAATTGCAAGGTAAAGTAATGAATACTTTTGTTAATGGAGAAGAATTATTTAAAGCTGAATAATGGATTATATAATTACAGCTTTAATATCTTATTTATTTGGTTCAATTCCTTTTGGATACATATTTACAAAAATATTTCTTAAAAAAGATATAAGAGATGTGGGGTCTGGAAATATAGGAGCAACAAATGTTTTAAGAACTGGAAACAAAAAATTAGGATATTTAACCTTAATACTAGATATTTTAAAAGCTGTTATACCTGTTATTTATGTAAAGCTTTATTATCCTGATTTAATTTTTATTTCAGCACTTTGTGCTTTTTTAGGTCATTTATTTCCAGTTTGGTTAAAATTTGATGGAGGTAAGGGTGTTGCAACATTTGTGGGAATACTAATTTCAATAAATATTTATTATGCATTAATATTTGGGATTATTTGGGTTTTAACCTTTATTATATCTAAATATTCTTCCCTATCTTCCTTAATTGCTTCAATCTCAATACCAATTTACATATTAATTTTAGGTAATGGTAATTTTATTTTTTTTGCCATTATGTTTGTACTAATTTTTTATACACATAGAGAAAATATAAAAAGATTAATAAACAAAGAAGAAACAAAGAGTAAAATTTATTAATTTGACAGTTAAGTAGTTATAAGTAGTTTCAACAATAATGAATCTTGTAATTGTTGAAAGTCCTGCAAAAGCTAAAACTATAAATAAATATCTTGGTGCAGATTACAAAGTTTTAGCTAGCTATGGTCACATCAGAGATTTACCATCGAAGAATGGTTCAGTTGATCCAGAAAATTCCTTTAAGATGATTTGGGAAGTTGACAGTTTTTCTAAAAAATATTTAAAAGAAATAACTGATACAGCCAAGAATTCAGACAAAATTATACTTGCTACAGATCCTGATCGTGAGGGTGAAGCAATAGCGTGGCATGTAAAAGAATTTTTAGATGAAAAAAAACTTCTGAAAGACAAAAAAGTTGAAAGAGTAGTCTTCAACGAAATCACTAAAAAAGCAGTAACAAATGGTATAGATAATCCTAGAAATATTGAGAATGAACTTGTTGATGCTTACATGGCAAGACGTGCTTTAGATTATCTAGTAGGTTTTAATATATCACCTATTTTATGGACAAAGCTACCTGGATCAAAATCTGCAGGAAGAGTTCAGTCTGTAGCACTTAGATTGCTTACAGAGAGAGAGCATGAAATAGAGGTATTTCAACCTAAAGAGTTTTGGACACTAAATGTAAATTTTTTAACAAAAGATAATTTAATAATAAACACAAATATTAATCAACTTGATGGAAAAAAAATTGAAAAGTTTTCATTTAAAAATAAAGTGGAAGTTAATTCAGGAGTAGAATTAATAAAAAACAAAAAATACAAAATTAGTGATATAACTTCTAAAACATACACTCGAAACCCATCTGGTCCATTTACTACTTCAACTTTACAACAAACTTCATCTAGTAAATTAGGGTTTGGGGCATCAAGAACAATGCAAATTGCACAAAGATTGTATCAAGGTATAGATATAGATGGTGAAACAGTTGGTTTAATTACATATATGAGAACGGATGGTACAAATATCTCAAAGGATGCTGTTACCTCATTTAGAGATTTCATTACTCAGAACTACGGAAATGATTATTTGCCACCATCACCATTAAATTATTCAGGAAAAAAAGCAAAAAATGCTCAAGAGGCCCATGAAGCAATTAGGCCAACAGAGATAAGTAGAGTTCCAGATGATATGAAAAAATATCTAAGTACAGATCAATATAAATTGTATAATTTAATTTGGTCAAGATCCCTGTCCTCACAAATGGAGTCTGCAAAATTTGATAGAAAAACTATTACTATCTCATCTGATGATGAAAAAAATATATTTAAAGCAAGTGGCTCCACTTTAAAGTTTGATGGTTTTTTAAAAGTTTCAAATTTAGATGGAAATAAAGATGAGGAAAATATTTTACCAGATGTAAGTAAAGGAGAAGTATCTTATAAAGATTTCAATGATGAACAACACTTTACTCAACCCCCACCAAGATATTCTGAAGCTAGTCTTGTTAAAAAACTTGAAGAATTAGGAATTGGTAGACCGTCTACTTATGCTAGTATCATATCTGTTATTTCAAACAGAGGATATGCTGATATAGAAAATAAAAGATTTTTTCCAACAGATAGAGGAAAATTGCTATCTGCGTTTTTAGAAAAATTATTTTCAAAATATGTTGATTATGATTTTACTGCAAAATTAGAAGATCAATTAGATGACATAACATCGGGTAAAGAGAATTGGATTAAGGTTTTAGAGGAATTTTGGAGAGACTTTAATTTAAATGTAACAGATGTTAAGGAAAAAAGAACAAGAGAAGTTCTAGACTTACTTAATGAAAGTCTGGGATCATTAATTTTTGAAGTAGATAAAGATGGAAATATTAATAGAAAATGTAGGCTTTGTGATAGTGGCCAATTAAGCTTAAAAAATAGTTTCAGAGGTGGTGCATTTATTGGATGCTCAAATTATCCAGATTGTAAATTTACCAGACCTTTATCTAAATCTAAGGCTGCTCAGCAATTAACATTAGCAGAACCAAAGCTAATTGGTCAAAATGATCTTGGTAAAGATATATATTTAAAAAATGGTAGATTTGGCCCTTATTTGCAATACGAAAAAGAAAAAGAGGAAGAGGAAATAAAAAAGAAAAAAAGAAAATTAAAAAAAGAGGAAAATAACATGAAAAATGTCTCAATACCAAAAGGTATTGATATAAAAAGTATAGATTTAGAGAGAGCAAAATATTTGTGTTCATTGCCATTAACCTTAGGTAAAAATCCTGAAAATGATAAAGATATAACAGTGAATGTTGGAAGATTTGGTCCTTATTTAAAATGTGATAATAAATCTGCTCGTTTAGAGAACGTGGAAGAAATATTTAGCATTGGATTAAATAGAGCTGTAACATTAATTGCTGAAGCAAAACCAGGTAGAATTTCATCATCATTAATTAAAGATCTTGGAGAACACCCAGAAGATAAAAGACCAGTAAGAATAATGAAAGGTCAATATGGGCCGTATATTAAATATAAATCATTAAATGCTACAATCCCTGAAGAAAAAGACCCAATTGAATTAACAATGGAAGAGGCACTTATTTTAATTGAGAAAAGAAAAGAGTACGATAAAAATAAAAAGAAAAAAAAGGGTAAATAATGAATATTGATAAAAAATTGAATGAGATGGGTATTACATTGCCAAAAGCTACTGATCCAGTTGGATCATATGTAGCAACTAAAATCTCTGGTAATTTGCTTTTTATTTCGGGGCAAATATCTATTGATGCTGAAGGAAAATTAATTAAAGGAAAAGTTGGAAAAGATTTTGACACAGATCAAGCTTACAAGGCTGCTGAGAGATGTGCATTAAGTATTATTTCTCAGGCTAAAAAAGCTTGTGGTGACGATTTATCAAAAATAAAATCATGTATTAAATTAACTGGATTTGTTAATTCTACAGATAACTTTATTGAACAACCTAAAGTTATTAATGGTGCTTCAGATTTAATAAAGAATGTTTTTGGTGAAAATGGAACCCATACAAGAGCTGCTGTTAGCACAAATAGTTTGCCGTTAGGTGTTGCAGTTGAGGTTGATGCTATATTTGAGATAAAATAGCTATCTGCCTATACTAAAATAATTAATTTTATTTTTTTTCATTTTATCTGGAGAATATAAATTTCTTAAATCATAGATTTTATAATTTTTTTTATTACTAATTTTTTTAAGATTTAGTTGTTTAAATTCGTTCCATTCCGTATGTATTATAATCAAATCAGCTTTTATACAGGCGTCTTTTATATTATTTATATATTTTACTTTGCTATTATTAAAATCACGTTTTACGCCCGTAGGTTCATAATAAGAAACATTAGAACCCTTATTTATTAGATAGGGTATTAACTTTAAAGAAGCAGCTTCTCTCATATCATCAGTCCCTGGTTTAAAAGTAACTCCTAAAAAAGTAATATTTTTACCTTTAAGATTATTTTTCATAATTTTATTTATTTTATTTAGTAAAATTTTATATCTTGATTTATTTGAATTTATTACACTTTTAACAATTGAAAGGTTAGTTTTAAATTGCTTAGATGTTGAAACTAAAGCTTTTGTATCTTTTGGAAAACAAGATCCGCCATATCCAGGTCCTGCTCTTAAAAATCTATCGCCTATTCTAGTATCTAATCCAATACCTGTGGATATTTCTTTTACATCAATATTTGTATTTTCACATAGATTTGCAATTTCATTGATAAATGAAATTTTTGTAGCTAAGAATGCGTTTGAGGTATATTTTATCAATTCAGCAGCTCTTCTTGAAGTATGAAAATATCTATTTGTTTTTTTTATTAACGGTAAATAAAGGTTTTTCATAGTATTATTTGCTTTTTTACTGTTGGTACCAATTACAACTCTATCAGGATACATAAAATCTCTGATTGCTTCACCTTCTCTCAAAAATTCAGGATTTGAAACAACATCAAATTTGTTTTTGTTTTTTTTTGAAGTTAATTTTTTTTCTATTTGATCACCAGTTGTTACGGGAACAGTAGATTTTGTAACTACGATTTTATATTTATTTAAATTTTTTTTTATATTAGAGACAACATTAAAAACATATTTCAAGTTAGCCGTATTCGTGTTTTTACTAGTTGGGGTACCTACACATATGAATACAATGTCTGAATTTCTAATTGAGGTACTTACATTAGTAGAGAAATTAAGTCTTTTTTGTTTAACATTTCTTATTATTAATTCCTCCAAGCCAGGTTCATATATTGGAATTATTCCTTTTTTAAGATTTTCAATCTTTTGCTTATTATTATCAACACAAATTACCTTATTTCCTAATTCTGAAAAACATGTTCCACTGACTAAACCAACATAGCCGGATCCAATAATGCAAAGTTTCATAATTTCGCGATCTCTAAAGTTGATTTTATATACCCTTTCATGGAACCGCAGTCTAAATACTTTCCTGAAAACTTATGGCCAATAAATAATGATTTGTTGTCAATCATGGTTTTAATCGAGTCTGTAATATGAATTTCTCCTCCTTTTCCTTTTTTTTGTTTTTTAAGAATCTTGAAAATATCTTTACTTAATATATATCTACCAATTACTGCATTATTAGATGGTGCTTCTTTAACAGAAGGTTTTTCTATTACATTAGATATTACAAAATTTCTATTATCTAGTTTTGAAGCTACAGAATATATTCCCCAACGATTAACGTTGTTTTTTTTTACTGTCATACTTGCCATAACTGAAGCTTTATATTTTTTATGTAATCTAATCATTTCTTTTGAACAGTTCTTTTTCATAATTAAATCATCTGGAAGAAGCATTAAAAAATAACTATTTTTTATGAATTTTCTCGTCTTAAGAACGGCATCACCAGTCCCTAAAGGTTTATTTTGATATACAAATTTAATTTTTTTTTTATATTTTAGAATTTTTTTATATTCTTCAATAATTCTTGGGTCTTTTTTTTTTTTTATGAGTGACTTATAAAAATTATCATTATAAAAATACCTTTTTATCATCTTCTTTTTTTCTGAAATAATAAAAATTATTTCAGTAATGCCAGCTTCTATACATTCATCAAGTATATATTCAATTCCAGGTTTGCCATTTATTGGTAGTAGCTCTTTGGCAAAGACACTTGTTAAAGGCAACAGTCTTGTACCCAAACCTGCTAGTGGAATAATAGCTTGTTTAATCATTTAGATAATTTATTTATAAACATATATTTATAAAATGAAAATAATTACAAGTATTTTTGATTTAAATAAAGAGATTAAAAACTACAAAAATGTCGGATTTGTGCCAACTATGGGTGGAATACATGACGGTCATATATCCTTAATAAAAGCTTCACAAAAGAAAAAAAATAAGACTATTGTAAGTATTTTTGTCAATCCAACTCAATTTAACAAGGCAATTGACTTTAGAAAATATCCTAGAAATATTCAAAAAGATATTGTCTGTTTAAAAAATTTAAAAGTAAACTATCTATTTCTACCTACTAGAAAAGATATTTATAAATTTAAAGCTAGAAAATTTATTTTAAGAAAAAAAGATAAAATATTATGCGCAAAATTCAGAAAAGGTCATTTTGAAGGAGTGCTAAATGTGATGAATAGATTGATGTCAATTATTAAATCAAAAGATATTTTTATGGGTGAAAAAGACTATCAACAATTATACTTAATTAAAAAATTTTTATCAAAAAAATTTGATGTACGAATAAATGCATGTCCAACAATAAGAGCAGTTGACAAAGTTGCATTATCCACGAGGAATAAATTGCTAAATAAAAAGTCATTAAAAAAAGCCTCACAAATTGCAAAATTATTAATCAAAATTAAAAAAAGATCTAAATTATGCTCATCAAAACTTAAAATAGATTTATCAAATTATAAAATAGAAATTGAGAAAAAATTTAATATAAAAATAGAATACTTAGAATTTAGAGATGAAAAAAATCTTAAACTTGATAACTTTAAAAGTAAATTTAGGCTTTTCGTTGCTTATAATATTAATAACATAAGATTAATCGATAACTTTTAATTATAACAAATAAGCACCTACACCTAAAAAAGAAACAAAACCTATTACATCTGTAATAGTGGTTACAAAAACACTTGAAGAAATTGCTGGGTCAATATTCATCTTTTTCAACGTTACAGGAATTAATATTCCAAACAACCCTGCAACTATCATTGTTAAAATCATAGAAATAGAAATTATAAGAGCAAGTTGAGAGTCATTGAACCAGAAATAAACTATTATTGAACTAATTATTGCAAAAATAATTCCATTTAATACTCCTATATTAAATTCTTTAATAATATTATTTGTAAAATTATTTTTTGTTAGATCTTGTGTTGCTAAAGATCTTACTGTAACTGCTAACGTTTGCATACCTGCATTACCACCCATAGACGCAACAATTGGCATTAAAAAAGCCAATATTACCATCTGTTCAATAGTAGCTCCAAATAAACTGATACAATAAGTTGCGAGAAAAGCAGTAAATAAATTTAAAAGTAACCAATTAAATCTTCTTTTTGTTTTTGTAATTACGCCATCAGTAATTTCTTCGTTACCTACTCCAGCTAATCTAAGAGCATCTTCTTCAGCCTCTTCTTTTAATACAGTCAACACATCATCATAAGTAATCATTCCAACTAACTTATCGGATTTATCTACAACTGCGGCAGAACTTAAATTATAATTTTCAAACAAATTACCTACTTCTTCCTTATCCATATCTACTGGTATTAATGTTTGAGACTCAGCCATAATAGACATCATTTTTGTATCTCTAGGTGTTCTTAACACTCTTGATGATGGAACAGTGCCTATAGGTTTAAATTCTTGATCTACAATAAATATTTCAAGGAATTCTTCTGGAAGGTCTTTATTTTCTCTTAGATAATCTATTGTTTGGCCAACAGACCAATTGCTCGGTATTGCTGTAAACTCCCGCTGCATAATTCTAGCCGCAGAGTCTTCGGGGTAACTTAAGCTTTCAAGTAAAGCAAATCTATCTTTTGGTGGTAATGAGCTAAGAATAGCATTTTTATCTTTTTCATCTACATTTTCTAAAATTTTAATTGCATCATCCGACTCTAGGTTTTTCAAAATATTTACTATTGATTCAGATGATAGATAAGCAATCATCTCGGATTGAATTGACTCATTCAACTCAACAAAAACTTCAGGATCTACTTTAAAATTATTTAATTTAATTAAATTTTCTCTATCATTTTGACTTAAATGCTCAATTATATCAGCTGCATCGGAAGGGTGCATATCATTAAACGAATTTGTTATAAATTCAGCATCATTAGAGGCAATTTTATCTGTGACAACTTTAATAAATTCCTTATTAAATTCAAAATTCACTTTTTTATCTTTAATTTTTTTAACTATAGTCATAAAATTTACCTTTAATTTAGTTGGCACTATTAATACAAAATAGAAATAATACAAATTTATAATGACAATAGAGATCAAAAAGTCAGTAAAACCAATAAAATATAAATCAGCAATAGATAAACTTGAAGATAAATTAGAACAAATCAAAAGGAATGAAAGTAATGAGCTTATATGGATTTTAGAGCATGAGGAAATATATACCGGTGGAACTAATTTTAATAATAATGAAATTTTAGATAAATCAATAAATTTTGTAAAAACAAATAGAGGTGGAAAAATAACTTACCATGGTCCAGGTCAAATAGTTTTTTATTTTGTATTAGATCTAAATAAACGAGGTAAAAATATAAAAAAACTTTTGACTGCAATTGAAAAAACAATTATCGATACTTTGAAGGATTACAATATAACTAGTTTTGCTGATAGAAAAAATGTCGGTATCTGGTTTAAAAATAAGTCAGGTAAAATAGAAAAAGTTGCAGCAATAGGAATAAAAGTAAAAAAATGGGTTGCTTACCATGGATTTGCATTAAACATTTCTAATAATCTTGAACTTTATAAAAAGATAATTCCTTGTGGAATTAGAGATAGAGGTGTTACAAATTTAAAAAAAATTAAAAATCAAAACTATAAGAATATAAAAAATATTTTAATTAAAAATTTTTTACTGAATATTAAAAATTAAGTCTTTTTACTTTTAACATATTCCTGAAATAAACTGGTGGTATGGCTCTAAATGTGTACTTTTTTTGATTTATTTTGAATTTTATTTCATAAGAATGTAACATTAAATTTTTGTTGGTGATTTTTAAGCTTCTAGTTGTATTATATTTTTTATCTCCGATAATTGAATTTCCCAAATTAAATAATTGTTTTCTTAATTGATGCTTTCTTCCAGTAATTGGATGCAGCTCAATAAAAGTGGCATTATTATTTTTATCTAAAATTTCGTATTTTGTCTCTGCTATCTCTATAATTTTTTTTTTATTTTCAAATCTTACTAATTGATTTTTTATTATACCCTTATTACTTAAAATTAATTCTCCATTACATATTGCTAAATATGTTTTATAAACTTTTCTTAATCTAAAAAGTGAAGTTAGTAATTGTGCAGTTTCTCTATTTTTTGCGATTATAAATACTCCTGAGGTATCTTTATCTAATCTATGGACGGAAAATGGTTTTGCATGTTTAAATAGATTACTTTTTGCAAATATATCAATTATATTTTTTTTAGATTTGGTTCCACCTTGTACTGAAATTCCAGATTGTTTATTAAGGACTACAAAATTATCATTATTTTCAATAATGAGATCTTCATTTTCTTTTATTATATCAGTGCTAGGTATAAATTTTTCTTTTGTATGTTTTATATTATTTTTAAAAGTAAAATTATATAATTCAATTTTGTCATTGTATTTAATTTTTTTTGAACTTTTAACTTTTTTTTTATTTAACTTAATTGTTCCATTTCTTAAATTTTTCTCAATTAAACCTTGTGGTATTTGACCTAAACGATTTCTTAAAAATCTGTCAACCCGCATGCCCTCGAACGTCTTATCAACGTTTATAAGCTTTTTCATTTAATTTTATTTAAGCTGTTGCTTCTTTAGTATCTTCTTTTTTTTGATCTCTAGCTGGATCTTTCTTCTTCTTGTCGACTCTTTTAGCCTCAACATCTCTGTCTACAAACTCAATTACAGCCATTGGGGCATTATCACCATATCTATACCCAGCTTTAATAATTCTTGTATATCCACCTTTTCTATTTTCATACCTTTTAGAGAGAGTTTTTTTAACTTTATTTGTAGATTTAATATCTTGTAATTTTGAAATTAAAGTTTTTGTATTTGACAAAGTATCTTTCTTACCCAAAGTAATGATTTTATCTGCTTGAGGTTTTAAAACTTTTGCTTTTGGTAACGTTGTTGTTATTTGCTCATACTTAATTAATGAATTAAGCATATTTTTGATTAAAGCTTTTCTATGTTCTGATGTTCTATTGAGCTTTTTATAGCCCATCTTATGTCTCATTAGATGGCTTCCTCTAATTTTTTAGATAATTCTGCAATATTATCTGGTGGCCAGTTTGGAATCTCCATGCCAAGATATAATGACATTCCAGTTAAAACCTCTTTTATCTCGTTTAATGATTTTCTTCCAAAATTTGGAGTTCTTAACATTTCGCCTTCTGATTTTTGAACCAAGTCACCAATATAAATTATATTATCATTTTTAAGGCAATTCATTGATCTTACAGATAGTTCTAATTCATCAACTTTTCTTAAAAGATTTTTATTAAATTCTGGCTCAGTAGGTTGATCTCTTACAATTACCTCTTGAGGTTCATCAAAATTTACAAACATTCCTAATTGATCTTGAAAAATACGTGCAGAATATGCAACAGCATCCTCTGCAGAAATAGACCCATCAGTTTGGACTTCCATAGTCAATTTATCATAATCAAGAGCCTTACCTTCTCTTGCAGTACTGATAGAATATGAAACTTTTTTTACAGGACTAAATAAAGAGTCTATTGGTATAAGACCAAGAGGAGGTTCTTCTGGTTTATTCATTTCTGCAGACACATAACCTTTACCGCTACTGACAGACATTTCCATATGAAAATTTGTATTTTCATCCAAATTACATATTACTAGATCTGGATTTAAAATTTCTATATCTGCCGAAGAAGTAATTTGTGAGGCCTTAATTTCTCCTGGTCCTTTTGCGTCTAATACAAGTTTGTTTGCAGTTTCTGAATTACTTTTTAATGCCAAAGATTTAACATTTAAAACTATGTCAGTTACATCTTCTCTAACTCCCTTAATAGAAGTAAATTCATGTAACACACCATCAATCTGAATTGCAGTCACGGCTGTACCTCTGATTGATGATAAAAGTATTCTTCTTAAAGAGTTACCTAGTGTTAATCCGTATCCTTTTTCTAAAGGTTCAGCAATTATTTTTGCATAAGATTTGTCATCACTTATATTAACATCAAGTTTTGGTGGTTTAATAAGAGATTTCCAATTTTTTACATTTACTTCGGCTGTTTCCATTTATACCCTCCTTTTTTTTGGTGGTCTTGCTCCATTATGCGGCATTGGCGTTGTATCTTTTATTGAAATAATTTTAAATCCTCTCGCTTGTAAAGCTCTTAAAGCGGTTTCTCTTCCAGATCCAGGACCCTTGACTTCTACAGATAAAATTTTCATACCTACCTCTAGGGCTTTTACTGCAGCTGAGTCTGCTGCTACTTGAGCTGCATATGGTGTTGATTTTCTTGAACCTTTAAATCCTTTTTGACCAGATGATGCCCATGAAATCACATTTCCATTAGTATCGGCAATGGATACAATTGTATTATTAAATGTTGACTGAACATATGCAATTCCATTTAGAATATTTTTTTTGTTCTTCTTTTTTTTTGAATATGAACTTTTTTTTGATTTATTTGAATTTTCTATTTTTTGATCTTTGGTTTCAGTTTTTTCTTTAGTCATTTTATTTCTTTAATGGTGTCAATTTTTTTCCAGCAATAGCAATAGCTTTCCCTTTTCTTGTACGCGCATTACATCTAGTTCTTTGTCCTCTAACTGGTAATTTTTTTCTGTGTCTAGATCCACGATAAGAAGCAAGATCAATCAATCTTTTTATGTTTAATGATGTGTCTCTACGCAAATCTCCCTCAACTGTAAATTTTTGATCTATATATTCTCTAATTTTTAATATTTCATCATCAGTCAGTTCGTTGACTCGTTTTGTACTTGATATATCCAATGATTTACAAATATCATTTGAATTTTTTTCTCCGATTCCATAAATATATGTCAGACCAATTCTAACTAATTTGTTTTGTGGTATGTTTACACCTGCAATACGAGCCATAATAATGAGATAAAATTTAGCCTTTTATATAAGAAGTTTTTTCAAAGTCAATGTCTTAAACTGATAGAATTTCCTCTATTTTATTGAATATTTCATCAATTTTTCCACTTCCATCTATTTCATAAAAGTTAGAATTTTTAGAATAGAAATCTAGAACGGGTT
>CACCGT010000008.1 GCA_902545635.1 uncultured Pelagibacteraceae bacterium | reverse complement strand
ACCTTTAAGGCTAATGTTTCATTAGTTAACTTTATTGACCATTTTATATTGCTTTCTCTTAATCTTTGCCTTGACATCTCAAGTAATCCAAAATTACTAATTCTTCCTATCTGAATTCTTGCTCTATCATTTCTGCATCTTTCCTTGAGTCTTCGTTCAACTTGTTTACGATTATTAAAACTGAGCATATCAATAAAATCAATTATTATTAATCCAGATAAATCACGAATCTTTATTTGACGAGCTATTTCCTCAGCAGCCTCTAAGTTTGTATCCAGCGCAGTACTTTCAACATTCTTTTGTTTTATTGATTTTCCGGAGTTGATATCGATTGATACAAGTGCCTCTGTTGGATTAATTACTAGATAACCCCCCGAACTAAGTTTTACCTCACTTTTAAAAATTTCAAAAAGCTTTTTTTCTATATTCTCCTTAAAAAATAAAGGTATTTTTTCTCTAAATTTTTTCACTTTTTTTAATTGTTTTGGCATCATAAGTTTCATGTAGTTTTTTGCTTTTTGATATCCTTCATTTCCTTCAACAATTATATTTTGAGTTTCGTCATCATACATATCTCTGATGCTTCTTTTTATAATATCACTTTCTTGATGTATTAGTGATGGTGCAATTGAATTTAATGCATTATTTTTAATTGAGTTCCAAACTGAAATTAAATTTTTTAAATCTCCATCAATTTCATTTTTGGTTTTATTTGATCCAGCTGTTCTAACTATAATTCCCATTTCCTTTGGAATTTCAATTTCATTTAAAATTTTTCTAATTTTTTTTCTGTCACCTGGATTGAATATTTTTCTTGAAATTCCGCCACCTTTGGCTGTATTGGGCATTAAAACAATATATTTTCCTGCAATACTTATAAAAGTACTAAGGGCGGCACCTTTAAAACCTCTCTCATCTTTAAGAACTTGCACTAAAATTACCTGATTTGGTTTAATTACCTCTTGTATTTTATATCTCTTTGATGGAAATTTTTTTTCTTGATCAATTTTCTCTTTATTTTCATCTTCTAGTTTTTCTACAGGATCATTTAATTTTATCTCTTTATTTCCCTCTAAAATTTGATTTTCATTATTTTCACTTTCTTTTGAAAGTTCCTCCCTTACTTTTTCTTCTTCCTCTTTAATTTTTTCTAAATCACTATGCGGAAGTTGGTAATAGTCTGATTGAATGTCATTGAATGATAAAAATCCATGCCTTTCTCTTCCAAAGTCTACGAAAGCTGCTTGAAGTGAAGGTTCTATTCTACTTACTTTTCCTAAGTAAATATTGTTTTTAATTAGTGTGTTGTTAACACTTTCATATTCATAATCTTCAATATGATTATCTTTTTTGAGAACAACTCTAGTTTCATTAGGATGCGATGCATCAATATATAAATTTTTTGACATAAATTTTGATTTTTTTTCATTGTTTTATTTTAAAATTCGGTGCCATAACTTTAACAAATTCAATCAATAATTTAAACTAAAATGAGTAAATTTATAAAGAAAATTTTGATACTTTTGGTTTTATTTTCTTTAATAGGCTTTATTACAATCTTTACAATTTTATGGTCTTATTCAAATAAGTTACCAGATTATAAGTTTTTAAAAAATTACAAGCCACCAGTATCAAGTAAAGTTTATTCAGGAAACGGAGTTTTAATTAGTGATTTTTCTACAGAAAAAAGAATTTTCGTTCCTTACAATGCAATACCTAAAAAGATAATTTACTCTTTTTTATCTTCTGAAGATAAGAATTTTTTTAAACATCCTGGAGTAGATGCAAAAGGTGTTTTGAGAGCAATAAAAAATAATATATTTAATTTAATAAAATCAAATAGATTGGAAGGCGCTTCAACAATTACCCAACAAGTTGCAAAAAATTTTTTATTATCAAATGAAGTTAGTTTAGATAGAAAAATTAAAGAAGCTATATTAGCATTTAGAATAGAAAGAGCATTATCAAAAGAGAGAATATTAGAGCTGTATTTAAATCAAATTTATCTAGGCGAGGGTTCTTATGGAATTGCATCTGCTAGCTTAAGATATTTTGATAAACCTATCAGTGAGTTAAATTATTCAGAGTCTGCATTATTAGCAGCTCTTCCAAAGGCTCCAAGTAAATATAATCCATATAAAAATAAAAAATTAGCAACTTACAGAAGGAACTTAGTAATAAAAAATCTATACGATAATTCTTATATTTCAAAAGATAGGTATGAAAATTTAATACAATCAGAAATTATTTTAAAAAAAAGAAAAAGAATATTTCTAGAAGATACTAGATATTTTGTTGAGGACATAAGAAAAAAAATAATTAAAGAATATGGGTATGACAAAGTTCATAAGCAAGGTTTTAATATAAAAACACCAATAAACTTAGAACTTCAAAATTTTGCCGCATCCTCTTTAAGAAAAGGATTATTAGATTATGACAAAAGAAAAGGATGGAGAGGACCATTAGATAATAGAACTAATCAAGATTGGTATAAAAATTTAGATAAGTTTGATTTAGAAAAGACAATTGGTTGGCAGATAGCTATTGTCAAAAGAATAGATAAGTTTGAGACAGTTATTCAAACATCAAAAAAAGAAAATGGTATAATCAGTTATGAAGATATTAACTGGACGAGAAAAAATTTTAATCAAATTTTCAAAGTAAATGATTTAATATACGTAGAAAAGATTTCTGATGGAATTTTTAGTTTAAGACAGTTGCCAAATGTAAATGGTGGAATAGTTGTTATGGATCCTTATAGCGGAAGAGTATTAGCATTATCAGGAGGCTTTAGTTTCAAAAAAAGTGAGTTTAATAGAGTATCCCAAGCAAAGCGCCAGCCTGGGTCAGCATTTAAGCCTTTTATATACGCCCTTGCTCTTGAAAATAATTTTACACCATCGTCTCTGATTTTAGATGCCCCAATTGTACTTGATCAAGGAGTAGATCTCAAAATGTGGAAGCCAGAAAATTATGGTAAAAAATTTTATGGTCTCTCTACTTTGAGAACAGGTGTTGAAAAGTCTCGAAATTTAATGACTGTGAGAATTTCACAGGAACTAGGAATAGACAAAATAATAAAATTTGCAAAAAAATTAAATATTTACGAAGACCCTGATGAATTAATGTCAGTTTCATTAGGATCTGCAGAAACAACACTATTAAATATTACCAGTGCTTATTGCTCATTTGTAAATGGTGGAAAATTAGTAAACCCGATATTAATTGACAGAATTCAAGACAGTGAAGGTAACACAATATCAAATAACGAAAAAAGATTTTGTGAAGATTGTGACCAAATCTCTTTTGAGGGAAATAAAATTCCTATTGTAAAAAGTAATTTTAAACAGATATTTTCACCTCAAACCGCTTATCAAATGACTTCAATATTAGAAGGTGTAATTGAGAGAGGTACTGGAAAAAGATTAAGAGATCTGAACTTACAACTTGCGGGAAAAACTGGTACAACAAATAACAATACTGATACATGGTTTATTGGTTTTACATCCAATTTGGTTATTGGAGTATACGTGGGCTATGATAATCCAAAGAGGCTAGGAAAATATGAAACAGGCTCTAAGACTGCCTTACCAATATTTAAAGATTTCATAAAAAAAGCTGTAAATAACTATGAAGCTAGGCCATTTAAAATTGCTAAAGGAATAAAAATGATGGTTATAGACGCAGAAACTGGAAAAAAAGCAGATTTTGGCTCTAAAAAAACTATTATTGAGTCCTACAAGAAAGAAAAAATTGAAAATGATACGTATAATAGTAATGATAAATATAACTCAAATAAAATAAAAAAAAATATTTTAAAATTTTATTAATGCAACAAGAAATCGAAAAATACAAATCTGAAGTAGTAAAAATAAATCAAAGAATTAAGGAGTTTCTTTGAAAAGCAAGATATTGAGTTAAAAAGAGATAAACTTAACTCCCTGGTCGAAAATCCAAAATTTTGGGATGACAGAAAACAAGCTGAAAAAATTTTAAAAGAAAAAAAAGGTTATGATGATTTGCTAGAGTCTTATAAAAAATCAAGAGCTGAAATTGAAGAACTTTATGATATTTTTAAATTAGCTGATGAAGAAAATGATAATCAGCTTATTATAGAAACTTTAGACAAATTTATAAATTTAAAAAAAAAATTCAAAAAGTTAGAAATAAAATGTTTCTTATCAAATGAAAACGATAATTTAGATAGTTATTTAGAGTTTCATGCAGGAGCAGGAGGTACTGAAAGCCAAGATTGGGCTCAAATGCTCAGAAGAATGTATATGAAATGGGCAACTGATCGAGGTTACAATGTTGATTTAATCAGCGAACATAAAGGAGATGAAGCAGGGATAAAATCATCAGTTATAAAAATTTCAGGAGAATATATTTATGGAATTTTAAAATCTGAGTCAGGAATACATCGTCTAGTAAGAATCTCTCCATTTGACTCAGGTTCAAGAAGGCATACAAGTTTTGCAAGTGTTTGGGTATATCCGGTGATTAGTGAAAATATAGATGTTGAAGTTCTTGATAAGGACTTAAGGATTGATACTTACAGATCTAGTGGAGCAGGTGGACAACATGTTAATACAACTGATAGTGCTGTAAGAATTACACATTTGCCAAGTAGAATAGTAGTACAATGTCAAAATGAAAGATCTCAACACAAGAATAAGGAAACTTGTATGAATATGCTTAAAGCTAGACTCTATGAACATGAAATTCAAAAAAGAAAAAAAGAAAGTGAAGATATTCAAAGCTCTAAATCAGAAATAGGCTGGGGTCATCAAATAAGATCATACGTATTACATCCTTACAGAATGGTTAAAGATAACAGAACAAATTATGAAAATTCTAATCCAGATAAAGTACTAGATGGAGAAATAGATGAATTTCTAGAGAACTCCTTGTATAAAATAAATGCTTAAAAAAATTTTATTTATTAGTTTATCGATATTAGCTATTTTAATTATATGTATAACTTATTTAAGCGTTTATGGAGTAAAAACAGATAGTTTTAACAATTTAATTAAAAACAAAGTTAAAGAGTATAACCCTAAATTAATTCTAGAAGTTGATGAAGTTTATATTAAGTTAAATATAAAAGAAAGTGCGATTAATATAAATACAAAAAGAGCAAATTTAATTGCAGAGTCTAATCCAATTAAAATTTCTAAAATTGATATCAATTTAAATTTATTAAAATTTTTAAGTAACGAAAACTTAATTAAAAGTATAAAAATAAAATCTTCAAATAATTTGTTAAAAGATATTGCATCTTTTTTAAATGTGATAGATTATAATTTATCAAGATATTTATTATTTAGTCAGATTAAAAAAGGATTACTAAATTTCGAATATGAGGCTAAGTTTGACAATTCTAGTCAAGATATTATTTCTTATTTAATATCAGGTTCTGTAAAAAATGCAAAATTAAATATACCTGGATATAAAAACTTTGATGACATAAATTTTAATTTTTTAGCAAAAGATAAAAAAGTAAAATTTTCTAATTTAAATTTCATTTTTCAAAAAATAGGTTTTTTATCAAAAAGTTTAGAAGCCAAAGAGGACAAATCTGGTTCATATAATATAGAAGGAGATATTGAAAACACAAAAGCACTAATAAACCCAAATTTATTATTCAAATTTACAAAAATAAAACAAGATTTTTTTTCTAGTAAAGATATTTTGTTTCAAAGTAAAAATACATTCTCATTTAAATTAAATAGAAATAAAAAAATAAAAAATCTTAAAATTAATTCTATTTTAAATTTTGACGAAATTTATTTTAATGATAAATATCAAAACATATTTTACTTAAAAAGGGGAATAATTAATTCTAAATTTGAAGATGGACAACTTGTTGCAGATCTTAACTCAAATTTCGCTTTGTTTGACAAATTAAATTTAAACAACAATTTTAAAAACAACAATTTAAGACTATTTTTAAACACTAAAAATGATCAAAAATTTCAAATAAATGGCAATATAAGTAATGGAAAAATACTAATAGAACCTAAAATTTTTTTAGATCTTCTCAATCTAGATTCTAAATTTTTATCTGATGATAAAATAAATATTCGTTCAGACAATACATTTAAATTTGAGTTAAATAAGGGTAGAATAGAAAATTATCTTGTCGACTCAGAGCTATACGTAGATAAATTTGCGTTTAATAAACAAATCCAAGATATATTTTACTTAAAGAATATTAAATCTAAATTAATTTTAGGAGACAAATCACTAAAAATAGATTTGAGAAGTAACTACTCATTTTTAGATAAAAATTCTAATAATGAGTCAGATAAAAATGTTATAAATTTTAAGTTGGATAAAGGTGATAATAAAATCTCAGATGTAGAATTATTTGTACAGTCAGATAATAATTATATAAATATTAAAGAATTTAAAAAATACTTAAATTTTCAAGAACATCATAGTTTAATAGATGATCAAATAATAAATTTAAACTCAAATTTAACTATTAATGCATCAATTGAAGATACATTGAATATAAAAAAACTAGATATTAAATCAGATTTAAATTTAGATAATTTAAATATCAATTATAAATCAGATTTTTTTAAGAAGTACTTAAGAAACTATGACGATAAAATAAAAATAAAGAAACCACAAATTCTTTTTGAATTATCAGACGATGTAATAAACTTTCAGTTAGATGGAAAATATTTATTAAATGATAAAGAAGATAATATTTTTTTAAAGTTTAAAGGCAATGAAAATAATTTTGAAATTTATTCTTTATTAAATTTAGACAATAGCTATTTAAACTTTAGTCAAATAGAATATTTAAAGAAAAAAAATATACCTTCGACATTAGAAGTTTTAATAAATAATACTGACAATGTCTTAAAACTAGAAAAAATTGATTATAGAGAAAATAAAAACTTTTTTTCTGTAAAAAATCTTTTTCTTTCTGATAATTTCAAAATAATAAGTTTAGATAAGATAGATACAAATTTTTTAAATAATAATGGAGTTAGAAATACTTTTAAAATTATCAAAAATTCAAATAATTATAATTTAACCGGAAGTCAAATTGATGGAGAAAGAATAATTGAAAGTTTATTAAAAACTAGTAATAAAAATAAAGTTTCAAATTACTTTGATAATGTTAGTACGTCATTAATATTGAATTTAGATAAAATATATTTGGAAAAAAATGAATATCTAAATAAATTCAAAGGTGAATTTGATATAAAAAATAATAAACTAATTTTAGCCAGAGCTGATGCATTATTAGATAAAAAAAAAAAATTCTCATATTCTTATAGAACAACAAATAATGATGAAAAAATTACAAACATAGTTATTGATGAACCAAAACCATTTATAAATAACTATAAATTTATAAAAGGATTTGAAGAAGGTGAGTTAAAATTAAATTCAATTAAAATAGACAATGTCTCAAGATCAAATCTTAAAATCAATAATTTTAAAGTAAAAGAGGTTCCAGTTTTAGCAAAAATACTAACCCTTGCATCTTTGCAAGGTATTGCAGATTTGTTGACGGGAGAGGGAATAAGATTTGATGAATTTGAAATGGATTTTAAAAATAAAAATAATTTTACTGAAATAGAAGAGATGTATGCACTTGGTCCAGCTATTTCTATTATGTTAGAGGGTTACATAGAAAAAGATAAGTTAACTAGTTTAAGAGGAACTTTGGTACCAGCTACAACAATTAATAAAACAATAGCCAAAATACCTTTAATTGGAAATATATTGGTAGGTAGTAAAACTGGTGAAGGAATATTTGGTGTTAGTTTTAAGATAAAAGGGCCACCAAATAATTTAAAAAGTACTGTTAATCCAATCAAAACGCTCACACCAAGATTCATTACTAGGACACTTGAGAACCTTAAGGGAAATTAATTCATAATTTTATAGTGTTTTTTCTTACCAATAGATAACTTTATAAAACCTTTATCTGTGAATTGATTTGGATCAATAACATATTTTTCGTTTTGAATATTTTTATTGTCTATTTTAACAGCGTTAGATTTAATTAATCTTCTTATTTCTGATTTTGAGATACTGTTATTAACAAATGAAATTACTTCAACTATATTTTTTGATAAAATATCGTTTTTAATTTTTATTCCTGGAAGATTTTCACCTGTAGAGTTTTCTTTAAATGTATTTTTAGCAAGTTTTTCAGATTTTTTTGCTTCTTTTTTTCCATGAAGCATTTCAGTTGCATTATTGGCTAGTAGTATTTTCAAGTCATTTATGTTTTTATCTTTTATGTTTTCTATTTCGTTTAATGACAAATCTGTAAACATCTTTAAAAACTTTAACACGTCACGATCGTCAGTATTTCTCCAAAACTGCCAATAATCATAAGGTGATAACATATCTTTATTAAGCCACACAGCTCCTTGTTCTGTTTTACCCATTTTTGTACCTGATGCTAAGGTTATAAGTGGTGTAGTTAAACCATAAGCTTGATTTCCAGATTCTCGTTTTATTAATTCAACACCATTTACTATATTTCCCCATTGATCGGATCCACCAATTTGAAGGTTGCATTTATTTGTTTTATTGAGCTCATAAAAATCATATGCTTGCAAAATCATGTAATTAAACTCCATATAACTTAATGATTGTTCTCTCTCCAATCTCAATTTTACACTATCAAAGCTTAACATCTTGTTAATTGTGAAATGTCTACCTATATTTCTTAAAAATTTTATATAATTGAGTTTTCCTAACCATTTATAATTATTAACAAAAACTGGTTTTAGTTTTGAATTTTCAGTTTTTAGAAATATTTTAAATACTTTTTTAATATTATTAATATTATTCTCTATTTGTTTTTCAGAAATTATTTTTCTTGTTTCTTTTTTTCCTGATGGATCACCAATTCTTGTTGTTCCTCCACCCAAAAGTACAATTGGTCTATGCCCATGTTTTTGTAAAAGCCTAAGGCACATAATCTGCAATAAACTTCCAACATGTAAGCTTGGTGCCGTACTATCAAATCCTATATATACATTATTACTTCTTGAATTTAATAACTTCGACAATCCTATTTCGTCAGTACACTGATAAAAATATCCTCTATCTTTAAATTCTTTTAAAAAATTATTCATGTTCTATATTGTTACAATATACATATTTTAGTAAAAAAAAATAATAATGGGAAAAAATTTCATAGCACTAGGTTTTATGAGCGGAACATCAGGGGACGGTGTGGATTCTTCCATTATAAGTTCAAATGGAGAAGATTATATAAATATCAAATATAATAGATTTGATCCCTATCCAATGGATCTATCAAAAAAAATTCATAAACTAAGAGAAAATATTCTCGAAATTCAGGATTTATTAAAATATTCAGTTGATATTAAAAAATTAGAGATAGAAATTACCAATTTTCATGCAGATATAGCAATTCAAATATCAAAAAGATTTGAATTTGAGATTATAGGTTTTCATGGTCATACGATCTACCATAATTCAGATCAAAAAATTTCTAAGCAAATTGGTTTAGGAAATATTTTATCAAAAAAAATTAAGAAAACTGTTGTCTTTGATTTCAGACAAAATGACATTCAAAATGGAGGTGAGGGAGCACCTTTATCACCAATTTACCATTTATCATTAATAAGAGGATTGTATAATGAAAAAAAATTAAAAGTTCCGATTTCAGTATTAAATATTGGTGGAATTGCTAACATAACAAAAATTGACAAAGATTTTAAAATTTCAAGCATGGATATAGGTCCTGGAAATTGTTTAATAGACAAGTGGATAAGAAAAAATACTAATAGTTTATATGATGAAAATGGAAATTTAGCACAATCTGGAAAAGTAGATAAATTTATATTAAATCAATATTTAGAAAATTTTTATTATAGTAAAATTAACTCTAAAAAATCTTTAGACACAAATGATTTTGATATTTCATTTGCTAAAGGACTTTCATTGGAAAATGGAACAGCAACCATTACTGAAATATCAGCTGAAATCATGTCAAAAAAAATAGGAGAATATGATATATACGTATGTGGCGGAGGTAGAAAAAATAATTATTTAATAAATTTATTAAAAAAAAAAATTAATAATAAATTATATAAAATTGACGATTTACAAATAGACGGAGATTTCATAGAATCACAAACTTTTGCTTACCTTGCAATAAGATCCTATTTGAATCTACCTATATCGTTTCCATCAACAACAAATTGTGACCTGCCTACAATTGGAGGCAAAATAGTGAAAAATTTTTAATTAATATAGTGCTGTTTCTTTTTTGATATATTTATTTAAAGATTTTATTAATGCTAAATCATTTTTTGAAAAAAAATGATTTGCATCTGGTATAGGCTCGAATTCAACCTTAATTCCTTTTTGTTCACTTAATCTTTTATTTAAATCATTGATGTGCTCGATTGGAACTAACTCATCTTTTTTGCCATAGATCATTGTCCCAGAAGTAGGGCAAGGAGACAAAAAAGAGAAGTCATATACATTGGGTTGTGGTGAAACAACAATAAATCGATTAATTTCTGGTCTCCTCATCAAAAGTTGCATTGCGATCAAAGATCCAAAAGAAAATCCAGAAATCCAACATTGTGAATTATCAAAATTTTCTCTTTCCAACCAATCTAATGCAGCAGCAGCGTCAGCAAGCTCTCCTTGTCCATTATCAAATTCACCGTCGCTTTTACCAACTCCTCTAAAATTTACTCTACATACTGAAAAATCGTTATCTACAAATGTTTGAAAGATGTCTACAACAACTTTATTATTCATTGTGCCACCGTATTGAGGATGAGGGTGTAAAACTAATGCAATTGGTGAGGTATTTTTTTTACTTTTATAATACTTAGCCTCTAGTCTTCCAGCAGGACCTGGAATAAAAATTTCTACAATTTTATTGTTAACTGATGTCATTGATTATTAATCTCAAAAAAAAATAAGGTTTTTTCTATCAAAAATGAGTGACAAATTGCAAGTTTTAAAACGTTTATTAATCTTGACTAAAATAGTCGGGTATATATAAGTCCCGTGAATTGAGGAAAATATGAAATTATCAAGTAAGGGTAGATACGCTGTAATGGCTCTTGCGGATCTGGCTAAATTTAATTTAAATGAGCCAGTTTCATTAAGAGATATATCTCTTAGACAAGGAATCTCACTTGTCTACCTAGAACAACTATTTTCAAAATTAAAAAAAAATAGAATAGTAAAGAGTGTTAGAGGCAACAAAGGTGGATATATTTTATCTAAACAAGCATCAGAGATAAAAATTTCTGATGTATTTGTTGCAGTTGATGAAAAAGTAAAAACTATTGGATGTGAAAAACATTCAGAGAGTGGATGTAACGGAAAATCATCGAAGTGTATTACACACGATCTTTGGGATGAATTAGAAGATTACATAAATCACTTTTTTCAGAAAAAAACATTAAATGATTTGATAAATAAAAAAATACCAAATAGATTATGAGAGACAAACAAGTACAAGATTTAAAAGAGTATAAATACGGATTTTCAACTGAGATTGACACTGTTAAGGCACCTAAAGGGCTTAATGAGGATGTAATTAAATTTATATCAAACATTAAAAAAGAACCTAAATGGTTACTTGAGTGGAGATTAAAAGCTTACAATAGATTAAAAGTTTTAAAAGAGCCAGACTGGCAGAAGCCGAAGTATCCAAAGATAGATTATCAAGATTTATATTATTACTCAGCTCCAAAGAGTTTTAAAGAAAAACCAAAAAATTTAGATGAATTAGACCCTAAATTATTGGAAACTTATAAAAAATTAGGAATACCTTTACAAGAACAAAAGAGATTAAATGGGATCGCAGTAGATGCTGTTTTTGATTCCGTATCTGTTGCAACAACATTTAAAGATACTTTAACAAAACAAGGTATAATATTTTGTTCGATTTCTGAGGCAATTCAAAAGCACCCTGATTTAGTAAAAAAATATCTTGGTTCAGTAATTCCTATTACTGATCACTATTTTGCAACTTTAAATTCTGCTGTATTTACAGATGGGTCATTTGTATATGTTCCCCCAGGTGTAAGATGTCCTATGGAACTTTCCACATACTTTAGAATAAACGCTTCTGATACAGGACAGTTTGAAAGAACCTTAATAATAGCAGACAAAGGAAGTTATGTAAGCTACCTAGAAGGTTGTACCGCACCAATGAGAGATGAAAATCAACTACATGCTGCAAACGTTGAGCTTGTTGCTTTAGACGATGCAGAGATTAAATACTCTACTGTTCAAAATTGGTATCCCGGAGATAAAGATGGAAAAGGCGGAATATACAATTTCGTTACAAAGAGAGGTCTTTGCCAAGGAAAAAATTCTAAAATTTCATGGACTCAAGTTGAGACTGGATCAGCAATAACTTGGAAATATCCAAGCTGTATTTTAAAAGGAGATAATTCTATTGGAGAGTTTTACTCAATAGCGATAACTAATAATCACCAAAAAGCAGACACAGGAACTAAAATGATCCACATTGGAAAAAATACAAAAAGCAAGATCATTTCGAAGGGGATAAGCGCCGGATATTCAGATATGACTTATAGAGGTTTAGTTGATATTTCAAAAAATGCAAAAAATTCAAGTAATTATACTCAATGTGACTCTCTTTTGATGGGTAATAAATGTGGAGCTCACACGGTTCCTTACATAAAGAATAAGAATTCAGAATCTAACATTGCTCATGAAGCAACAACATCAAAAATTAGTGAAGATCAGTTACATTATTGCCAACAAAGAGGTTTAAATAGTGAGGATGCAGTTGGTTTAATTGTGAATGGTTTCTGCAAAGAAGTTTTACAGCAACTACCTATGGAGTTTGCTGTTGAGGCACAAAAATTAGTTGGAATTAGTTTAGAGGGAAGTGTTGGTTAAATGCTTAAAATAACTAATTTAAATGCTAAGGTTGAAGATAAACCTATTTTGAATGGATTCTCTCTCAATATAAATCCAGGTGAAGTTCATGCAATCATGGGCCCAAATGGTTCTGGTAAAAGTACCCTATCAAATATTTTATCAGGGAAGAAAGGTTACGATGTTTCTGGAGAAATATTATTTGAAGATAATAATTTATTTGAACTTGAAACCGAAGAAAGGGCACATAAAGGAATATTTTTAGCATTTCAATATCCTTTAGAAATCCCTGGAGTAAATACAAACATATTTTTAAAAACTTCACTAAATGCTGTAAGGAAGGCAAGAGGGGAAAAGCAGCTCGATGCTATTGAGTTTCTAAAATTAGTAAAAGAAAAAGCAAAAAATTTAAAATTTGATGAAGAAAAATTAAATAGACAATTAAATGTTGGTTTTTCTGGAGGAGAAAAGAAAAAGAATGAAATTTTACAAATGACAATACTGAACCCAAAACTTTCTATACTTGATGAAACTGACTCAGGTTTAGATATAGATGCACTAAGAATTGTTGCTGATGGAGTAAACTCACTAAGAAAAGAAAATAATTCTTTTCTTATAATAACACATTACCAAAGATTACTCGATTACATAAAACCAGATTTTGTACATGTCCTAATGAATGGAAAAATTGTTAAATCTGGAGGTGCAGAGTTAGCTGTTGAGTTAGAAAAGAAAGGTTACAAAAGCTTTAGTTAAATGGAAAAACAATTAAGAACAGATTTTAAAAAAATAATTGAGAGCTCTAATTTTTCTGAAAAAGAAATTATAAAAAAAGAAAAGTATTTAAATAAATTTATTCAAAATGGTTTTCCTGGTAAAAAAAATGAAGATTGGAAGTTTTTAGACCTAAATCAAGCTATAAAATCAAATATTGAAAATTTAGATTATTTTAATGAAAACTTACCAAATGAGGTAGATCCTAAAATATATGTAGATGGTTTAGAACATAATAAGATTGTTTTTATTAATGGAAGAATAGAGAAAATAGATTTCAAATATGAAGAAAATGATAAATTTGAAATAAAAGATCAATTTGACAATGAAAGTTTACTTAATGATATAAATTCGCTTGTTGATTTAAACTCAGCATTAACAAGTAAATATTATAAAATTCAGGTAAAAGAGCATTACACTGTAAAAAAACCAGTAATTATATATATTTTAACAAATAGTAAAATTAGTTCAAAAAATATTAATATCAGATTAGACTTTGATTTAAAATCTAACTCGTCTCTTAAAATAATAGATTATTCAATCGATAAATCTGAAAGTAATTTTGTCAATATTGTTTATAATTTTAATTTAGCAAAAGATGCAATACTTAAGAATTACAAATTAGATAAAAAAGAAAATAATAATATTAAATACTCATATAATAATATTAATCTAGATACTAACAGTGTTGCAGAAAATTTTATTTTATCATTAGGTTCCAGCTTTATCAAAAATGAAATTAATTGTAATTTAATTGGCAAATACTCTTCAGCATTTGTAAATGGTATATTCAATTTAGATAATAATAAAAATCATGAAATCAGAACATCTATCAACCATTTAAATGAAAATACTAAAAGTTATCAATTAATTAAAAGCGTTTTAGGAGAAAATACAAAATCAGCTTATCAAGGTAAAATATTTGTTAAATCTAATGCACAAAAAACTGATGGATATCAATTGAGTAAAGCAATTTTACTCAGTGATAATTCTGAGTTTAATGCAAAACCAGAATTAGAAATCTATGCAGACGATGTAAAATGTTCACATGGATCTGCCTCAGGAAGTTTAAATCATGACTCTATTTTTTATCTAATGTCTAGAGGTCTTAATTATAAGGAAGCAAAAAAACTTTTAATAAATGGTTTCTTATTGGATGTTGTTGAAAAAATTACTGATAATGAAATTAAAAATTTAATTAAAAATATTATGGGATTAAAAGAATGAATATAGACCAAATTAAAAAAGAATTTCCTATTTTTGATAATAAAGTACAAAATAATGATCTTGTTTATCTAGATAGCGCTAACTCTTCTCAAAAACCAAGAATAGTAATTGATAGAATATATGATTTTTATTCTAAGGAATTTTCAAATGTTGGTAGAAGTGTTCATTATTTAGCAGTGGCAGCAACAAATTTATATGAGCAAACAAGAACTTCTGTACAAAAATATATAAATGCATCTGATAAAAATGAAATTGTTTTTACAAAAGGTGCAACAGAGGCAATAAATCTTGTAGCAAATACATTTGGCCAAAAATATCTTGATGAAGGTGATGAAGTATTAATTACAGAATTAGAGCACCATTCTAATTATGTTCCATGGCATTTTTTAAGAAAATCAAAAAAAATAAATATTGAATTTGCTGAAGTAAATGACCAAGGTGAAGTAACATTGGAAGAAATTAAAAAAAAAATAACTGATAGAACTAAAATTATATGTGTAACACATTTATCGAATGTGACTGGAGCAATACTTCCAATCAAAGAAATTGTAAACTTTGCTCATTCAAAAGGTATTCCTGTATTAGTTGATGGTTGCCAAGGAGCGCCTCATTTAAAATTAGATATGCAGGATTTAGATTGCGATTTTTACGCAATTTCTGGTCATAAAATGTACGGACCTACCGGAATTGGAGTGCTTTATGCAAAAAAGAAATGGTTAGAAGATCTTCCTCCATATCAAGGTGGTGGAGGAATGATAAGAGAGGTGAAGAAAAAGGGTATTTCTTATGGAGAGTTACCTAATAAATATGAGGCAGGAACTATGGCAACTGCTCAAGTAATAGCTTTTAACGAATCTATTAAATTTCTTGAAAAAATTGGAATTGAAAACATTGAGAAACACGAAAAAGAGTTACTTGATTATGCTGTTGAACTTTTAGGCAAGAACAATTCAGTAAATATTATTGGCAACCCTAAAAACAAAGGTGGAGTTATATCATTTACGATAGAAGGAATTCATCCTCATGATATAGCTACAATTTTAGATGAGGATGGAGTAGCAATTAGAGCTGGCCATCATTGTTGTCAAATACTTCATGAGAAGTTGGGTTTACCTGCAACCGCTAGAGCATCTTTTGGAGTTTACAATACTAAAGATGATATTGATCAACTTAATAAATCGATAAATAATTGCAAAAAGATATTTAATTTAAAATGAATTTAAAAGAATTATATCAAGAAATTATTTTAGAACACGGAAAGAATCCTAGAAATTTAAGAAAAACAGATAATTTTACTAGGGATGCAAAAGGAAACAATCCATTATGCGGAGACAATGTTCATATTTACTTAAAACTTAATGACAATAATAAAGTTGAAGACATTTCTTTTGAAGGGAATGGTTGTGCAATTACAATGGCTTCAGCATCAATTATGACAGATTTAGTAAGAGGAAAAGAAGAAAAGGAAGTAAAAGAGATTGTTACAGACTTTTTGGACATGATAAAAGAGAAAGATGAATTAAATACACAGCTTTTAAGTGAAGATGAAAAAACAAAACTGATGTGTTTATCTGGAGTAAAACAATACCCAATGAGAGTAAAATGTGCAACTCTATCTTGGCATACACTAACCTCTGCAATGAATAATTCTAAAGAAATAGCAAGTACAGAAGATTGATTATGGAATTAAAAGAAAAAGTAATAAACGAAATAAAAAAAATTTATGATCCTGAGATACCGGTAAACATTTATGAGCTAGGATTAATATATGATATTATTATAAATAAAAAACATGTAAGCGTTAAAATGACTTTAACCACTCCTAATTGTCCAGTTGCTGAAAGTTTGCCTAAAGAGGTCAAAGATAGTATCATGCAACTAGATGAAGTTGACAAAGTTGAGTTAGATTTGGTGTGGGAACCACCATGGGATAAATCAATGATGTCTGAGGCAGCAAAACTAGAATTAAATTTATGACAAAACAAATAATTTCATTAAGTGACCAAGCAGCTATAAGGATTAAAGAAATCATGTCATCAGCAAGCAATGACTCAATTGGAGTGAGAGTTGGAGTCAAATCTGGAGGCTGTGCAGGAATGTCATACGTAATGGAATATACCAATAAAGTTTATCCTAATGACGAAGTTATAGAAGATAAAGGAGTAAAGGTATTTATAGACTCTGCAGCAGTTATGTACTTATTTGGAACAGAGATGGATTATAAACAAGAGGAATTTTCCTCTCAGTTTGTATTCAATAATCCAAACGAAACTGAAAGATGTGGATGTGGAGAGTCCTTTAAAATTTAATTCTATTTATTGGTAATATGAAATAAACCAATATTGTCCTCTTTTATTCATTGTATAAACTTTATTATTCTTCTTTTTAATTTTTCTATAGTTTGGCTTCTTGAGACCAATAATATTTTTTATAGAAGATATAAATTTTGTCATTCATTTTAATAACAAAATTATTTTAAATGAGAATTTCTTATAGGGAATACCTGCTATCGCAGCAGGTATTACCCAAAATAAAGCCTTTTAACAGCTATAATACATATCGAACTCGATAGGGTGCGGCGTATGTTCAAAGTTATGTATTTCTTCATACTTTAACTCAATGTACGCATCTATCTGATCGTCAGTAAATACATTACCTTGTTTTAAAAAGTTTCTATCTTTATCAAGAGCTTCCATAGCTTCTCTTAATGATCCACAAACTGTAGGAACTTTTTTAACTTGTTTTTCAGTTAATGCATAAAGGTCCTGGTCAAAAGACTTACCTGGATCAATTTTATTTTTGATACCATCAAGACCTGCCATTAACATTGATGCAAATGTTAAATAAGGATTACCTGAAGCATCAGGGAATCTAATCTCACATCTTGCACCTTTTTTGCTTAAAGTTATTGGAATTCTGCATGATGCAGACCTGTTTCTTGCAGAGTATGCAAGTAAAACTGGTGCCTCAAAACCTGGAATTAATCTTTTATAACTATTAGTGGTAGCATTTGAAAAAGCGTTAATTGCTTTTGCGTGTTTTAAAATACCACCGATATAATAAAGAGCTGTTTGAGATAGACCTGCATATTTGTTACCAGAAAATACTGGAGTTTTACCTTTCCAAATTGACTGGTGAGTATGCATTCCAGAGCCATTGTCACCTTTTACTGGTTTTGGCATAAAAGTAGCAGTCTTTCCAAATGAATGTGAAACCATCTGAACTACATATTTGTAAAGTTGAACATTATCAGCTTGATCAACTAATGTTCCAAACAACATTCCTAGTTCATGTTGACTAGGTGCAACTTCATGGTGGTGTTTTTCAACAGTAATACCTACATCTCTTAGACCTTTCAAGTATTCGCCTCTCATATCCTGAGCACTATCTACTGGTGGCACAGGAAAATAACCTCCTTTAATACCAGGTCTGTGGCCCATATTACCATTATCATATGATTTTCCTGAATTATAAGGTCCTTCAGAACTGTCAATTGAAAAACCAGTTTCATTCATATCATTTTTAATTTTTACATCATCAAAAACAAAAAATTCTGGCTCTGGTCCAAAGTAAGCTTTGTCTCCAATTCCAGTTTTTTTTAAATATGCTTCTGCTTTTTTAGCTATTCCTCTTGGATCTCTTTCGTATGGGTCTTTTTTAACAGCATCCAAAATATCGCAAAATAAAATCATTGTATTATGTGATGTATATGGATCCATTACTGTTCTGCTTAAATCTGGTTTTAATATCATGTCAGACTCATTTATCGCTTTCCAACCAGCAATCGAAGAGCCATCAAAAAATACTCCGTCGTTCAGCATACCTTCATCAACTATAGTTTTATCCATTGTAAGGTGTTGCAGTTTTCCTCTTGGATCAGTGAATCTAAGATCAACATACTCAACATTCTTAGATTTAATTTGTTTTAATACGTCCCTAGCGCTCATATTATCTCCTATAAATTTTCTTGTTCTATTATCAGTTAAGAAAAGATAAATAATGTCTATAAAATAGATATCAGTTATGCTTTAATTACATGTATATTAACCTTAAAAATCGTAATTTTTCAATCAATCAAGAGTTGTACTAATGTCAGCACTAAATAAAGAAGCAGTTAAAAGAGCAAAAGAAGCATTAAAAAAGTTTAATAACGAAATAAAGGTAATTGAATTAGAGCAAACCGCAAGAACAGCAAATGATGCAGCAAATTCATTAAACACTGAAGTTGGTTCAATTGTAAAAAGTTTATTATTTAGGAATGAGGGAAATTTTTTACTCTGCTTAGTATCTGGCGATAAAAGATGTTCATTAAATAAATTAAAAAAAATTTTTAATAGTAAAGACTTGAGCATGGCCTCTCCAGATGAGGTTAAAAATCAAACAGGATATACTATAGGAGGAGTTTCACCAGTAGGCCATAAAAATAAATTAGAAATTCTTGTTGATGAGTCTTTAAACAGATTTAAAAATTTATATGCCGCAGCAGGACATCCAAACTGTATTTTCAAAATAAATTTTGATGAACTGCTTAATTTAACCAATGGAACAGTAAAAGATATTGTAGAATGACTTCACCCAAAACATCTGATTATTTCATATTAGTTTTACTATCACTCATATGGGCTTCAGCTTTTTTCAACATTAAAATTGCGACTTACTCTTATGGTCCAATAACGATAGCGTTTTTAAGAATTTTTTTTGGAATGATTCCAGTTTTATTATTATGTTTTTATAAAAAAATTAAAATTGAAGTCTTTTCAAAAGATTGGAAATGGTTTGCTGCAATTGGTGTTATTAATTTGGTTATTCCATTTTTTTTAATTGCTTATGGGGTACAAAAAGTCCAAAGTAATTTAGCAGCAATATTAATGTCTACCACTCCTATCAGTGCAACTATTTTAGCTCATTTATTTATAGATAAAGAAAAAATAAATTTAGTAAAAATATTAGGTATAATTTTAGGATTTTTAGGAATAGTTTATCTTTTTTCCGAAAATCTATTAATTAATGATGAAAATTTATTTTCTGCTTTAATGATATTAGTTGGTTCAACGTTTTATGTAATTGGTGGAATATTAACTTTAAAAATAAGTCATAAAAAAAATGAAAATGTTACTGCATCAATATTAATTTGGGGAACAATATTTGCTTGCCCGATTTCTTTAATTATAGAGCAACCTTGGAATTTAAATCCATCATTAGAGTCATCTTTGTCTTTAATATATCTTGGTGTATTTCCTACTGGTATAGCTTGGTTATTGAGATTTATGATATTGAAAAGAAACGGTTTAGTTTTTCAAAGCCAAGTCGCTTATTTAATACCAATATTTGGAGTAATTCTTGGATACTTATTTCTTAATGAATTAGTTACTTCAAAAATATTAATTTCATTATTTATTGTTATACTTGGAATATATTTTGTCAAAAAATCTGGAGACAAAAAAATAGAAGGAATTTAAATTTCAATAAATTAGTTTTTCAAACTTTTTGGACTTTATAGAGTTCATTGCTCCCTCTGCCAATATAATTGATTTTCTTCCATCTTCAAAAACTGCTCTAGGTTTTATATTTTTTCTACAAAATTTTGCTAGATCGAATAATTGAAGTTTAAAAGCCTCAGAATATCTCTCAATAAAGAAGTGAAGAAGAGGTGATTTGCTGTTTGTTGAGCTTTTTGAAAAATAATTTATTTCATTGTTTCTTTTATTGTCTGAAACTAGCATTCCTTTATTTCCAAATAATTCTACTCTTTGATCATATCCAAAGCTACAATGTCTTGAATTTGTTATAATACACTGAACCCCTTTTTTGGATTTGAGTATTGTAGTTGCCAATTCATAATCATTAATTTTATTAAAACGTTTATCCGATAAGTTACTGCCCATAGCAAAAATTGATTGGAATTCGTCTTTTCCTAAATAATATCTTGCAAGATCAAAATCGTGAATCATCATATCTTTAAATATCCCACCTGAACTTTTTAGATATTTAAACGAAGGAGGAGAAGGATCCCGACTAGTAATTATAATTTTTTCTAATCGTCCAATTTTTCGTTTTAGGTGTTGTTTTAATGAATGGTGTCCAACGTCATACCTCCTATTGAAGCCTATTTGCACTCTTGGTTTAAATTTTTTTATCCTTTTTAGACAAGAGTTAATTTTTTTTATATTCAGATCTAATGGTTTTTCACAAAAAATAATTTTATTTTGTTTTACACCTTGCTCAATAAATTTTAAATGCGTAGGTGTGCTTGACGCAATAAATATACAGTCAATATCTTTATCATTGAAAGCTAGATCAGGCTTATTTATTGAAGTGACATTATATTTATTAGATATTTTTTTTAATAAATCTTTGTTTAGGTCAAAGATATATTTTAATTTAAATTCTCTATTTTCGATTAAATTTTTTGCATGCATTTGGCCAATTCTGCCAAGACCAAGCAAAGCAACTTTTATTTTATTTTTGTCCACGCTTTTCTTTTATTTGAAATTTTACATGCTTCAATAAACTTTGCAGTTTCCAGCCCTTCATATTCATTTGGAAAAAACCACCTTTTCTTAGCTTTTGTTCTTAATGATTCTGCAAATTCTTTGTAAATGTTTGCAAAAGCATCTAGATAACCCTCCGGATGTCCAAATTTAATTCTTGAAAATTTTTTAGATAATTCTGCATTAAAAAAACCTCTTTCTAAAAATTTTACAGCACCTTTTAATGGATTAAATTTAAGATAACCCGGATCATTTTGTACCCATTCTATGCTGCCTTTTGTGCCAAAAATCCTAAATCTTAAACCATAAACTCCACCTCTTGCCATAACACTTGTCCAAAGTAAGCCTTTTGCATTGTTATTAAAGTTGATCATTACTTGAGCATTGTTATCCATTTTAACAGTTTTTGAAACTTGTTTGATATCAGCAAATACATTTCTACCTTTTAATCCAGAAACATAGCATGCTATGTGATAAGCGTGAGATCCAATCTCATTTAAGACCGCCGAGGTCCCAACTATTTTTTTATTTATTTTCCATTTTAATATTTTTTTTGCATTTTTTTTGTTAACTATTTTTCCATCAGTCCAGTCTTGAACATACTCGACATTAACATATTCAACTTTTCCTATTTTACCTTTTTCAACTAATACCTTTGCTTCTCTAACCATCGGATATGCTGAATAATTATGAGTCAAAGCATACTTTATATTTTTATTTGATTTAATTTTTTTAAAAAGTTTTTTTGCTTGTGATAGATCACCTGTAAATGGCTTGTCAGATATTATATGAATATTTTTGTCTATAAATTTTTCTGCAATAACTTGGTGACTTGAAGGAGGAGTCATAATTGCCACGACCTCAATACCATCAAATCTTCGTGCCTCTTTATCAGCCATTTCTTGATAATTTGAGTAACATCTGTCTTTATCAATTCCAATTTTTTCCCCGAAAGTCTTTGAAATATTTGAATTTCTTGAAAAAACTCCTGAGACAATTTCATATTTGTCATCAAATCTTGAGGAAATTCTATGGACATGTCCTATCCATGATTTTGGACCACCGCCAACAATGCCTAATTTAATTTTTTTGCCTTTAATTAATCTCATGATCAAATATCTTAGCAAATATAAAAAATATGTCAGTAAAATTAGGGATAGCACCAATAGCGTGGAGCAATGATGACATGCCTGAACTAGGTGGAGATACTCCTCTTGAACAATGTTTATCGGAGGCAAGTCAGGCTGGATATATAGGTATAGAGTCAGGTGGAAAATTTCCAAAAACATCCAAGGAATTATTACCAAAACTAGAAAAGTACAATTTAAAATTATGTTCTGGATGGTATAGTGGGAATCTTAGAAAAAATTCTGTTGAAGAAGAAAAAAAATTAATTCAAAACCAACTTCAATTATTTAAAGACTGTGAGGCTCCATGTATTGTATTTGCCGAAGTTTTTGAATCAATACAAGGTAATCCAAAAAAAAAACTATCTAGTAGACCAAAAATGTCCAGTGATGAATGGAAAGATTATTGTGTAAAAATATCTGAACTTGCAAGATATCTTGAAGATGAAGGTATGCCGTTAGCTTACCATCATCATATGGGCACAGTAATAGAAACGGAGGAAGAAACTATTAGGTTGTTAGAAAATACAGGTGACAGTGTAAAATTAACTTTAGATACTGGTCATATGCTATTTGCTCGAGGAAATTCTATTAATATAATCAATAAATTTAAAGAAAGAGTAATCCATATTCACTGCAAAGATATTAGAGAAGATGTATTAAAAAAAGCCCTTTCTGATGATTTAAGTTTTAGAGATGCTTTTTTAGAAGGTGCTTTTACTGTGCCAGGCGATGGGTGTATCGACTATAAACCTCTGTTTGATATTTTGAAAAAAAATAATTACCAGGGTTGGCTGGTAGTGGAGGCTGAGCAAGATCCAAAAAAAGCAAATCCTCTTGAGTATGCAATTATGGGTTATAAATATATTACAGATACTTTAAAGAAATCAAATTTAGAGATTGATAAACTATAATTTTACTTTTTTACTATCTTCAATTTTACCATCAAAAAAATCGAAAATATTTTGTATAGTTTCTATTGCCATTCTAGTCATGCACTCTTCAGTAAACGCTGCTGCATGAGGGCTAAGGAAAACTTTTTCATTTTTTAATAATGGATTGTCAGCTTCTGGAGGCTCTACTTCAAATACATCGATACCTGCTCCAAAAATTAGGTTCTCCTTTAATGCTCTATCTAAGTCTTTCTCATTTATAATTCCACCTCTTGCAGCATTTATGATGATGCAATTTTTTTTCATAGTTTTAAGAAGTTCATAATTTATGATATTTTTAGTTTGATCAGTTAAAGGTATATGGAGTGACACAGCATCCATATCTTTTATAGTTTCTGATAAATCTTCAACTTTTTTTCCACCCATTTTGCTTATTGTTTCTGCATCTACAAATGGATCATAAACAAAAACATTCATTTCAAATCCTAAACATCTTTTAATCAATGCTTTTCCAATTCTTCCAAAACCAGCTATAAGAATATTTTTGTTCCAAATCTCTATTGTTTTTGGCAGTTTATTTCTCTCAGTAAATTTTCCACTTTTGACTGATTGATCATACATGCCTTTTCTTTTTGATATACTTAAAAGCATGAAAAGAACATGTTCTGCAACTGCTACAGCGTTTGCTGTTGCAGTTATCGCCACATCGATATTTCTTTTTTTACAGCTATCTAAATCAATATTGTCGTAACCAACTCCATGTCTAGAAATTATTTTAAGTTTTTTTGCATTTTCAATTGCTTCTGCAGGCAAAATTGATGTTCTTAAAGACACTGCATCAGCATCTAAAATTTTTTGTTTAACGTTTTCAACGCTTAAATCCTCAACTACCTCGTAAGTATAGTTACTATTACTTTTTAATAATTCCATACCTTTTTCATGAATAGGTTGGACTATGAGAATTTTTTTCATAATTTAAAAATGAAATTATATTAATCTAGCAAGATCTCTTTTACTATTTTTAAATGTTGGCAGTGGATATTTAAATGCGTATTTTCTAGGTATACATTTATTTTTCGCTTTCTCCCATAAAGAGATCCATTGCTTATAATTATGAATAGTAATATTTTTTTTATTTCTGCTTCTTACGTAAAAATTTGGTAGAGGTTTTCTACCAGATGGAGTCCCAGCTCTGTTATATCTTAAGTCAGCACTTATTCTAAAATCGTTAGATCTATTAGGTAAAGAACAATGTATCGAGTGTTTGTGTAAAATAATTATATCACCCACATTTGCTTCCAGAAAAATTGGCTTAAATTTATCAAGTAATTTACTACCTTTTATCTCGACCTGACCTTTGTATCCAGACACATGATTTAATAAACCCAGTTTGTTTATTTCTTTAACGGTAATCATGCATCCGTTATTTTTGGTAGTTTTTGTAAATGGTATCCAAACGGTCACCATATCCGTCAATCTTTGTCCAACAGATGATAATACTGCTGCGTCTTGGTGCCAAGGAGTTCTACCTGAAAGTCCATCATGAACAGAGCGTCTAGGCAATTTACTTTCTGGTTGTTTTATTCTTGTGTTTTGAACAGGATTGGAAAGGATTTCAGATCCTAATAATTGTTCTACAACATCTAAAATTTTTTTATGGTTTATTAAGTTCCATAAAGATTGTGAAGCAAAGTAATCACTATCTTTTTTCACATTATCTCTAGGTAGTCTAGTATTAAAATGTTGGTCAAGATCATAAATATTTAATTTTGATATATAGGTATATTTTCTTTTAAAATCATATTTAAAAACTTTTTTTCTCATATGTCTGGGCGCAAACTTATTAACTAGATTATCCATTACATATTCCATATCGTTTAAGATAGGCTTTAAATCTTTGTTGAAATTAAGAATATTTTTTATTCTTAGGTATCCATCTCTGTCTAAAATTTTCTTTAATTTGCTGTTAACTTGCATCATTACGAGATTTTAGCAGATAATTTGAATCATGAAAAGATGTGAGCATTCTTTTTTTAGTCGCAACTATATGAGGGTGATATTCAAAATTCTTATATCTCCATATCACAGGTTTATTAAACGCATAACTTCCATAAATAAAAAATCTTTTTGGACAGTTTTTTTCCTTAAATCGTGTTACTCCATGGTAAGAATTAGGAGTAGATTTAAAGAAAATAACACTTCCTTTTTTTGGGGTAAACTCCTTTACTTTACTAAGTTCATTAATTTTTGGAAATCTTCTAAATTTTTTTCTTAAATTCTTGTTTGTTTTTTTTTTATAAAGTGTAAGAGAACCTCCGTTTTTTTTTGGTATATCTGTTAGATATATTAAAAAGTTATATAATCTATTCACATCATCCCTATGAGGTCTTAATCTATAACCTCCTTTAGATACTGAAAAATCTATATCTAAATTTAATATTGGACTCTTGTAATTGCTTCCCAATAACTTTTTGAGTTCAATTGAATTTACTTTTCTTTTCAAGGTATATTTTTTTTTATTAAATGTTTTGGGTTTGAATAAACTTTGCCATGTATTATTTTCAAACTCAGTTTTAAATTTTTTATCAATTTTATTATAAAATGATTGTGAATTAAAAATTGAAAAAAGTTTTTTTGAGATTTTAGAACTTGAGATATATTTGTTGAAATTTTTTGATCCTTTGTTAATCCTACTCCTACCTCCCATAATCATATCGTCAAAATTTTTTGATTTACTAATCTCATCAATCAAATAATTACATATTTTTTTACTGATTATTTTTTCTCCTACAATAATGGGAAAGTTTGATTTAACCTTCTTTAGTTTGTTAATTTTCAGCATTTAGCTGTACATACCCTCTTTTACTTTAATCATTTTGTACATAAGATCATTTAATGGTGTGGTTATTCCATGTTTTTTTCCTATTTTTGATACAGCTCCACTTATGAAATCAATTTCAGTTTTTCTTTTGTAAAGTACATCAAAAGCCATTGAGGACTTGTTTGTTTGTTTTGAATCAACAATTTTATTAAACATAAATAAACATTCATCTTCAGAAACATTAACGCCATCTGCTAAAGCAACTTTTCTTGTTTCTAAAATAATCTCTTTACCTAAACTTCTAGATACGTCATTGGCATTATTATTTATGTAAAGATCAGTATGATGTAGATCAAAAATAGCTGAAAGTGGGCCAATTGCGGTTAAAGCAAAAAGTTTCATCCATTTTCTTTTTTTTACATCCTCAGCTGCAATCATTTCTAAATTATGCGCTGTAAATGTGTCTGCAATTTCTGTTATTCTATCTGTTATTCCACCATCATATTCTCCAATCCAAGAAGGTAAAGCTGCATGGTTCATAATATGACCAGGGCCTAAAATATTTGATGCTTGAGTTGTTGTTCCCCCAATTACTTTTTCATCGCCAACAATACTTTTAATTATTGCTTCATGTCCAATTCCATTTTGAAAAGACATAAAAACTGTTTTATCTCCGATAATGTTTTTAATACTTTTTAAAGCAGGTTTTAGAGCTGTTGCTTTACACATTACTATTACAGCATCTACTTTTCCAATTGTAGATGGATCTGATGTTGCTTGTACTTTTATAAATCTATCGCCACCATGACCATCCATCTTAAGGCCTTTTTTATTTAAGGTTTCTACGTGTTCTTTCCAAACATCAATTAGAGTTACATCTAATCCTTTTTCTGCAAGCAAACCTCCAAACAAACATCCCATTGCACCTGCACCAAGAACAGCAACTTTTAAATCTTTATTTACCATTTTATTTAAAATATATTATGTATAGATATTATATATATTATCTATAGACATTTTGCAATATATAATGCAATATTATTACATGATGAAATTAAATATAGAGAAAGGAATTTTTAAATCTTTCGATTTAATAGATATTTCAAATGCATTAAGAATTGGACTTGCTATTAATTACAAAGATGTTGAAGTAGATGTAGTTGAGTGTCCAAATCTTAGACATTGGGATTGCCCTTCTGAAGGTATTAGCGGAAATCAAAAAATAATTGATGTGGGAGGAGAGCCTTATATGCATGATAAAAATTACATCGGTACTGAATTTGATTATCAAGAGATTTCAAAAAGAATAAATTCTTCAAAATCCTATGCTCTTGGAGCAGGCTCTGGTGCTATGTCGTGTTTGGAAGGGCATTGTGGTGAATTAATTATAAATGAGAATTTAATTACTGAAGAGTCTAAATCTATCATCGCAATGGTTGGAAAAAATAAAGAATGTATAGTTAAAGATTATAAAGCAAAAAAACATGGGGGACTTGGAAACATCTACTATAGCGATGGAAAAGAAGGAAGGGTAATAAGAATTAATATTAAAAAAAGAATTGGAAAACAAGGATCTTTACCTCAGTCAATAAGACAAGCATTGTCAGAAAATTTAGATATTTCTAATAACAATCACATAGCTCTTGCTGGCGTTTTTAGAATTTTAAATGGAAAAATACGATCACACGTACAACCCGATTATGAGGATATCAAACACGATTATTATGATTCAAAATTAATGAAATGTACTAAAGACTTCCTACAATTTTATGAACCAGTTGGTCCTGAATTGCAATGTTACTCTGTTTTGTGGACTGGAGATCCAACTGGTGGAAAACTTAATTTAAGAGAGTCTGGAGAACATACCCATTTTCATTCTTATGAAAATAAAAAATATGCAGGTCATTACCATTTTGATGTAACCCCAGATGAAATAGAATATGTAGGATATTTTAATACTGCAAGTGAAGTTCACAGAGTAAATAATATATATAAAGAATTAGCTAACAAAAATTAGATTGAATAGATATATCAATTATATAAAATTAATTAGATGAAGAGGCAATTTAGGTACCCAAAGCATTTTGAAGAACAAAAAAAACTTTCTAAATCTACAAAAAAAAGAATTCAAATGGCCGAAGTTTCTCTTGGAGACTTCACCGGTAGGTTAAAAAATGATTTACTTAACTGGTTTTCATTAACTCCTCAACATTGGATAATGTTGCACGCAGTAATGTTGGCATATTTTAAAAACCAATCAATTACAAAAAACCAACTTTTAAAAGTGATTGAAAAATCTTACCTAACTTCAAATGTTTATGTCGATACTGCTATTAAAAAAGGTTATTTTAGAATTATAAGAAACATAAAAGATAAAAGGTCAATTTTTATCCTTCCTTCAGTTATTACTATAAAAACATTTGAGGAGTTCATTGATAGAAGAGATCAATTATATAAGGGAATAAAGTGAAAAAAATCTATACATGGGCAGCAAAACCTGCAAGCAGAACTTTAACAGTTGATGATTTAAAAAATTCTAAAGGAAAAAAAAAATTTACCCAGGTTACAGCGAATACTGTTGAAGAAGCACATGCAGCTGAGCAGGCTGGGTTTGATATGATTATATCAAATGCATTTAATGTTAAAGAAGCTAGAGAGGGTTCTAAAAATTTATTTTTAACTGCAGCATTAGTACTTAATAAATTTGTAACAGCAGATGACGTATTGAGAGGTGCTTTTGAGGCTTTAGAGAATGGAGCTGATGCAGTAATGACACCTAGAAGTATGAAAATTGTTGAAATGCTTGCAAATGAAGACGTTCCAGTGATGGGACATTTAGGTTTAGTACCAAGAAAATCTACATGGATAGGAGGTTTAAGAGCAGTTGGAAAAAATAGTAATGAAGCGCATGATTTGTATTTAAAATTTAAAAGATTAGAGGATGCGGGTGCATTCTCAGCTGAATGTGAGGTTATTCCTGAAAATGTAATGAGAGAAATTTCTAAAAGAACAAATATAGTTACAGTGTCACTCGGATCAGGTAGGTTTACTGATGTAATGTATTTATTTATGGAGGATATATGTGGAGACACTGAAAATCCACCGAGACACTCAAAAGCTTATGGAAACCTATCAAAACTAAAAAATCAAATAAAAATAGAGAGGATAAAAGCTCTTAAAGCTTTTAAAAAAGACTCAATTACTGGAAAATTTCCAGGCAAAAAACAGTCAATAAATTTAAATAAAGAAGAATTTGAAAATTTTCTTAATAAATTAGATTAATATGTATCAGAATCTTTTTTATTAATTGAGCCCTTCATACCCTCTACAATAGCCTTAGCTCCTGCGCTAAGTACTCTTTGATCAGCTGCAATTGTTACAAAGTTGAAACCCTTATCTATCATTTTCTTTGCATAATCTATTGTCGCATTATGTATTCCAGCAAAAATTTTATTTTTTTTTGCGTGTTCTAAAATTCTTAAAATTTCTGAATATGCTTTAGTACTTTCTGGCCTATCAAATCCTGGTTTTTCTCCAATAGCTAAACTTAAATCAGCTGGACCAATATATATTCCATCAAGACCATCAACTGACATTATTTCATCTAATTTTTCAAGAGACTCTTTTGTTTCAATCATTGCTAATTTTAATATTTCATCGTTTGCATGATCAGCATAATCTGCTCCTCCATAAATCAAACCTCTTACAGGACCAAAGCTTCTATAACCTTTTGGCGGATACATACAAGCCTGAACAAATCTTTCTGCTTCTTGTTTGTTACTTACCATAGGGCATATTATTCCATAACATCCTGCATCTAAAATTTTCATTATTTGACCTGGCTCATTCCAATTAACTCTGGCAAGAGGAGTTACATCAGTTGAAGATATTGTTTGAAGCATTGGAAGTGCGTTTGTGTAATCAACAAGTCCATGTTGCATATCAACAGTTAGGGAGTCCCAACCTTGATGCGCCATAACTTCTGCAGATACTGTGCTAGGTATTTGTAACCAGCCATTAACAACTGGCTTTCCTTCAGCCATCATTTGTTTAGCTTTATTTTTTCTCATTAATAATTAAGACCAAAATGAGTATATTTAATATTAAGATAGTCTTTTATTGCCATTGATCCACCCTCTCTACCATAACCTGTTTGTTTAATACCCCCAAAAGGAACTTCTGCAAATGCTATAGTCGGATGATTTACTGCACATGTTCCAGTTTCCATTCTTTCTGAAACTTTATGGGCTTTTTCTAAAGAATTTGTATAAATATAGCTTGCTAACCCTAAATCATTATCGTTTGCTCTTTCAACAACTTCATCTGTATCTTTAAACGTTAGAAGCGGAACTAATGGTCCAAATGGTTCTTCTTTTGCAATTGTGAAGTTATCTTGAACATTGTCAAAAATAGTAGGTTCATAAAAATATCCTTTATTAAAATCTGATGGTCTCTTTCCGCCACACAAAATAGTCGCTCCCTCTTTTTTTGTTTTCTCGACTAAGGCCTCTATTTCATTTAATCTTTTTTCTGTTGTTAATGGACCTAAAATTGTATCCTCATCCATTCCATTACCAATTTTAAGTTTGGAAACTTTTTCAACTAATGTTTTTGCAAACTCATCTTTTTTCTTTTCATGGATATAAAATCTTGCTGGTGATATACAAACCTGGCCGTTGTTTCTGAATTTTGCCGTTATTGCCATATCTGTAACTTTGTTTATATCTACATCATCAAATACTATAAAAGGAGAGTGACCACTTAATTCCATTGTTACTCTTTGAACTTTCTCAGCAGCTTGCTTTAAAATAAGTTTACCTACTCTAGTTGATCCAGTAATAGAAACTTTTTTTACTATATCAGATGATATAAGTTGTGATGAAATTTGTGCTGGATCACCCGATAATAAATTAACAACACCTGGAGGAACTCCTGCATCATTTATAATATTCATTAGTTCCATTACACTTCCTGGAGTAATGACATCTGGTTTGCATATAACTGAGCAACCAGCTGCTAAAGCCGTAGAAATTTTTCTAGAAGATAAAACTATTGGAAAATTCCATGGTATTAATCCTGCAACAACACCAACAGGCTCATATTTGACATACATTCTTGTGTGTTCAAATCTGCTTTCAACTATCTGACCATATATTCTTTTTGTTTCTTCAGAATTCCATTCAAAAATATCTGCTGCTCCACCTACTTCTCCTTTTGCTTCTGACAAAGGTTTTCCAACTTCTAATGTAAGCCATTTTGCTAGTACATCAGTTCTCTCTCTCATAAGATCTGCAATTTTTCTTATAATTTTTGATCTTTGCCAAGGTGGAGTATTTCTCCAAACTTCAAGACCTTTTTCAGCTGACTTAAGAGCTTTATTTACATCTTCTTCACCAGCTTTTGATGCTTTGCCAATTACTTCTTCAGTTGCCGGATTTAACACATCGTAAGTTTCATTATTTTGAGATGGTTGCCATTTACCATCAATGAATTGTCCAAATTTGCTATACATAATTTTTATTTTATGGTTTATTAGTTGAATTTTTGAGGAGAATATAACTAGAAAAATGAAAAAAATAAAGCTTACTTGCGCTCATGCTTTAGTTAAACATCTAATAGCTCAAAAAATCTATATAGATGGTAAAGTTGAGCCTTTATTTCCAGGGGCATTTGGTATTTTTGGTCATGGGAATGTTGCGTGCATAGGTCAAGCATTAGAAGAAAATAAGGATAAACTTCCAACTTATAGAGGTCACCATGAACAAAATATGGCTTTAACAGGCATTGCTTTTGCAAGAGCTAAACGAAGAAAACAAATTTTTATTGCAACAAGTTCTGTTGGGCCTGGATCTACAAATTTAGTCACTGCGTCTGCAGTAGCGATGAGTAATAGGTTGCCTATTTTATTTTTACCTGGAGATACTTATGCGAATAGAATGCCAGATCCTGTACTACAGCAAGTAGAGCATTTTTCAAATCCAGGAATGACTGCAAACGATTCTTTTAAACCAGTTACAAAATATTTTGATAGAATTACAAGACCTGAACAAATAATACAATCTCTTCCACAAGCAATTCAAACAATGCTTGATCCTGCTGATTCAGGTCCGGCGTGTTTATCTTTGTGTCAAGATGTGCAAGGAGAAACATTTGATTATCCAGAGGAATTTTTTAAAGAAAGAATACATAATATAAGAAGACCTAAACCAGATGATTATCAAATTAAACAAGCAATGGAAAAAATTAAAAAATCAAAAAAACCAATTATTATTTCTGGAGGAGGAGTTTTTTATTCAGATGCAATGGATGAATTAGGAAGTTTTGCCGTAAAACATAACATACCAGTTACACAAACAGTGATGGGATACTCAACAATGAAAAGAGATCATTCTCATTTTCTTGGACCAATAGGAGGCCTTGGTGGAAAAGCTGCAAATAACTTAGCAAAAGAAACTGATTTAGCTATTTGTGTTGGTACGAAATTGGCAGATTTTACAACTGGTTCGTGGGCTAATTTTGAAAACCCTGAATTTAAATTGGTTTCAATTAATATTGCAAGACATGATGCAAACAAACACTTAGCAGAGGCAGTTATTGGAGATGCTAAAGTTTGTTTATCAGAGCTGTCAAATTCTTTAGGAAATTGGAAATCTCCTGACAGTTGGCATAAAAAATCACAAGATGAACTTAAGTCTTGGAATGAGTATGTTGATAAAGAAAGTGGGCCAACAAACCAAGAAACACCAAGCTATGCACACGCAGTGGGGGCGATTTATCGAAATTCAGATCCAACAGATATAGCAGTTACTGCTGCTGGTGGATTGGTTGGTGAAGTAGTACAAGTCTGGAGACCAAAAGAACTAAATACGCATGAAACTGAATGGGGTTTTAGTTGTATGAGTTATGAAATTTCTGGAGCCCTAGGAATTAAGATGGCAAATCCTGACAAAGACGTAATAGCTTTTGTGGGAGACGGTTCTTATTTGCTTAACAATTCAGACATTTATTCTTCAGTTTTAACAAATAACAAATTAATAATAATTGTTTGTGATAATGGTGGTCATGCAGTTATAAATAGACTTCAATTGTTTAAGGGTGGAAAAGAATTTAATTGCTTATTTAATTCATCTAATATTCAAAATTTTAAAGAAGTAAATTTTGCTCAACACGCAGCTAGCATGGGTGCAAAATCTGAACAAGTGTCCACTATTTCAGAATTAGAGGAAGCATTTAAAAGAGCTAAAAAATCAGATGTAACATATGTAATATCAATAAAAACTCATAGTTATGAATGGCTTGAAGGTTCAGCTTATTGGGAAAGCCCTACGCTTGAAATACCAACAACGAAAGAAAACGAGGAAGCTTTAAAACTTCATAAAGAAGGTAAAGCAAAACAAAGACAAGGTATCTGATTTCTTTATATGAATAAAGTTTTCAAAGTTGGTCTTATTGGTTGTGGACACATTGCAGAAACTTATTTTAGAGCAGAGAAATATTTTAATAATATCAAAATAATTAAATGCGCAGATATTAATTTAAAAGCTGCAAGAAAATGTTCTAAAGAGTATGGAGTCAAATTTTTAAGTGTAAATGAAATTTTAAAAGATCAAGAAGTAGAAATTATTTTAAATTTAACTATCCCAAAAGCTCATTACGAAATTTCAAAGAAAGCTTTATTAAATGGTAAACATGTTTACTCAGAGAAACCATTGGCAATTAATTTAAAGGATGGAAAAGAACTTTTAAAAATTTCTAGAAGGAAAAAGTTATATCTTGGTAATGCACCAGATACATTTTTAGGAGGTGGAATTCAAAAATCAAAAGAGCTAGTTGAAAAAAATATAATTGGAAAAATAAAATTAGGTAATGCTGTTTTTGCTTTTCCTGGAATTCAATCATATCACCCCAATCCAGAACCATGGTTTGCAAAACTTGAAGGAGGTCCTGTAATTGATATGGGACCATATTACATTACAGCTTTAGTAAACCTTTTAGGACCTGCAAAGAAAGTTAGTGGGAGAATAATAAATGGTCCAAAATACAGAACAATTGGAATTGGGCCAAAAAAAGGGAGAAAATTTAAAGTTAATTGCCCAACAACTTATCTATCAACAATCACCTTTAAAAATAAAACAGTAATTAGATTGACATTATCTTTTGATGTTATTGCTCACCAAAGAAATCATATTGAGCTATATGGTGAAAAAGGTTCAATGATTGTCCCTGATCCAAATATGTTTGGAGGATCAGTGTTCACGTGTAAAAAACTTGGAGATAATTGGAAAGAATTAAAAACTACAAAAATGCATTTAGGTAAAATTAATATAAGAACACAAAGTTCAAGAGCAAATGAAGCTCCAACTAATGCAAATTATAGAGGTGCAGGACTTTCAGAAATGGCTTATTCAATCGAAAAAAAAAGAAAACATTTATGCAATGGTGAAATTTCATTGCATGTCCTTGATATAATTACCTCAATTATGAAAGCTTCAAAGTCTGGTGTTAATCAATCAATAAAAACTGAGTGTGTTAAACCAAAAAAATTTACAAATATTGATATAAGAAAAATAATTAGATAGAGCAAAGATATGATTAAACCGATTGTAATTTCTGACCCTTATCCAAGAACTTTGGATTTAATTTTTACTAAGACAAAATTAAAAGAACTTAAAACTAAATATAAAATAATAGTTGCTCCAAAAAAAAATAAAAAAAATTTTTATGAAAATAATATTGGCAAGGCAACATTTATTATGGGTCAACCGAATTTAGATAAATATTTGTTGTCTAAAGCATCAAAATTAAAATGTATTATAAATGTGGAAAGTAATTTTATGGATAATTTAGATTATGATTATTGTTTCAAAAAAAATATTCATGTTATTGCAACTTCGCCAGTATTTTCAAAGCCCGTAGCTGAAATTGCTTTAGGTATGACATTGTCTCTTTTAAGAAATATTCACAATGCACACTTTGATTTTATTAAATCCAAAGAGAAATATGGTTTAGAAAGTAATTTAAAAGCTTCACTTCTGACAAATAAAAAAATTGGTTTACTAGGGTTTGGGGACTTAGCAAAATCTTTATACCCTTTACTATTGCCATTCTCAAAAAATATAAATGTATATGATCCATGGATACCTAAAAATAAAATAAAAAAAATTGGATTTAATCCAATTAATTTGAATAACATGTTTAGTAGTTGTGAAGTAATTTATGTATTAGCCACAATCACCAAAAAGAATAAACATTTAATTGATAAAAAATTATTAAATAAAATGAAATCTGGAACTGTTTTTATTTTAATGAGTAGAGCAGCAATAGTTAATTTTAAAGATCTGATTAAGAGAATTAAAAAGGGAGATATTTATGTCGCAACTGATGTCTTTCCAGATGAACCAGTAAAAAAAAATGATCAAGTAAGAAAGTTAAAAAATACACTATTTTCTGCTCATAGAGCTGGTGCTTTAAAGGAAGCTTTTTATAATATGGGTGAAATAGTTTTGAAAGATATGAAGCTTATTTTAAAAAATATGCCACCTAAATTCTGTAAAAGAGCTCAAAGAAAAACTGTAAAACTCTTAGCCTCAAAACCTGTTGCAATTAACTGATTTTTTTATATTTTCTTAGATTATGTCATCTGCCAATCAATTATTATTAGAAGCTAAAAATGTTACAAAATACTTTGGTACAATTACTGCTCTTGAAAATGTAAACCTTAAAATTCATGCAGGTGAATGCTTAGGAGTTGTAGGAGACAATGGAGCAGGAAAAACAACATTAATGAAGGTTTTATCTGGCCTATATAAACCAAGTGCAGGCTCTTTACATTTTGAAGGAAAAGAAAAAGTTTTAGAAAGTCCTAGGGACTCTCAAAACTTAGGTTTAGAAATGGTTTATCAAGATTTAGCTTTAGCAGGCAATCTTCCAATAGGCGAAAATATTTTTTTAGGCCGTGAACCAACGACTAATTTGGGATTATTAAAGTTTCTTGATTATAAAAAAATAAAAGAACTTACAGAAGCACATCTTGGTAAACTTAAAATAAATGTAAAAAGTGCTGATCAAAAAGTTGAGGAACTTTCAGGTGGACAAAGACAAGCAGTTGCAATTGCAAGATCAACGGCATTTAACGCAAAAGTAGTGATCATGGACGAACCAACAGCAGCATTAGCTATTAAAGAAGTTGGTAAAGTTTTAGATTTAATAAATGGTCTAAAAAAGACTGGGGTAGGTGTAATTGTGATCAGTCATAGAATGGATGATATTTTTGCAGTTTGTGATCGTGTGATGGCTTTGTTTCAAGGAACAAATTTTGCAGAATCTGAATTATCAAACACTTCAAGAGATGAAGTTATTGGATGGATAATGGGTAAAAAATAATCATGGACTCAAAAGATCAAGATAAAGACTCTTTATATCTAAAACTCATTCCTTACTTTGAGAAATACGGAATATTATTATTATTAGTGATAATGATTGTTGTTATGCATTTTCTTCAACCTGATGTTTTTTTATCTTGGAGAAATGTAACAAATGTTTTCAAACAAATATCTTGGCAGTCAATGCTAGCTTTAGGAGTATTTATGGTGATTGTAACCGCTGGTATAGATCTTTCAGTCGGATCTATAATGATGTTGTCACTGATGATACTTGCAATTGTCGCTAAGGCTGGTGCTCCATGGTATATTGTTGTTATCACACCTCTTATAGCTGGATTTTTATGTGGGTTATTTAATGGTTTAGGGATTACCTTACTAAGGATGCCCCATCCGTTTATAATGACATTAGGTACATTATATATATTTAGAGGAACGGGTAATTTAATTTCTGGCGGAACTCCAATAAGCGGCTTCACAGATGAAGTGAGATACCTTGGGCATGGAAGAATTGATTTAACTTGGCTTGGCTTAGAAAAGTCGCAATACCTTCCTGTTAGTTTAGTTCTTATTGCAATTGTCTATATAATATTTTGGATATTCATGAACAAAACTCGGACAGGTAAATGGATATATGCAATTGGCGGTAATCCAAATGCTGCAAGAGCCTCAGGTATTAATGTAAATAAAATCCTTGTAATAGTTTATTCGCTTTGTGGTTTCTTATCTGGTATTGGAGCTTTAATTTTAGCTGGTCGAACAGACTCAGGTTATCCAAATGCAGGATTACAGTCTGAATTGGATGCTATTGCAGCATGTATTATCGGAGGCGCTAGTTTTTTTGGAGGAAGAGGTACCGTTTTAGGCGTTTTTGCAGGAGTGATGATAATGGGAATTTTAAGAAATGGTCTTAATTTGATGGATGTGAGTTCATTTTGGCAACAAGTATTAATTGGATCAATTATAGTACTAGCTGTTTATGTTGATGTATTAAGAAGAGATTTTGGGACAAGAAAATAAAAAACACGCCATAGTTGAAACAAAAAATAGTTACCATTGTAACAGTTGAATTCTTTTAAAAAATTTTATTAAATTGAAGTTTAATAATTATTAAAGGGGATATTAATGAGTAAATTGTTTAAATTAATAGGTGCTTTCACAGCATCTGTTTTTCTTCTTTTAAGCATTACAACAAGTGTTAGTGCTGAGAAGAAAATTTTATTTAGTATAAAAGGACCTGGTTCAGGAAACCCATTTTGGGCTTCTGTAACTAAAGGTGCAGAAGAGGAAGCTGCAAAATTAGGTGTAAAACTAATTTTGATTGCTCCACCACAAGAGGGAGATGTTCAAGCACAAATTAACCAAGTGGAAGATCAACTTGCAAAAGGTGTTGATGCACTAGCTCTTGCTCCAGGAGATCCAAACGCTTTTGCTCCAATAGTAGATGATGCTATTAAAAGTGGAGTTCCAGTTGTATTTGTTGATACAAAAGGAATTAACGAAGGTGTTACTTTTATTGGAACAAATAATATGAATGGTGCAGAATTAGCTGCAAAATTTATTTGTGACAAAACTCCAAAAGGATCAGATGTTGCAATTCTTACAGGGATTGAGTCTCAATCAACTGCATTATTAAGAAGAGATGGCGCAATTAAAGGATTTAAAAATTGTGGTTTAAATCTTGTTGCTACTCAAACAGCTGAGTGGGATACTGCAAAAGGTAGATCGGTCACCGAGTCAATCATTTTGAAAAATCCTAATATCAAAGCAATATTTGCTTCTAACGATAATATGGGCTTAGGTGCAATGCAAGCTCTTAAGGATGCTGATATGAATGATGTAATCGTTGTTGGTTTTGATGCTACTCCTGATGCTGCTACAAGTATCTTAAAAGGAGAGATGACTGCAACAATAGCTCAGTTCTCATACAATATGGGTGCATATGGAGTTAAGTATGCTCTTGAGTTAGCTAACGGTGGAAGTATCGATCCTAATATTGATACTGGTACACAATTAGTTACAACAGAAAACGCTAACGATTTTAAATAATCTTTAGAATAATCAAAATTAAAAGGGTGGAATTTTATTTCACCCTTTTTTTTATGTAATATAATAGTGTAATGCTAATTAATATTAATCCAATTTTAAACCCTGAACTTTTGTATCAATTAAGAGCAATGGGTCATGGTGATAAATTAGTTTTAACAGATGCAAATTTTCCTGCTTATTCACATTCTATAAATAATAAAGTAATTAGATTAGATGGCGTTAATATCTATGAAGCTGCAAAAGCTATTCTTTCAGTTTTTCCATTAGATAGTTTTATAGACTCTGCCGCAGAAAGAATGCAAGTTGATAATAAACCAGATGAATTAACAGATTGTCACAAAGATTTTATAAAAGCTGTGAAAGAGACCTCTGGAGAAAATTGGAAAGTTGGTTCAATTGAGAGGCAAGAATTTTATAAAGTAGCAAAAAAATCTCAATTAATCGTATCTACTTCTGAAACAAGGCCTTATGGATGTTTTATACTAACAAAAGGAGTAATTAAACCAGATGGTAGCGTTTGGGTTCTTGATAAATAATGAACTCTATATGTATTTTTGGAGTATTCGTAGCTGACCTATGTTTCTTTGCTGAAAAAATTCCTGTTAAAGGAGAAACAGTTTTAGGTAAAAATCATATAATTGGACCGGGCGGCAAAGGATCTAATCAAGCGATTGCTGCTGCGAGACTTGGTGGAAATGTAAATTTTATTACTAAAATAGGAAATGATCAAAATGCCAAGATGGCTCTCAAGCTTTACGAAGAAGCTGGAATTAATACAGGTTCAATAATCCAAGACCCAAATCAGTCAACTGGCGTTGCGGGCATAATGATAAATGAAAAAACAGGGGATAATGCAATCAATATTGTACCAGGAGCAGCTGGGTCGATATCTAATGAAGATATTGATAACAATATTGATTTTATTAAAAAATCAGAAATTTTTTTAACACAACTTGAAACACCTAATGAAGTAACTAGTTATGCACTTAATAGAGCAAAAGAGACAGGATCTATTACTATTTTTAATCCAGCTCCTGCATCAGATATTAAAGAAAGTGATTTTAAATGTATTGATTATTTTACTCCTAATGAAACTGAAGCAAGTTTTTATTTAGATAAAAAGGTTGAAAGTAAAACAGAAATTGAAGAAGCTGCAAAAACTTTTTTGGCAAAAGGAGTAAAAAATATAGTGATAACATTAGGTCCAAAAGGTCTTTACTTTGCAAATTCTGAAGAAAGTTTTTTTATAGATGTTTATAGTTTAAAGGATAAAGTTATAGACACAACTGGAGCAGGTGATGCTTTTAATGGAGCATTTGCTTATGCTTTATCCAATAATTTAAAAATCAAAGAAGCTTTAGAATTTTCAAATAAAGTAGCTGCAATTTCCACAACAAAAGCAGGCGCAGCAAATTCAATGCCTAGTATTAATGAAGTAGAAACTTACTAATTATTCGATTATTTTGAAATCTGATTTAAATTTATCAGTAATAGCTAAACCTAGGCCAGGTTTATTGTCGTCCAAGTTAATAAATCCGTTTTCAGGAGCTGGGTCACCTTCAAAAATATAGTAAAATAGCTCATTACCAATTTCTACATCGTGCACAGGAAAAAATTCGGATATAGGACAATTAAAGTTAGACATTGTTAAATGATAATTATGCATTTGCCCAGCATGTGGAATAACTGGTACTTGATAAGCTTCCGCTAACGCATTTATTTTACTCGCAATAGTAAAACCACCAACTCTATTATTATCATATTGAATATAACTGACTGCTTTTAAATCTAACAATTGTTTAAATCCAAATAAGTTGAATTCATGTTCTCCACCAGATATTGGAATAGCATTCATATTATTTAGTTCAGCATAACCATGAATATCGTCTGCTATAACAGGTTCCTCTAGCCATCTAGGATTAAACTTTACTAATTTAGGAATCATTCTTTTAGAGTAGTCTAAATTCCATCCCATATAACATTCCATCATAAGGTCTGTGTCATAGCCAATCACTTCTCTAACAGCCTCTGCTAGTTCCAAATTTTTCTTCATTCCATCAGGTCCGTCTTTTGGTCCCCATCCAAATCTCATTTTAAACATTTTAAAACCTTGATTAACGTAACTTTCAGCTTCTTTTTGTAGTTCTTTTATTGGTTGGCTATAAAGTTTTGAGGCATAAACTGGAATTTTTTCTTTAGTTCTTCCACCCAATAATTTGAAAACTGGTTTATTTGTAATTTTTCCCATTATATCCCACAGAGCAATATCAATTGCTGAAATAGCGACCATTCCTAATCCTCTTCTTCCCCATGCATGAGTTCTTCTGTACATTTTTTCCCAAATATAAGCATAATCAAAAGGGTCCTCACCAATAACTAAAGGAGTTAAATAAGTATCAATGGTTTTTTTTACTAATTGTGGTGCAAGCGCTGCATTTCCAATTCCAATAATTCCATCGTCTGTTTCAACTTCACATATCAACCATTCATGAAATCTAAAAGATCCCATTGCATCAGATTTTTCAAATAAAAGGTCAGAAGCATTTGTACAAAAATTATTTTGTGGTGGAACAGTTTTACCATTCCATTGATAAACTTTTGTTCTTATGCTTTTAATCTTTGTCATTTTTTTTTAAATTTTTTAATTTCATAATCTATTTTTATTTTCAGCCATTGTAAGTGCAATTTTAAACGAATTCAAAGTTGGTTCTAAATTTGCTTTATTTTTACCAGCAATATCAAAAGCTGTACCATGGGCAGGAGTGGTTATAGGGACTGGCAAACCTCCTTGTACAGTTACTCCTCTATCAAATCCAAATGCTTTTAAACCTGATTGCAAAGCATCATGATACATACCAACAATACAATCATGATTTCCATTTTTATAAGCAGTAATAAAAGAAGTATCACATGGCAAAGGTCCATCAGCATCAATACCTAGTTTTTTTGCCTCCTCTATTGCAGGTATAATTTCTTCTTTTTCTTCTGTTCCAAATTCAGCATGAGGATTTAATGCTTGAACTGCTACTCTTGGATTTTTAATACCATTTAATTTCATAGCTTCATTTATAAGCTTAATTGGCTTAATAATTTTTTCCTTTTTTACATGTTCTGGTACTTCTTTTATTGGAATATGCGATGATACCCTTGCAGTCCAAAAATTATCAATAACATTAAACTCACAAAAAAAATTTTTAACCTCTAACTTTTCAGCCATTAAATGTAATTCATCAGAATATTTATTTCCTCCAAGTTTAAGGCTTGTTTTGTTAAATGGTCCAAAGTTTATTGCATGAATTTTATTTTCCTTAGCAAGATCTAAAGCTAAATTCAAAGAAGCTAAAACACTTTCTCCTGCCTCTTTAGAGCACTCAGATAGTTTATAATTATAATTTTTACCTTCAGAGATATCTAGAAAAAATTTATTATCTTTTGCAAAATCAATACTATCAAAATTTTCAACAAAATTTAGATTATGAGTTATACCTGAAATTTTATTTCCACTTTCTAAAATATTTTTTTCACCTATGATAATTATATTAGCCTTGTTTGTAATTTCCTCAGATAATAGTTTTGAGACCAATTCGGGGCCTATACCAGAAGGATCCCCTAGAAGAACTGCTATGTTAATTTTATTTTGAGCCATTTTTTACTTTACGCTATGTATCAGATTATGTTTATATATTTAAATATAAATTAACTAAAAAAGAGGGAAATAATGAAAAAAAGTTTTAAATTATTTTTAGCTGCCGCATTTTTGGTAACTGAATTTTTTGTTGTTGCACTTCCACTTATGATTACTTCTGCAAAAGCAGATGGTCACCCAATTCAAGCTATTACACACGCTGGTTTTGGTGGTGGTACTGACGTAACTACTAGAATGATGTTGTTAAGAACTAGAAGGTATCTAAAACAAGATATGCAATTAGTTAACAAAAAAGGTGGTGGTGGAGCTGCATCTATGGATTACATGATGACTTTACCAGCAGACGGTCAACATACTTTAACTTGGACTACAGGACATGCTGTTTCTATGGCATTAGGAAAAACAAAAGTTAAACTAAGTGATATGCAACCACTTGCTAGAGGAACTGATGATCCTCAGTTATTTGTCGTAAATTGTAAAAATGATATTAAAGATGCTAAAAAATTTATTAGTGCTCAAAAATCAAAATCATTAAAATATGGTACTACTCATGTTGGTGGTATTGATGATGTAAGTGCGATTGCTTTTACAAAAAAAGGAAAATTAACAGACCCTACAATTGTTCCTTATAAAGGTGTTGGTCCAATTAAAACTAACCTTATCAAAGGAGATATTGATGTAGGTGTTTTAAACTTAGGTGAAGCAGTTACTGAAATTGAAGATGGAACATTATGTGTTTCAGTTGTTCTTGCAAGTAACAGAATGGAAAAATTAAGTAATGTTCCTACTGCTACAGAGCTTGGAATACCAGTTGTGTTATCAACTGTTAGAGGATTTGTAACAAGAAAAGGAGTTCCAGCTGACAGAAAGAAACAATTGGAAGATGCTATGATAAAAGCTATGGAGCATAAATATTTTCAAAGCTTTTTAACTGACATCGGACTTGATTCAACTAGTGTTGTTGGAGCTGATGAGTGGGGTAAGCAAATGGAAGTGATGCTTGCAGAAATGACTGCTCAACTTAAAGCTTTGGGTTACATTAATTAGTCATAAGAAAGTACATTTTTTTTTATGAATAATGTACAAAATAAAAAAAGGGCAAACAAAAGTTTGCCCTTTTTTTTTAAAGATGAATTTAAAGTATTTTTTGTAATAATTTTTTTTTCTACAATATTATTAATTTCTACTTTTACCTTTGACAAGGTCCCACCAATTTTAAACAGAGGTATTCAGCCTGCTACTTTTCCTAAAGGATTGTTAGTATTGATAATGTTTTTAACAACAATTATTTATTATCTGTCATTCAAAAATCCCTGGAAAAAAGAAAAAAAACTTCCAAAACCATTTTTTTTAACAATCTTAAGTTTTATTTTATTTGTAGTAATTTCTAAAACATTAGATTTTTTCTTAGCTATTTCAGTACTTTCTATATTTGTTTCTTATAATTGGGGTGAAAGGAGAGTTTTTTATTTACTGCTGGTTGGAATTATATTTCCACTAGTTGTTTTTATATTTTTTGAAATGATACTGGGTCTTAGATTTCCTCCAGGAATAATTACAAACCTTTATTACTACTAGTATGGATAATCTTTTATTAATGATGGCGCCTTTGTTTAGTTCCAAGTTGTTAATCGTTTTACTTTTTGGAACTTTATTTGGACTAATTTTAGGTGTTCTGCCAGGATTAGGTCCTACAACAGGTGGAGCATTAATTTTACCATTTACTATGACTTTAGATCCTCTTTCAGCAATAGTACTACTAACTTCAATTTATTGTGCTGGAACATACGGTGGTGCAATCACTGCAGTTTTAATTAATACGCCCGGAACTCCAGCCGCAGCCGCCACTTGTCTAGATGGTTATCCATTAGCTCAAAAGGGAGAAGCAGGAAGAGCTTTAGGTATGGCAACAGTTTCAAGTACGGTGGGTGGAATTTTTAGTGTAATAGTTTTGGTATTTTTTGCACCTGTGTTAGCTAAACTTGCATATGAATTTGGCCAACCAGAATATTTTGCATTAGCTATTTTTGGTTTAACAATGCTCGCATCAATTGGCGAAGGTAGTCCAATTAAAAATTTAATCGCTGGTGCATTTGGAATTTTAATTTCTACTATTGGAAAAGATTTTATGACTTCAATTGACAGATTTACTTATGGAATTAATGAACTTTCGGTTGGAATTGGATTTATACCTGTAGTAGTAGGTTTATTTGCTATAAGTGAAATGTTAACCCAGTCTACACTTCTTGATCAAGTTTTTAAAAGAGTTGCACTAAAAGCAGTTAAACTTCCATCTCTAGATGATTATAAAAAAACATGGAAAACAATTCTAAGATCGAGCGGTATAGGATCTTTTATTGGTGTTTTACCAGCTGAGGGAGGAACAGTTGCATCTTTGATTGGTTATTCAGAAGCAAAAAGATTTTCTAAAGAACCAGAGGAATTTGGCAAAGGATCAATAGAGGGAATTGCTGGAGCAGAGGCTGCTAATAATGCAGCTACTGGAGGTGCAATGGTTCCAACTTTAGCTCTTGGAATTCCTGGAAGTGCTACAACAGCAGTAATATTAACTGGTTTAATTATTCATGGTGTTAGGCCTGGTCCAGATTTATTTAGAGAACAGCCAGACTTTTTATATGGAATTTTTGGGGCCATGTTAATAGCAAATGTTTTATTTTTTATATTTGGATTTTTTGGTGCAAAATTATTTGCGAGGATAACACTTGTTCCTAACAAAATTTTATGGCCTATGATATTTGCTGTATCTGTTTGTGGAACTTATTCTTTAAGTCAATCAATAATTGATGTTTGGATTATGTTATTTTTTGGTGTGCTTGGATTTTTTATGAGAAGATTTGGTTTTTCAGTTGTACCTGTAATTATAGGATTAATTTTAGGAGAATTAGTGGAGGGAACTTTAAGACAATCTTTAGTTATATTTGATGGAAATTGGCTAATGTTCTTAACAAGACCAATTGCTTTAACATTTTTCATTTTATCTTTAATTGCATTAGCTTTTCCTTTATTAAGATCAAAAAAACAAAAAAATTAATATGATTAATTTCGACTTAAAAAATAGAGTTGCAATAGTAACTGGAGGAGCCCAAGGTTTTGGATTGGCTATAACTGAAAGGTTTATAGAATCTGGAGCAAGTGTAATAATTTGGGATATAGATGAAGAAGCAATTAAAACTGCAATTAGCAAAATTAATTCTGATAAAATCTCATATCAGATTGTTGATGTTGGAAATTATGAAAGTATCGAAAAAAATTTAACTGAAATTGAAAAAACACACAAAAAAATCGATATTTTTATTAACAATGCAGGAGTTGCAGGAAAAAATACTACAGTAGTTGATTACCCACTTGAAGAATGGAAAAAGGTAATAGATTTAAATTTAAATGCAGTGTTTTATTGCTGTAAAGCGGTAACCCCATACATGATAAAGAATAATTATGGAAGAATTGTAAATATTGCCTCAATTGCTGGAAAAGAAGGCAATCCTAATGCGAGTGCTTACAGTACATCAAAAGCAGGAGTAATTGGACTAACTAAATCATTAGGAAAAGAATTAGCTCTAAAAAATATTGCAGTAAATTGCGTTACACCAGCAGCTGCAAAAACGCGAATTTTTGATCAAATGACTGAAGAGCATATCAATTACATGTTATCCAAAATTCCTAGAAATAAATTTGCAAAAGTAGATGAATTGGCATCTTTAGTTACTTGGTTATCAAGTGAGGAAAACTCTTTTTCAACAGCTGCAGTATTTGATTTAAGTGGTGGCAGAGCAACTTATTAATTTATGCAGATAGGTATAGACGTTGGAGCAACAAAAATTGAGAGTGTGGTTCTTGATGAAAATGGTAACGAAAGTAATCGTGAAAGAACTGATTGTCCCAAAGATTACACAAAGATAATTAAGACAATAAAAGAGATAAGTGATAAATTAGAAAAAGAATTAAAAAGAGAATTACCTATAGGTGTTTGTCATCCTGGAATTCATTCTCCTCAAACAGGATTAGTTAAAAATGCACCAAATTGTCCCTGGTTAGAAAAAAAACCATTTCAAAAAGATCTAAGAAAAATACTAGGTAAGGAAGTATTTTGTGAAAATGATGCAAACTCCTTTGCTTTATCAGAAGCTATTGATGGATCTGGAAAACATTATAAAATAGTTTATGGCATTATACTTGGTTCTGGTGCTGGCGGTGGTTTAGTAATTGATAAAAAAATTGTAACCGGCCCAAATGGTGTAGCAGGTGAGTGGGGTCACAATCAAATTACTCATTTAATAGCAAAAAAAGAAAATTTTCAATCTACTAACTTAAGAGAAGGAGAAATTGAGAGTTTTATTTCAGGCTTAAGTTTAGCTAAAAAATTTAATAAGCAATATAAAAAAAATTTAAAAACTAATGAGATCTTTGAGCTATATAGAAAACATGATTTAGATGCAGAAAATTTAATAGATAATTTTAAAGTAAATTTAGCAATGTCTCTAGCAAATATAATTAATATTCTTGATCCAGATTGTTTTGTTTTTGGTGGAGGTGTATCAAACGAAATTGATTTTTTAAGTGAAATTGAAACTATTGTAAGAAAATTTGTAACTGGAAGAGAATATGAAGGTGTTTTTCTTAAACCAAAATATGGAGATGCTAGTGGTGTAAGAGGTGCGGCAAGATTGGGAAGGAAATCTATTTATTAAAATACAATTTAAAATTTAAAAAAAACTTACAATAAAATTCCTTTTAATATCAGTGCTTATAAATTTTATTAAATTTTCTAGAATCAATTATAGGTTGTAATTTTTTTTTATTGTAGACTAACCCCAAAACAATCTATACTTGATTTTTTTAAGTTAACTTAATTTAACAAATAAGAGGGAAATATATGAAAAAAATGTTAATTGCTTTAATAGCATTTGCTTTCACATCTACTTCTTCTATTGCTGGACCAAAAATTGAGGTTTTGCACTGGTGGACATCAGGTGGTGAAGCTGCTGCTCTTAAAGTATTAAAAGATGATTTCGCTGCTAACGGTGGTGAGTGGCTAGATATGCCAGTAACAGGTGGTGGTGGAGATGCTGCCAATGTTGCTTTAAAAGCAAGAATAGTTGCAGGAGATCCTCCGTCAGCTTCTCAAATTAAAGGACCAACAATTCAAGAATACGATCAAGAAGGCGTAGTTGCTCCTTATAATATTGATCCAATTGCACAGTCAGAAGGTTGGGATAATTTATTAGATCCAATGATTGCAGCAGTTCACAAATGTCAAAATAATAGCGGTCCATATTGTGCAGCTCCAGTAAACATTCATAGAATTGACTGGATGTGGGCAAACAAAGCAGTATTCGATGCTAATGGAATTTCGGTTCCAACATCATGGGATGAATTAAATGCAGCAGCAGAAAAACTACAAGCAGCTGGTGTAATTCCATTTGCACATGGTGGTCAAGCTTGGCAAGATGCAACAGTATTCGAAGCAGTTGCTATGGGTATCGGTGGAAACAACTATTATAAAAACTGCTATGTTGATCTTAAAGAAACTTGTTTAAGAAGTGAAACAACTGTTAAAGTTTTTGATCAAATGAGAAAACTTCAAGGGTTCACAGATGAAGGTAGCCCAGGAAGAGATTGGAACGTTGCGACTGGAATGGTTATCGAAGGTAAAGCAGGTTTTCAAATTATGGGAGATTGGGCAAAAGGTGAATTTACAGCTGCTGGAAAAGTTCCAGGTGTAGATTACTATTGTGCTCCAACACCTTCTAATAATGGATACTTATACAATGTAGATAGTTTCATATTCTACAAAACTAGTGATCCAGAAAAACAAGAAGGTCAAAAATTATTAGCTAAGTTAATGATGGGTAAAAACTTCCAAAAAGTTTTTAACCTATACAAAGGATCAATTCCAGCAAGATTAGATGTTTCTATGGATGAATTTGATAAATGTGCAAAAACCTCAAATTCTGACATTAAAACTGCAGGTGCTAGTGGTGGTTTAGTACCAAGTTTTGCTCATGGAATGGCTCAAGGTAATACTATGAAAGCTGCGCTTCAAGATGTAATAACAGAACATTTTAATTCTGATATGTCATCTGTTGATGCTGCAAATGCTTTAGCTGATTCTGTATTAGATAATATGTAAAAAATAATAATTGAGGCCACCTAATTTTTAGGTGGCCTTTTTTTTTAATCAAAATTAAAAAATATTTATAATGTTCAAGTGGTTGGAAAAAAACTTACCAAAAATTGTAATGGCGCCTGCTGTTGGATTAATTGGTTGGTTTGTATATGGTTTTGTGCTTTGGACTTTATATATATCTTTTACTAATTCAAAAATTTTACCCAAATATGAATTATGGGGCGTTGGCCAGTATGTTAAACTTTGGGGGTCAAGAAAGTGGCTTATTGCTGTAGATAATTTACTTATTTTTACTGCATTATTTTTAATCTTCTGTGTGGTAATTGGAATTATTCTTGCAATATTTTTGGATCAAAAAATTAGAGCAGAGGGTGTTCTAAGAACAATTTACCTATACCCTATGGCTTTATCTTTCATTGTAACAGGTACTGCATGGAAATGGATTTTAAATCCAACGCTTGGTATCCAAAAAATGTTTATTGATTGGGGATTTGAAAACTTTACATTTGATTGGTTGGTTAATCGGGAAATGGCCATTTATACCATCGTAATTGCGGGTGTCTGGCAATCCGCTGGTTTTGTAATGGCATTATTTTTAGCTGGATTGAGATCAGTTGAAGATGAAATTGTTAAAGCAGCTAAAATAGATGGAGCAAATCTGTTCACAGTTTATTGGAAAATATTACTTCCAATGATGAGACCAGTATTTTTTACAAGTTTTGTAATTTTAGTTCATATATCAATTAAAAGTTATGATTTAATAGTTGCGTTAACACAGGGTGGTCCAGGAATATCCACAACTATGCCTGCATTATATATGACTCAAACTGCTTTTCATAAAAGTCAAGTTGGTTTATCAGCTGCAAGTGCAATGATGATGTTTATGGCAGTAGCAGCGGTAATAATACCATACTTATATTCTGAGTTGAGGAGAGAAAATGCAAGATAATATACACACTTCTTATAAGCAACTTGAGCAGAGATCTAAATATACAAACATGTTCTTAAGATGGTTTTTATACTTAGTACTAATACTTTTTGCTTTGTATTTTATATTTCCATTATACGTAATGATTGTAACTTCATTAAAAACAATGGAGGAAATTCGCCAAGGCACATTATTAACCTGGCCAAGTGGATTAAACTTTGACTCTTGGGCTGTTGCCTGGGGAGGTAGAGGATATGGAGCTGGTGATACATTTTTAAAACCATACTTTTGGAATTCAATTAAGATGGTTGTTCCAGCTGTATTTTTTTCAACATTTATTGGAGCAATGACAGGATATGTATTAACAAAATGGAGATTTAAAGGAGACCAATGGGTATTTCTTTTTTTATTATTTGGATGTTTCATTCCATTCCAAGCAATCTTATTACCGATGGCTAGAACTCTTGGAGTTTTAGGAATATCGAACTCAGTAATTGGACTTGTGTTAGTCCACACAGTTTACGGAATTCCATTTACAACTTTATTTTTTAGAAATTATTATATTTCTGTTCCAACAGAATTAGTAAAAGCTGCAAGAATAGATGGAGCTGGTTTTTTTAAAATATTTTTCAAAATTTTGCTTCCTATATCAGCACCAATTATAGTAGTAACAGTTATTTGGCAATTTACTCAAATATGGAATGACTTTTTATTTGGATCAACTTTTTCATTTGGAGAGGCTGCACCAATTCAAGTTGCGTTAAATAATATGGTTTTATCAAGTACAAGTGTTAAGGAATATAATGTAGATATGGCTTCAGCAATAATTGCAGGTGTTCCTACACTTATTGTTTACGTATTAGCAGGTAAATATTTTATTAGAGGATTAACTTCAGGAGCAGTGAAAGGATAAAGATGAAAACGTTAAAAATTGATGAATTATCAAAAAATTTTGGAACAACAGAAGTTTTAAGAAAAATTAATTTAGAAATAGACGAAGGAAATTTCTTAGTACTTTTAGGTCCTTCGGGCTGTGGAAAGTCAACGTTATTAAATATTATAGCTGGTTTAGAAACAATAAATGAGGGGAATGTATATATAGATGATTACAATGTAAGCAAAGTAGAACCAAAAGACCGAAATATTGCAATGGTATTTCAGTCTTATGCTTTGTATCCATCCATGAATGTACGAGAAAATATGATATTTGGCCTTAAACAAGCCAAAGTGTCTAAAGAAAAAATAGAGGAACAGTTACAAAAAGTTTCAAAATTTTTGCAGGTAGATGCTTTGCTAGAAAGGAAACCTTCGCAACTTTCAGGAGGTCAAAGACAACGTGTTGCTATTGGAAGAGCATTAGTAAGGGAGCCTAGAATATTTTTATTTGATGAACCATTATCTAATTTGGATGCAAAATTAAGAGTTGAAATGAGAAGAGAGATTAAAAAACTTCATCAACAGCTTAAAACAACTGTAGTTTATGTTACTCATGATCAAACTGAGGCTATGAGTTTAGGTACCAATATTGCAATAATGAATCATGGTGTAATCCAACAAAATGATACGCCAGAAAATATTTACAACAAGCCTAGCAATACATTTGTGGCAGATTTTATTGGTTCACCATCAATGAATTTGATTAAAGGTAATCTAAAACAAAGTTCAAATCAAATTTCATTTGTTGCTAATGGCTCAAACTTTGAAATTCCAATAAATGGTTACGATTTTATAGAAAAATCTAATTTAGAAAATAAAGAAGTTTTTTTTGGTATAAGACCAGAGCATATATTCTCTAAAAAATCTAATGAGGGAGATTTTGAAATTAATCTAAGAGCTGATTTAAGTGAGTATATTGGTCATGAGCAAATAATGACATTTGATTATGAAAATCAAGAAGTATTAGCTAAATTTCCTTCTACGATTAAGATTGAATTATTAAAAAATACAAAATTATATTTTGATTTAACACAAATTTCTTTATTTGATGCTAAAACTGAGGAAAGGATATAAATGAAAGTAAAATATTTTGATCTTAAAAATAAAAGAGTTTTTATTACAGGAGGAGGATCTGGAATAGGCGCATCTATAGTAGAGCACTTTTGTGAGCAAGAATGTGAAGTTTATTTTGTAGATATAAATATAAAAGAATCCAAAAAATTAATTTCAAATTTAAAAAAAAAAAAGATTAAAGCTCCACACTTTATTGAATGTAATCTTTTAAGAATAAAAAAATTAGAAAATATAATTAAAAAAATAATAAAATCAAAAGGGCCTATTGATATTTTAATAAATAATGCAGCCAATGATGATAGGCATTCAACTAAACAGGTAGATGAAAAATATTGGAACAATAGAATGGATGTAAACTTAAAACATTTTTTCTTTACAATTAAAGCTGTTTTAAGAGGAATGATTAAAAAAAAAGGTGGGGTAATTATAAATTTGAGTTCAGTTTCTTGGATGTTAGGAGAAGGTGACAAGGTTGCTTACGAAACAGCAAAATCAGCTGTTATTGGTTTAACTAGATCTTTTGCAAGAGAATTTGGTAAATACAATATTAGGTGCAACTCTGTTACCCCAGGATCAATTGCTACTGAACGCCAAATAAAGCATTGGTTAACGCCTAAATATAAAAAGTTTATTCTTGATAAACAATGTTTGAAAAGGCAATTAAAACCAGCTGATGTAGCTAGTTTAGTTGTTCATCTCTCTTCTGATGTGTCCTCAGGATGCACTAAACAGAACTTTATTATAGATGCTGGCATCACCTAAGATATAGAATTGTGCCTAAGAAAGTAAAAATCTCAGTAATTGGTATTGGATTAATGGGATTACAGCATATTAAAGCAATCCAAAGATCTAAAAATGCTTCTCTTCACTCAATTGTAGAAATAAAAAAAACAGGCAATGAATTAGCGAAAAAATTCAAGGTTCCACTATATAAAAATATTAAAATACTATTAGAAAGTGATAAGCCTGATGCCGTTGTAGTTGCAACTCCAAATGTTTTACATGAAACGGATACTGTACAATTTTTAAATTCAAAAATACCTGTTTTGTTAGAAAAACCTATTTCAGATAATATTAAATCAGCAAAAAAAATTATAAGTAGTGCAAATAAAAACAAAACATCTTTATTAATAGGATATCATAGACGACATAATTCTATCGTTAATAAAGTAAAAAAAATAATAGAAGGTAAAAAACTTGGCAGAATTGTATCTGCAAATATTTTATGTTGGCTTTATAAACACAAAAATTATTTTAATGAAAAATGGAGAATAAGTGACGGTGGCGGTCCATTAGGTATTAATTTAGTTCATGATATTGATATGATTTGTTTTTTACTTGGCCCAGTAAAATATGTTCAGGCTTTTAAATCAAATAGTATAAGAAAATACAAGGTTGAAGATACAGCTTCAGTAAATCTATTTTTTAAGTCTGGTGCTTTATGTACTTTAAATATATCTGACACTATTGCTTCTCCTTGGAGTTATGAGTTAACCGCTGGTGAAAATCCTGCTTATCCAATAACTGATCAATCATCTTATTTTATAGGAGGAACAAAAGGCTCTGTTCAATTTCCAAATTTAAAATATTGGTATTATCAAAAAGAAAGAAGTTGGTGGAATAGAATTCATAATAATAAAATAAATGTTCAAAAGAGTAATGAAACTTTAATTAATCAAATTGATCATTTCTCTAAAGTTGTAAAAAAAAAAGAAAAACCTAAAGTGACAGGTAATGATGGTCTAAACTCTCTTATTATTTTTGATGCAATAAATAAAAGTTCAAAATCAGGAAAAAAAATAAAAATTAAATAACTTTTTTAACCTTTTTTGATCCTTCAACTCTAATAAACATAACTCCAAAAATTATAATACCTATAAGGCCTATTATTTTACTTATATCTGCAGGTACACCAAAAATTAAAAAATTAATTATGGTTGACCATAATAACTGTGAATATTGAAAGTTAGTTACAAAAGATAAATTTGATAATTGAATTGCATAAATAATTATAAAGTGACTTATGAAACCAAAAATACCCATTGCTACTAATCCTATCCAATAAAAATTATTCTCAATTGGTGTCCAATTAAAAGAAATATAAATAGTAAAAATTAAAGCACCAGTAACAGCGGTATAAAAAACTGCTGAAAAAGGTTCATTGTTCCCAGAAATAAGTTTGGTAAAGAATTGATAAAGCGCCCAACATAATGGAGGAACTATTGGAAAGATTAGCTCAGGTGATAATATTTTCATACTAGGACCTAAAGCGTAAACAATTGACCCAAAACTTAACAGCATTAAAATTATACCTTTGGGAGATAAAATATCTTTTAAAAAGTATGCTGATAATAATGAAACAATTAATGGTGCGCTAAAAAAAACAACGTATATATCAACTAAATCAAATCTTTGTAATGAGTTAAACATAAAGAATGTTGCTGTCACCATTAATAAAGATCTAACAATTTGAATTTTAAAGTTTCTTGTTAAATTTAATTTTGGCTTAAATAGTAAAAAATAAACACAAAGTGCAATAAAATGGAAAAAAAATCTGCCCCATACTGCTTGAGTCACAGGCATAACACTTCCTAAATATTTTGCTGTAGAGTCCATGCATACAAATAAAAAAAAACCTGAAGCAGATAGAAAAATTACTTTAAACAAGGAAGCTTTTGGATTTTTAGACATGGGAGGTTTTTATTAATCAATCAAAAGCTACATTACAACGCCAATTTGCCAAGGATTAAATTCCTCATCACCGTAGCCATTAATTTCACTTTTTGATTTATTCCCTGAAGCCGTATTTACAACAAGATCAAATATCTTACTTCCAACTTTTTCAATATCTTCTTTTCCTTCAGCTATTGTTCCGCAATTAATATCCATATCTTCTTCCATTTTTTCATACATTGCAGAATTGGTTGACAATTTTAAACTTGGTACTGGTTTACATCCAAAGCAAGAACCTCTACCTGTGGTAAAACATATAACATTTGCACCGGAAGCAACTTGACCTGTCACAGAAACTGGATCATATCCAGGGGAGTCCATAAAATTAAAGCCTTTATTTTTCAATGGCTCTGCATATTCCAATACATCTTCTAAAATTGATTTACCGCCCTTTGCAACAGCACCAAGAGATTTTTCTAAAATTGTAGTTAAGCCACCTCTTTTATTGCCTGGTGCAGGATTGTTGTCCATTGTACTGTTGTTTATTGAAGTATAATGCTTCCACCATTCTAATCTTTTCATAAGTTTATCTGCTGTTTCTTGGCTATTTGCTCTATTGATTAAAAGATGTTCTGCACCATAAATCTCAGGAGTTTCTGATAATATAGAACTTCCCCCTTTTTTTACCAACATATCAGCTGCCACACCCAAAGCTGGATTTGCAGTTATACCTGAATATCCATCTGAGCCACCACATTGAAGAGCTAAAGTTAAATGACTCACTGACTCTGGAGTTCTTTTAATATCATTAGCCTCAGATAACAGATTTTTGATTTGAGATAAAACTTTCTCCACAATCTTTTTTGTGCCACCCTCATCCTGTATTGTTAAAAAATGTATCCTTTTATGTTTTTTGACAGACTCATCAAATAAACTTACTTGTGCGCATTCGCAACCTAAACCAATGACAAAAACATGTGAAAAATTTGGATGATTTTTAAAACCATCAATTGTTCTTTGAAACATTTGCATTCCTTCGCTAACTGTATTCATGCCACATCCAGTAGAATGCGTAATTGGAACGATCCCATCTATATTAGGGTAATCATTTAAAATATTTGAATATTTTATCTTTTCAACAATCATCTTTGTTACAGTTGCTGAACAATTTACTGTACTTACAATTCCTATATAGTTTCTTGTAGCAACTTGACCATTTTCTCTCAAAATTCCGTTGAAAAAAGTATCTGCATTTTCATCAACAATTGTTTTTTTATTATTTACTTTAAAAGCTCTTTCAAATTCCTTGAATTCTAAATTATGCGTGTGAACGTGTTCTCCTGCACTTATATTTTTAGAGGCAAATCCTATTATTTGATCATATTTGATTATTGGATCACCTTTTTTTATTGGTTTTAAACAAACTTTATGTCCAAAGGGTATTGGATCAATAGTGCTAATATCTTGACCGTTAATTTTTGTTTTTTCTGGCATAATGAATTGACTTACACCAACATTGTCATTTTTATTTAGAACAATTAGACTATTCATTTTTTAATATAAGTTTTATAAAACATTATAAATTAATTTAATTTAAATAAAATATTTATAATTTGATGAAAAAAAAGAATTTAAGAAGCAAACAATGGTTTGATGATCCCAAAGATCCAGGCATGACAGCCATGTATTTAGAAAGATATCTAAATTACGGACTTACAAGAGAAGAGCTTCAATCAGGTAATCCAATAATAGGTATTGCACAGTCAGGTAGTGATTTGTCACCATGCAATAGACATTTTTTATCTTTGAGCAAAAGAATTAAAGATGGAATTAGAAGAGCAGGTGGTATTCCGATGGAATTTCCTACTCACCCAATCCAAGAAACTGGAAAAAAGCCTACTGCAATGTTGGATCGAAATTTATCTTACTTATCATTGGTCGAAGTTCTTTACGGTTATCCAATAGATGGAGTAATACTTACAACTGGTTGTGATAAAACTACTCCAGCAGCTTTAATGGCCGCTGCTACAGTAAATATTCCTGCAATTGTTTTATCTGGTGGCCCAATGCTGGATGGAAATTATAAGGGCAAGAAAGCTGGAGCAGGAACCATTATTTGGGAAGCAAGAAGATTACATGCTAAAGGAGAAATTAATTACGAGGAATTTATGGATATGGCAGCTGCATCTTCACCAAGTCCTGGCCATTGTAATACGATGGGAACTGCTTCATCAATGAATTCAGTGGCGGAAGCATTGGGGATGTCTTTACCTGGATGTGCTGTGATACCAGCACCTTATCGAGAAAGAGAACAAATTTCTTTTGAGACAGGATCGAGAATTGTAAATATGGTCCATGAAGATCTTACACCTTCTAAAATAATGACAAAGAAAGCCTTTGAAAATGCAGTTGTAGTTGCTAGTGCCATAGGTGCATCAAGTAATTGTACTACTCATCTAATTGCAATTGCGAAACACATGGGTGTAAAATTCGATTTATCCAATTGGCAAAAATTAGGGCACAAAATACCTTTATTGGCTAACTGCCAACCTGCTGGAGAGCATTTAATGGAAGGTTTTTACAGAGCAGGCGGTATACCTGCAATCATGAAAGAATTAATGAAGCATAAAAAAATCCACCAAAACTTAATAACTGTAACAGGAAAAACAGTTGCTCAAAACTTAAGAAAAAAAATTAATGTCGATAGAGATGTAATAAAAACTTTTAAAGATAATTTAACTGATAAGGCAGGTTTTTTAGTTATGAAAGGTAATTTCTTTTCATCAGCAATCATGAAAACTTCAGTTATTAGCAAAGAATTTAGGGAAAGATATTTGTCAAATCCCAAACATCCAAATGTCTTTAAAGGTAAAGCTGTAGTTTTTGAAGGACCTGAAGATTATCATAAAAGAATTAATAGCAAAAAGTTAAAGATTGATGAAAATTCAATTTTAATAATAAGAGGATGTGGACCTGTTGGATATCCAGGATCTGCTGAAGTGGTGAACATGCAACCACCAGATAGACTATTAAAAAAGGGCATAAATGCTTTGCCAACGCTTGGTGATGGTAGGCAGAGCGGTACCTCAGAAAGTCCATCAATACTTCATGTATCACCAGAATCTGCAGTAGGTGGAGATTTAGCAATTGTTAAAACTGGCGATAAAATGACAATAGATTTAAATAAAAGAAGAGTAGATCTTCAAATAACAAAATTAGAATTTACAAAAAGAAGAAAAAAGAAAAAAATAAAAAAACTGAATAACCAAACTCCTTGGCAAGAAATTTCTAGATCAAATGTTGGTCAACTCGAAGATGGGGCATGTATAATGTCAAGAGATCAATATTTAGATATTACTAAAACTAAGGGTATTTTAAGAAACTCCCATTAGATGAAGCCAAAAATACTAGTTTCTAGAAAAATCTCTGATGGAGCAGAGGAGATATTAAAACAAGAATTCGATGTTACTTTAAATTTGAAAGACAAGCCTTATCCGTATGAAGAATTAATTAAATTTGTAAATAATTATGATGGATTAATTTCAACAAGTTTTGATAAATTAGATAAGAATTTCTTTGATAGTTTGACAGGTAGGTTAAAAGTAATTGGTCATGTTGGAGTTGGATACGACAATATAAATACTCAATCAGCTAAGGAAAAAAACATAAAAGTATCGAATACACCGAATGTATTAAATGATTCTGTAGCAGAAATAACTATTCTGCTAATTTTAGCATCTTCAAGAAGAATTGGAGAAGCTTACAATTTGGTAAAGACAAATACTTGGAAAGATCATAGACCAGATATTACTAAATTAATGGTTGGTAATCAAATTACAGGAAAAACTTTAGGCATAATAGGAATGGGAAGAATTGGCCAGATTGTAGCTGATAGAGCAAGAGCTTTTAAAATGAAAATAATTTACTTCAATAGAAATAAATTATCTGCAGATCTTGAAAAAGATGCTACTTATTACTCAGATTTAAAATCTATGTTACCTAATTGTGATTATGTAAGTTTACATACTCCTGCTACTACGGAAACAAAAAATATAATCAATTCAGAAACCTTGAAATTGTTTCCAAAACATTCAGTGTTTATAAATACATCAAGAGGATCGACTGTAGATGACGAAGCACTATTAGAGGCTTTAAAAAACAAAAAAATTTATGGGGCAGGACTTGATGTGTTTAATAATGAACCGAATCTAGACAAAAGATATTTAGAATTAGAAAATTGTTTTGTATTACCTCATGTTGGTAGTGCAACACATGAAACTCGATTAGCAATGAGTATGTTAGCAGTTGATAATTTAAAGTGTTTTTTTTCAAATAAACCACTAATTTCAGAGGTAGTTTAGTATTCAACCAAAAGTTGTAAGATTTTAAATTATATATAGTGTCTATACATAATTTCTTACTTTTATTTGAAATCTTTTTCTCTTTATGTTTAAATTTAGAAAATAACATAACTGAGAGGAAATAATGTTAAAATTAATAACAAAACTAACAGCTGCTATTGCTGTGGTATCTATTGCTTTACTTGGTTCTGCTCATGCAAAAACACTTAAAATAGAAACTCACTTTACAGCTAGTTCACCAAATGGTGAAGTTGCAGCTCAATTTGCTAAAAACGTTGAAATGTTTTCTGGTGGAAGTTTGAAAATACAAATGTTTTACTCTTCATCTGTAACAGGTAAGTCAGCTGAGGTATTTAACTCTGCACAAACTGGAATTATTGACTGTGATATGACAGGGGCTGGTTACCAAACTGGTAAAAACGCGGCTTTCCAATTCGCAGGTGATGTAATGGGTGGATATGATAACCCATATCAACAATATGAATTCTTGAATTTCCCAGGAGCTCAAGAAGCTGTTGATGCACTTTACAATAAATATGGAATGACATTAATTGGTTGGTGGATACCAGGACATGAGTCTTTAATTTCTAGCAGACCAATTCCAGATGTTGCTTCACTAAAAGACTTTAAATTTAGATCACCTCCAGGAATGGAAAGTATGATCTTTACAACATTAGGAGCTAAACCAATAGTTATGGATTTTGGTGAAGTCCCAACTGCTTTACAAACTGGTCTAATCGATGGTGCTGACTATTCATCATTAGCAACAAACTATGCTGGTGGACACTATGAGCAAAATAAATATGCTACATATCCAGGTTTCCACTCTATGCCAGCTGACCACTTAGCTTGTAACACTAAAGTTTGGAACAAGTTAAAACCTCATGAAAAAGGTGCAATGAAAGCAGGGATAGAAATAGCAGGAAGAACTATTACTAGCTTAGTTGAAAGAAAAAATGCAGAAGCTGTAAAAGCTTTAAAAGAAATGGGCGTTACTCTGCATGACTGGTCTCGAGAAGACAGGCTTAAGTTCAGAAATGCTGCACTTGGCGCTTGGGAAGAATGGAAGACTAAATCTCCTGAAGCTGCTGCACTTATAGAGATACACAAAGCTTATATGAAAGCTAACGGTATCCTATAATAAAAAACACTTAACGAAATATAGAAGGGCCTTTAATTGGGCCCTTCTTATAAAATTTTTTTGCCAATGAGTGATAAAGAAATACAAGAAAAGCAATTAAAAGAGCAAAATGAGAAGGTTGCAAGTAAAGACGATTTTCCAATAAATTGGATTGATAGAATTAGTTTATTTTTAAGCCACACTATAAAATATTTAATCCCCATAATTGTTATTGTCATGATGTATGAAATTTTTATGAGGTATGTTCTATTTAAACCAACATTATGGGCTAATGAATTGTGTTTATGGTTAGCTGGTGTTTGTTATTTAGTTGG
>CACCGT010000007.1 GCA_902545635.1 uncultured Pelagibacteraceae bacterium | reverse complement strand
AAAGTTTCCAATCAAGATAATAGAATTTTTAAATTTTTTTGAAATATTAAAATTATTAAAAATCTTAGACTGTTTCACCATTTTAATTCACTCTGAAAATAATTAATTTTTGCATCATAATTTTTTAGTACTTTTTCAATAGAAAAATTTGAAATTTCTTGTCTATGTATACCACCTGTGATCAGTAGTGAATCAAAATTTTGAGTCATGGCTCCTTTTATATCCGTATTTAAATTATCACCAATACATAATATTTTTTTATCTTTAACTGTGGCAGCAAGTTCATAAACTGGTGGATAAGGTTTGCCAAAATATATTACTTCTCCATCAATTTCCTCAAATGATTTAGCTATAGATCCAGCGCAGTATTCTCTTTTATTTCCTCTATCAACTATTAAATCTGGATTAGTACATATCATTTTTTTTGATATTTGCGTTGATAGAAAATTTTTATAATACTCCAAATCATTCTCATGTTCCTCGAAAAGTCCTGAGCACAATATGTATTCTGAGTCATCTATATTGTTGACTTTATTGTTCTCAAAGTTTCTGAATAAATCAAAATCTCTAGGTGGTCCTAAATGAAAAAATTTTTTGTTTTTAAATTTTTCTAAAATATATCTAAGAGATGCTTCTCCGGATGTAAAAACAGTTTCAGAAAACTTATTTAATCCCATTCCTTTAAGGGTATTAATTACAGTTAAATTTGGTCTTGGAGCATTTGTAAGTAAAATAAATTTTTTATTATTTTTTGATAATTCTTCTAAAACTTTTACTGCATTCTTATGAAGCTTTATTCCATTATGAATTACTCCCCAGATATCGATGAAAAATAAATCATACTGACTTACAATTGATTTTAAGCCTATTTGCTCTAAATTTTTACTCATATTTCAGATATAGCTTAAAAAACTAATAAATTCTTGGATTTTCTACTTTATATATTTTAGACCAGATCTTGAAAAAATAGTCACATGCATCTATATGAACTTTAATTTAAAGGAGTATTTATGAAGTTTAAACCGTTACACGATAGAGTGTTAATAGAAGTATTAGACAGTAGTGAAAAAACTGCTGGAGGAATTATAATCCCAGACTCTGCACAAGAGAAACCACAAGAAGGTAAAGTTGTTGCCGTAGGTGGTGGTTCAAAAACTGAGGATGGAAAAATTATACCAATGGATGTTAAGGTTGGTGATAAAGTTCTTTTTGGCAAGTGGTCAGGAACAGAAGTTAAAATAGATGGCAAAGAGTACAGCATAATGAAAGAGTCTGACATTATGGGAATTTCTACATCTAAATAAAATTAATATAGAAGGAGAAATTATAATGGCAAAAATAGTTAAATTCGATTCAGATGCTAGAACATCAATGTTAAAGGGTGTTGATATACTAGCTAACACAGTCAAGGTTACTCTTGGTCCTAAAGGAAGAAATGTAGTCATTGATAAAGCATATGGTGCACCTAGAACAACTAAAGATGGTGTTTCAGTTGCAAAAGAAATTGATTTAGACGACAAATTTGAAAATATGGGAGCTCAGATGGTTAAGGAAGTTGCTAGCAAAACAAATGATGAAGCTGGTGATGGAACTACTACAGCAACTATTTTGGCTCAAGCTATTGTGAAAGAAGGCTGTAAATATGTTACAGCTGGGATGAACCCAATGGATGTAAAAAGAGGAATTGACGCTGCTGTAGAGCATGTGAAAGAAAAATTAATCTCCTCAGCAAAAAAAGTTAAAGATAGTGATGAGATTGCTCAAGTTGGAACAATTTCTTCAAATGGAGATAAAGAAATTGGAAGCATGATTGCTAAAGCAATGCAAAAAGTTGGTAATGAAGGAGTTATTACTGTCGAAGAAGCGAAAAGTATTGAGACAGAACTTGATGTTGTTGAGGGTATGCAATTTGATAGAGGATATTTATCACCATACTTTGTAACGAATGCTGAAAAAATGACAACTGAGCTTGAAAATCCGTTAATTCTTTTACACGAAAAAAAATTAACAAACCTTCAACCGATGGTTCCACTTTTAGAGGCAGTTGTTCAAGCTGGAAGACCACTTATGATTATATCTGAAGATGTAGAGGGAGAAGCCCTTGCAACTTTAGTTGTAAACAAATTAAGAGGTGGTTTAAAAGTTGTTGCAGTAAAAGCTCCTGGATTTGGGGATAGAAGAAAAGCAATGTTAGAGGATATTGCAATTTTGACTGGTGGTCAGGTTATATCTGAAGATCTAGGTATTAAACTTGAAAATGTAAAAATCACAGACCTTGGATCGGCAAAAAGGGTAAAAGTTGATAAAGAAAATAGTACAATCGTTAGTGGCACTGGAAAGAAATCCGATATTGAGGCAAGATGTGCTCAAATCAAGCAGCAAGTTGAAGAAACTACCTCTGATTATGATAGAGAAAAACTTCAAGAGCGTTTAGCTAAATTAGCTGGAGGAGTTGCAGTTATTAAAATCGGTGGTGCAACTGAGGTAGAGGTAAAAGAAAAAAAAGATAGAGTTGAAGATGCACTAAATGCTACAAGAGCTGCAGTTGAAGAAGGAATTGTAGTTGGTGGCGGATGTGCCCTTTTATACGCTTCTCAGGACTTAGATAAAGTAAAAGCTAAAGGTGCTGACCAAAAAGCTGGAATAGATATTGTAAAGAGTGCACTTCAAGCTCCAATCAGACAAATATCAACAAATGCAGGTGTAGACGGGTCTGTCGTTGTAGGAAAACTTTTAGAGGCAAATAAGGTTTCTCAAGGTTATGATGCTCAAACAGAACAATATGTTGATATGTTCAAAGAAGGAATTATTGATCCTGTAAAAGTTGTAAGAACAGCTTTACAAGATGCAGCTTCAATTTCAGGATTGTTAGTTACAACTGAAGCTATGGTTGCTGATAAACCTGAAGAGAAGGATGCTGCTGCAGGTGGTATGCCTCCAGGAGGAATGGGTGGCATGGGAGGAATGGGTGGAATGGGAATGTAACTCCTTTTCAATCTAATTTCTTTGAAAAATTTAAAACCTCCGAAATTAAGTTTTCGGAGGTTTTTTTATTACCTTTTTCATGGTGGACGAAAACTTAATTTAACAAATTTATGCAGTCTTTTTCTAACGAACCACATGAATTAACTTTATAAATTTTTAAGGTTGTATTCAATGAAACTTTAATTTTTTTTCCATCTTAAAGTGAAATTTAAATAATTTTTTTTTGTTTTCAATCTGAGGTTTAGATGTATAAGAAAACCGAATTATGAATAAAAATATTAGAAATATTACCATCATTGCTCATGTTGATCACGGAAAAACAACGTTGATTGATAATTTGATGAAGCAAAGTGGCTCTTTTAGAGAAAATGAAGTCATAGATGAGAGAGTAATGGACTCTGGTGAACTCGAAAAGGAAAGAGGAATTACAATTTTAGCTAAACCTACTTCTATAAATTGGAAAGATACTAGAATAAATATTATCGATACACCTGGCCACAGAGATTTTGCAGCAGAAGTTGAAAGAGTTTTAAGTTTAGCAGATGGAGCATTATTACTTGTGGACTCTGCAGAGGGGGTTATGCCACAAACAAAATTTGTATTAAGTAAAGCCTTAAGGCAGGGTTTGAAACCAATAGTTGTTATTAATAAATTAGATAAGACCGATCAAAGAGCTGATGAAGTTTTAAATGAAACATTTGATTTATTTGTTAGTTTAGATGCAAACGAAGAACAATTGGATTTCCCAATTTTGTATGCAAGTGGAAGATCGGGTTGGGCTAGTAAGGATATTGATGGACCTCGAGAAAATCTTAATCCTCTATTAGATTTGGTACTTGAACATGTTAAACCTTCCAAATTTGATAGATCTAAACCTTTTGCAATGCTATCAACATTGCTTTATGCAGATAATTTTTTAGGAAGAAGTCTTGTGGGAAGAATATCTCAGGGAACTGCCAAAGCAAATCAACAGATTAAAGCAATTAATTTAGAGGGTAAAAAAGTAGACGAAGGAAGACTCACAAAAATCTTTAGATATGAGGGTACAAAAAAAGTGCCAATCGAAATTGGAGAAGCAGGCGATATTGTAGTAATAGCTGGATTAGAAAAAGCTAACGTTGCAGATACAATTTGTGACTTGGAGGTAAATGAGCCAATAAAAGCGACCCCCATTGATCCACCAACAATGTCTATAAAAATTACAGTAAATAGCTCTCCACTGGCTGGGACAGAGGGTAAAAAATTGACCAGTACTCAAATCAGAGATCGATTAATTTTAGAGGCTCAAAATAATGTTGGAATTACTTTTTCGGAAAACTCCAATAAAGATGCATTTGAAATAAGTGGAAGAGGAGAATTGATGCTTGAGATATTGTTAACACAAATGAGACGTGAAGGTTTTGAAATGACAGTAAGCCCACCTAAGGTTTTATTTAAAAATGACAACAATTCTAAAAAATTAGAGCCAATTGAGGAGATCACTATGGATATTGATGAGGAATTTTCATCTAAAATCATAGACTCTATGAACAGAAGAAAAGGTAAATTAATTGAACTAAAAGATACTGGAAAAAATAAAAAAAGATTGATTTTTCATGCTCCAACCAGAGGATTGATGGGATATACAAGCAGATTTTTAACATTAACCAAAGGCACAGGTGTTATTAACAGGATTTTTCATTCTTATGGTGAGTTTGAAGGCGATATGGAGGGAAGAAGAAATGGTGCTTTGATCTCTATGGATCAAGGTAAGGCGGTAGCTTTTTCAATTTTTAACTTGCAAGCTAGAGGAGAGATGTTTGTTACACATAATGACCCTGTTTATACTGGAATGATAGTGGGCTTAGCACCAAAACCAGGTGATATGATAATTAATGTCATGAAAGGAAAAAAACTTACAAATATGAGAACACAAGGAACAGATGAAAATATAGTTCTCACTCCTGTTCGACAAATGTCCATAGCTGAACAATTAAGTATACTTAATACAGATGAGGCTTTAGAAATTACACCAAAATCATGTAGGCTTAGAAAAGCAATTCTTGATCCTCACGAAAGAAAAAGAAGTGAAAAAAGTAATCTAATTACTTAATTCATAATCTTATCAATTAAATATAAGCTTAAAGCTATACAAGGACCTATACCGAATGCAAACATTAAAGTCCCTATGCCGAGAGTCCCACCTAAATACCAGCCTACTGATGCAACTGAAATTTCTATAAAAGCTCTCACGGCTGCAATTGGTAGATTAGTTTTTTTTTGTAATCCAGTCATTAAACCATCTCTTGGTCCTGGTCCTAAATTTGCAATTAAATAAACTCCACTCCCTAGTCCAACTGTAATAACACCTAGAGCTGCCATTAACAATTTCATTGTATAATTTTCAGGAGTTGGAATTAATGCAATTGTTATATCTAACATTGCTGCAATAATTACGATATTAAATATAGTTCCAAGACCTGGCTTTTGTTTTAAAAAGTACCATGAAGACAACACGATGACACTTACAATGAAAGTAACAACACCAATAGATAACCCTGATTTAATTGAGATTCCTTGTGCCATTACAGTCCATGGAGAATTTCCAAGGAATGAAATAACTACTAATGCTTCGCCAAAACCGAACAATATAAGACCAAAGCAAAGAAAAAATAATGTTGATAATTTCGGCTTTAGATTAAAGGTTTCATCAGAACTCCATGAGACTTTTGGGATTTTTTTGATAGTAAGGAACATATAATTAACTATTATTTATACTTTCTTGAACTAAAATCTATGAAAATGAAACATTTTGTATTGATAATAACAATTTTTATTTATTGCTCGAAGGCTATTGCACACAGTAGTCACTATGAGGGTATAAAAAAAATTGAAATGGATGTTCTAAGAAATAATGAAGTTATTGGTAGCACAAGCTACTTTTTTGAATTTGATGAGGATTTATTTGTAGTTAAAAATTATACCAATTTTAAAGTAGAATTGTTTGGTATTAAAGTTTTTTCAATATTAAGTGAATCTATAGAAAAATATAAAGATGATAAACTTATTTTTTTTAAATCTAATACATTCCAAAATGATAAAGAAAAATATGTAAATTTAAAATATCACAAGGCAAAAAATAAATTCATAATTGATGGTTCGTCATTTAAGGGAGAAGCTGATATAGATTGTACTATTGGTAATTGGTGGAACCATAAAATCTTTAAAGCTAATAAACAAATCAGTCCTTTATCTGGAAGTATAAAAAGGCAAACGGTAAATTTAATTGGAACTGAAAATATTATTATAAATAATAAAGAATATTCAAGTGAACATTTCAAAATTAAATCAAATGATGAAAGCCTTGATGAAGACAAACAATTTGAATTTGATGTATGGTATAATCCAAAAAATAATTTAATTTTAAAAGTAACTTATAATAAAATGGGAAACTGGGAATATAGATTAAGGAGTTTTGATTAATGGCTATTTGGGGAAGTTTAATTGGTGGAATGATAGGTTTTTCACTTGGAGGACCATTTGGAATGCTGTTGGGATCCTTAATCGGTGGAAAAATGTCAAGATCAAGGTCTGGAGGAGGATTTAGATCATTTGCACAACCACAACAAATTTTTGCACTTTCTTTAATTGTTTTATCGGCCAAACTAAGTAAAGTAGATGGACAGGTTAGTCGTGAAGAACTAATTGCAGTTAAAGATAAATTAAAAATACCTGATAGTGAATTAGATCAAGTTGGAAAAATTTTTAATAAGGCTAAAGAAGAAAGTACAGGTTACGAACCATACGCAAGACAAATTGCAGAGGTATATAAAGGCAACCTAAATGTTCTAGAGGAAGTAATTAACACTTTATTTTATATTGCAGAGTCAGACGGTCATGTAAGTGATAAAGAATTAGAAATGATTCAAGATATTGCAAGAATATTTGGATTAAATGATGTTCAAATAAATGGAATAAAGGAAAGTAGAAAATCATCCGATAAGCTTAATCCTTATATTGTTTTAGAGAGCAAACCCGACGACTCATTAGATACAATTAGAAAACGTTATCTTAAGCTTAGCAAAGAGCATCATCCAGATTTATTAATGAGTAAAGGTGTGCCTCAAGAAGTTTTAGATGAAAGCAAAGTTAAAATGAGAGCAGTTAACTCTGCTTGGAGCCAAGTACAAAAATTAAAGAATTAATCCTAATAAACTGGCCATAAAATACATTGAGAATATAAAGGCGAAGACTACTATAAAATACATAATTGTAACAATTTTGTCTCTTTTCCTTCTTTGTCTTACAAATGGCTTGTCATCTAGATCACAAATATCTCTTATGCCTATTACTTTATAGTCACAAGTATATCTCCAAATAGAGTTTGGCATTCTTGGATCAGTTTGATTGTAGTATTGGATCCACTGAACTGTATATTTAAATAAAAGATAGCTTACGATTAAAAGAAGACCACTAGTAAACATTATACTGTCATTTAAAATTGTTCTGACTCAGTTGACCCTTCCATTGCTGTGGTTGAACTCTTTCCTGAGCTAATTGTATTTGAAACAGCATCAAAATAAGATGTACCTACTTCTCTTTGATGTTTCACACTAGTGTATCCATCTTTCTCCCTTGCAAATTCATGCTGTTGAATTTTAGAGTATGCGGTCATTCCTTCTTTCTTATATTTTTCCGCTAATTCAAATATCGCAATATTTTGCGTATGGAAACCAGCAAGTGTAATGAATTGGAATTTGTAACCCATTTCTCCAATTTTTCTTTGGAATGATCCAATTTCTTCATCAGACAAATGTTTCTTCCAATTAAATGATGGTGAGCAATTGTAAGCTAACATCTTACCAGGATATTTTTCATGTATAGCATCAGCAAATTTCTTTGCTTCTTCTAAATTTGGTGTTGCTGTTTCGCACCATATTAAATCTGCGTATGGTGCATAAGCAAGACCTCTGGATATTGCTTGCTCAATTCCATCTTTTACATAAAAGAAACCTTCTGGAGATCTTTCGCCAGTTAAGAAAGGTTTATCATTTTCATCAAAATCGTTGGTAATTAATTTAGCAGCATTAGCATCAGTTCTTGCAAGAATGATGAGAGGGACATCTGCAATATCTGCTGCTAATCTTGCTGCTTTCAGGTTTCTGACCATAGTTCCAGTTGGGACCAAAACTTTGCCACCCATGTGACCACACTTTTTCTCACTCGCTAATTGATCTTCAAAGTGAACACCAGCTGCACCAGCTCTTATAAATTTTTTTGTTAATTCGAATACATTCAGAGGCCCCCCAAATCCAGCTTCGCCATCAGCTATTATCGGCAACATGTAATCAGTTCTTTTACTTTTATCCATGTCTCCATCTATCATTTCCATATGTTGAATTTGATCAGCTCTGATTAAAGAATTATTCATGGTCTCAACTAATTTTGGTGCACTATCATATGGATACAATGATTGGTCAGGGTACATTTCACCAGCACTATTGGCATCAGCTGCTACTTGCCAACCACTCAGATAAATTGCTTTTAAACCAGCTTTTGCATGTTGAACTGCGTGGTTTCCAGAAAGTGAACCTAAGGTGTTAACATAAGCTTCTGTATTTAAAAGTCTCCAAAGCTTTTGGGACTGCATTTTGCACATTGAATACTCAATTTTAATTGATCCTCTTAACCTTTCAACTTCCTCGGGTGTGTAATCTCTTTTAATTCCTGCAAATCTTTGTAAGTCGTATGAAATGTTTTCAGCTGACACTTTAACCTCTCTCTTTTTGAATAAATGACTAGAAATTACTAATTTTTAATTTGAACTATATTCTTCAGTAAATTCGTTCATTCCGCTTGATCCCCAATCGCAGTGATCGTCTCTAATGTAGATACCTTTAGACTTATGTTCGGAATGCTCTTCTTTATTAGTAATTTGGTAGTTATTTTCTATATTATTGATTTTGTTTTTTTCCATGTAAACTTTATAATTTACAATATTTACAAAATCTATAATTAATTATATTTTCCTTGTAAAATAGAATAATTTTGTGTAAATTTAAATTTACAAAATTTACAAATAGCAAAATGAGTCAAATTGATACGAAAATTGGTCCAAAAATCAAAGCTTTTAGGAGACAGTTAGGTATCCAAGCTAACAAACTAGCTGAAGAAATGTCGATCTCTCCAAGTTATTTAAATCTAATCGAAAGTGGAAAAAGGAAAATTGATGGTGATTTGCTGTTAAGGGTTTGTGATAAACTTAAAATTGAACTTTCAGATTTAACAAGTAAGACAGATATTAATTTAGAGAACAACATATCTGAGTTGTTAGGTGACGAACTTTTTGAAGATCTAGATATCTTAGGACCAGAAGTAAAAGATTTGGTGAACACAAATCCAAAAATTGCTAAAGCTTTGATTAAGCTTGGCGATAACTATAAACAAAAAGGTCATGAAATTTTTAATAAACTAGAAAATATTTCAGGTAAAATTATTGATGGAAGAAAAAATGCATTCCCCGGAGAAGTAATTTCTGACTTTTTACAAGAAAATAAAAACTTTTTTCCAAAATTAGAAGATTTTGCAAATAAAATTTTTGATAAGGTTAAACAAAATAACAGAACAAGATACATAGCCCTTTGTGATTTTCTAAAAACTGAGTATGGTATAACAGTTAAAGATGTGATTCCAAAAGAAGGAAAGCCATTCTCAAAAATATACAAAGTAAAAGATAAAGAATTATTACTGTCTGATTATCTCTCTCTTGAAACAAAAAAACTTTTTGCTGCAGCACAAATTTCACAAGAGGGAGCATCAAAAGAAATTGATGAATACCTATCAACATTTAGTTTTCCAACAAACGAGTCAAAAAAATTAACTAGGGTTGCTCTTTTAAATTATTGTGGAGCAGCAATATTAATGCCCTACACTCTTTTTCATAAAGAGTGTAAAGAATTGAAATACGATCTTGAACTTTTACAAAATACATTTGCGACATCTTTTGAGCAAGTTGCACATAGAGTAACATGCTTACAAGATCCCAAACTTCCTGGAATACCTTTTCATTTTTTAAGAGTAGATGTTGCAGGAAATATATCAAAAAGATTTTCATTATCAGGTATTGAAATACCGAGATATGGTGGTGCTTGTCCAAGATGGAATGTTTACTCAGCTTTTTCAAGACCAGGTGTAATTCAAGCAGCAGTTAGTAAAATGACTAATGGAGAAAAATATGTTTGTATAGCAAAGACAGTTGAAAAAGGTGTAGGAAGATATGGACAGAAAAAAAGTATGTTATCTATTGGTCTAGGATGCGAAGCGAAATATGCAAAAGAATTTGTCTATACTGAAAATTTAGATTTAACCGATAAAAAATCTGAGTTACCTATAGGTGTTTCATGTAGAACATGCGATAGACTTGATTGTTCACAAAGAGCCTTTCCGCCTCTTCATAAAAAATTTGATGTAGATATAAATTCTAGAGGAGTTTCTGTTTACGTAAATGAATAAAAGGTTAATTTTGCTTTAGTTTCTGCCTTTTCTTTGAAATTAATTGAGTAAGCGAGTCTACCATCAGATCTGATGCTTTGAATATTTCATTAGGTTTGAACTCATAAGACATGTTTTTTTCATCATTTGTCTTATCTTCTATTATTATTCCTTTATCAGGCGAATTATCCTTAATATATATTAAAATTAACCATTCTTCGTCTGATGACTCGTCCCATTTTATGAATATTTCTCCAGTCTCAAATCTTTTATCTATACATCTGAATATAGACATATGTCTTGTAATATATCTTTTATTTAATTGAAAAACTAAACTGTTAGCACTTCTATAAAAACTTTCTAAAGCAAACTCAATTTTTTGTCTTGCTAAGTTATATTCCCTTTCTTTTTGAAGTAGAGCCGATCTATCATCTTCTTCATCAGTTTTTACTCCAAGAGCTTCTACTCTTTCCCTAATTTTTTGATCTCTAATTAACCTATATTTATTTTTTAAATTTTCTATTCTCTGTTGCAATTCTCCATAGTCTTCTCTTTTTTCTTTTAGAGACATCTTCTCTAATTTTTCAAGTTCTTTTACCTCCCTTATTCTAAATCTCTCGATTTGCTTCTGTATTCTTAACTCTTGTAAAAATTTCTTTTGTCTTTCTGCTTGCTCTTTTCTAAGTAGTGCTTGTTCTTTCCTTAAAAATAATTTTAAATCTTTAGCTCTTAATTTTTCTATTCTCTCTTCATCTTTTAATTCTTGTTGCTTAAGTTTAAACTGAAGTTGTTCTTGTAAAATTTTGTTTTTTTTAATTTTTTCTTTTTCTATATCTCTTTTCTCAATTTCTATTAATTTTAGTCTTCTTTTTTCTTCCTTTCTCTGAGTTTTAAATTCATTTATTTTCCCATCTATAGATTGAAAAAACTTCGATATACCTCGGTCAATTGCAAAAATGTCAAATTTTACTTTAACCTTTAATTTTGATTTTAACTTTTCCTCTACTCTGACTGATTTTGTAATTAAATTATTCTTTATTTTTTTTTTAAGAATGAACTTTTTTTCTCGAACCTTCTTTTTTTTCGAATTAATGATCTTTTTCTTCTTTTTAATTTTTTTTCTAGCTTTTAAAGGAATTTTTCTTTTTTTTTTGATATTTTTTGATTTTTTTTTTTTATTTTTTCTCATTATTACTGTTTAATTATTTATCAGTAATATATTAATAAATATAGTCCCGAGTGTTAGGAACAGAAATATTATCTTTGGATAATTGCAACTGAAATACAACCTGATCTCCCCATTTAAATGCCATTTCACAACTTGCTAAGTAAAATTCCCACATTCTAAAAAATTTTTCATCAAACATCCCTAAAACTACATCTTTTTTAGATAAAAATCTCTCCTTCCAATTTCTGAGAGTATGTGCATAGTGCATTCTAAGAACTTCAATATCAGACACAATAAGACCAGACTTTTCTATAGGTTTTGCCACTTCACTCAAGCTTGGTGTATAACCACCAGGAAAAATATACTTTTGTATCCATGGTTGTGGATCTCTTGGAGGCATTGAGGAACCAATTGTATGGATTAATGCTATTCCTTTTTCACTCAAAAGCTTAAAAACTGTATTAAAATATGTTTTGTAAAAATTTCTTCCAACATGTTCAAACATTCCAACACTTACAACCCTATCAAACTTCTCATTTAATTGCCTATAATCTATAAGTTTAAAGTCTACCTGATTAGACAAATTCATTTCTTTTGCTTTATTATTGCTATATTCAAATTGATTTTCTGACAATGTTATACCTGTAACAGTAGCATTTGTTTTCTTCGCTATTGCTAATGCTAATGTTCCCCATCCTGAACCAATATCTAAAACTTTTTGATTTGGCTGAATATTTAATTTTTTTATAATATGATCGATCTTGTTACTTTGAGCTTGTTCAAGCGTATCATTATCATTCTTAAAATAAGCACAAGAATATTGTCTGTTTTCATCAAGAAATAGATCATAAAGTTTCTCTGAAATATCATAATGATGTGCAACATTTTCTTTTGATTTTATGATTTTGTTAAAGTTTGTAAGATGCCCAAAAGTGCCTCTTATTTTTTTTATTATTGCTCCATATGAATTGATATTTCCTCGACCTATGTTTTTAAAAGCTAGTTCTAAAAATTCTGTTAGCGTTCCATTCTCTATAACTAGAGACCCATCCATATAAGCCTCGCCAAAATATAAATCTGGATTTATAAGAAGCTTTTGCATTAACTTTTGATCAAGCAACTTAATTACTATTGGCTTTTCTTTTATTGGCTTACCAATCACATACTTTTTTGAGTTTGAATCTATAAGTTCAAAACCGTCGTATTTAAACAAATTATTTAAAAAACTTATTAAACTCATTTTATGCTGCTTTTAATATCTCTATATCAAAATTAAGTTTTTTTAAATTTGACAACAGATCATTTTTTTCTGTTTCATTTAATAATTTTAAGGGAGGTAAAAGATTCTTATAAATTGAATTTTTTTCAGTCATTAAAGTATGAAGACTTGAAATTAAGTTATATTTGTCAAAAGACATCCTTACATCACACAAGTTTTGATTGAGAGAAAGAGATTGATCATTATAGAAATTATCATAGATCTTCCTAGCTAAATGGCCAGTAACATTAGTTGTTGCAGTAATTATGCCATCGCAGCCTAGTTCTAATCCTTTTAAAAGTTTTGTCTCAGATCCTGGAAAAATTGAAAAATTTTTTATTTTCAAATTTTCAAATAAATTATAACTACTGTCTTTTACACCAACAATTTGATCAGGAAAAATCTTGACCAAATGCTGAATACATTCAGGACTAAATTTATAGCCAGAAAGTTTCTCGAAATTATACAAAATAATCTTACAGTCATTTACTTGTTCAATAATTTTTGAATAAAAATTTATGACATCTTTATCATTATATTTATAGAACGCAGGAGGCATAATTAAAAAAGTATTAAAATTCATACTTTTAGAAATTTTTATTAAATTTATATTATCTGCCAGAGAATTAAGGCCAGTGCCAATTATAAATTTATCCCTATATCTGCTGTTTGGTAACTGGTTGATTAATTGAATTTTTTCGCTTAATGAAATCAATTGTGATTGGCCAGTACTTCCAAAAAAAACTGCTCCATGACAACCCGTGTCTATAACATTTTCTGCATGCCTAATTGTATTATCAATATCTAGAGAAAGATCACTCTTAAGTATTGATAAAGAGGCAGCAAAAATACCCTTTAATTCAATCATGCAATAAAATTAATATAAAATAAAATTTAGTAAAGTACTAATATTATTAAAGATTTATATACTCTTAATTACTATTTCTTTAGCCTCATTCACAATTGATGCAAGCCTATTTAATTCAGGACTTACATCAGGATGTATCTTTTTCATAATTTTTTTATACGAGTTTAAAATTTCACTTTTTGAATATTTTTTTTTTGGATCTAAATTTAAAATTTTATATGCCTCTTCTAAATTCATACTCTGTTGGGGGCTCGTTTGATTAAAATTATTGAAATTAAATCTTCCTGAATTTCTTAGAACTCTAAACAAACCCCAAAGTCTTAATAATTGAAAGAGTGATATTCCTGCTTTAGTTTTGATTAAAGGCAAAATGGCTAACACAAAAGGTAAAGAAAAAATATATCTACCAGCATACACCATTGCAAAAGCTAGCAAAATTGAAGATAAAATTATTATTATCCTTATAAATTTTGAAATTTTTTTTGCTGATGTTCTAGCAAACCAATTGAGGATAACGTAGACAATTAGGAAAATAATAACTGTTATAAAAAAAATATTCATATATTAATAATTTTCTCTATGAAAATACCACAACTTGAAAAAAAACCTGAGATAAAATCTTGTCACAATACAACATGGGAGGATAACTATAGCTGGATACATCAGTCTAATATACTTGAGGTTCTAAAAGACAGTTCAAAATTATTACCAAAAGTTAGAGATTATCTCGAAAAAGAAAATGAATACTTCGACTTTCAAATGAATGATACCAAAGTAATAAGAAAAAAAATTTTTGATGAAATAAAAGGAAGAATAAAATTAGATGATGAGTCTTTGCCTTATAGAGATAAAAACTATGAATATTGGACCAAAACTACGGCAAAAGGTAACTACTCAATAAAATTAAGAAGAAAGATTGGAGAAACAAAAGAAGAAGAAATATGGAATGGAGATCTTGAAAAAGAGAAATTAAACACAGAATATTTTGGTTTAGGAGATCTTGAGGTGAGCTTTAATGATAAATATCTTGGATATTCCCTCGACTTGAAAGGTTCTGAATATTATACAATTTATATAAGAGATATAAACTCAAATAAATTAATTACCGAACAAATAAAAGAAACGAGTGGTAGCATAGAATTTAGTTTGGATGATAAATATATTTTTTATTCTAAATTAGATGAAAATCATAGACCTCGAACTATTTATAGGCACAAGATTGGTACACCAGTAAAAGAGGATTTATTAATTTTTGAGGAAAAAAGTGAGGCATTTACTGTAGGAATTGGACTAACTTCAGACGAAAAATATTTTATAATTACAAGTTCTGACCATAACACCTCAGAGCAATATTATTTTAAAGTTAATGAAAATAACCCAAATCCCAAATTAATTCAAAAAAGACAAAGAGGTATAATTTACTCTATAAATTCCTGGGACAACTATTTTTACAAACACACAAATGAAAACGCCGAGGATTTTAAAATTGATAAATGTAAAGATTTATTTGAACAAAAATGGGAGTCATTTATTGCTGCAAAAGAAGAGGTTTTAATTGGAGGCTTAGTTTTTTTAAATAATTGGATCATAAGATCTGAAACTTCAGATGCACTTGGTAAAATAATTTTAAGAGATCCTAAAACAAACAAAGAAGAAGAAATTCATTTTAGCGATGAAAGGGTAATAGTTCCAAGCGTATCTTTAATTCAAAAAGATAAGAACACAGACAATGTATATTTATCGTATTCCTCACCTAAAACACCAGGAAGAACATTTTTATATAATTTAAAATCAAAAGAAAAAAAAATTGTAAAAGAACAAGAAATACCATCTGGACACAATCCAGATGATTATATAGTTGAACGTCTTGAGTGCTCATCGCATGATGGAAGAATGGTTCCAATAACCATAACTAGACATAAAAATACTCCTTTGAATGGATCGGCTAATCTTTTACTTTACGGTTATGGCTCTTATGGAAATTCAATGTCTCCAGGTTTTTCGTCAACACGTTTAAGTTTAATTGATAGAAATATAATTTGGGTTACCGCACATATTAGAGGCGGGATGGAAAGAGGAATGAAATGGTGGAAAGAGGGAAAACTCTTACACAAAAAAAATACATTTGAAGATTATATAGCTGTTGGAAAATATTTGGTTGAAAAAAAATATACTTCTAAAGGTAAGATTATAGGAATGGGTGGCTCTGCCGGAGGACTGTTGATGGGTGCAGTTGTAAATCAGGCACCAGAGCTATTTTTAGGTTTAATTATGGCTGTACCATTTGTAGACTCTTTAACAACCAACCTTGACCATTCATTGCCCTTAACAGTTGGTGAGTTTGATGAATTTGGAAATGCAAAAGATAACAAAGATCATTTTGATTATATTTATTCATACGCTCCATATAACAACATCAAAAAAATGGATTATCCACATATTTTAATAACAACAAGTCTTAGTGATAATAGAGTTCTTTTTGATGAACCAGCAAAATTTACTGCGAAACTAAGAGATTATAAAACGGACAATAACTTGCTATTGTTAAAAACTGAAATGAATGCGGGCCATGGTGGAAAATCAGGAAGAGATGGCGCAATTGAAGAAATAGCCCTTGATTATGCTTTTGCATTAAAAATTGCAAAAAAAATTTAGTAAATTATCCATTGAATTATTAGGATTTATTACCACATATAATCTGTAAGTCGCCTAATGGGGCTTACATAAATTAACTTGCTTAACAAAAGGAGTAAATATTATGACAAGTAAGGACCTATCAATCTTTAACTCACTAAGACCATTTTCTATTGGTTTTGACGACATGTTTGACCAATTTGAAAATATGCTTGGTAACGGTGGGATAACGATGCAATCAAATTATCCACCTTATAACATTAGAAAGACTGGGAAAGACAACTACTCTATTGAAGTTGCATTGGCTGGTTTTAACAAAAATGATGTTGAAGTAGAGTTTGAGGATAATTTATTAACTGTAAGAACGAAACAGTTTAATAAGTCAGAAGATAAAAATGAAGATGGTGAAATAATTCATAAAGGAATTTCACAAAGACAATTCGCGAGATCATTTACTATTGCAGATGATGTTAAAGTAAATGGTGCTGAACTTAAGGATGGTCTTTTGACAATTGCTTGTGAAAGAATTTTACCAGATCATAAGAAAAAAAGACTTATTGATATTAAGTAAATAATTTCAACCTTGCTTGTGGGGTTCGCCCCACAAGTTTAAAAGCAACCACTAGAACTAAAAGCTATAATAGTCCCACTAGCATTTACCTCAAATCTTCTTTCGCAAGGCATACCGTACTTTTTAGTTTTGTAAATTAAAACTTCATTACCTGTACTGTTGATAATATCTTCAGTAGGAGCTCCTAATTCTAATTTCATTTTATTAACATCTTCACCAACAAATAATCCATATTTTTTATTTTCTTTTTCAGCAACTTCATCTGTTTTGTTTTTGATTGTTTGACATGCAGTTGTTAAAAAAAGGATTGATATTAATGTAACTAAGAATCTTAATTTCATTATTTATATATATTACTTAAATGTGTCGAAAGATTAACTTAAAAGTTGAATAAATTACAAGTTTTCTGTCAAAAATCGATTTATTTGTTGTATTTATTTAGCTTAATTCATTATTTTTATAATTAACAACAAGATTCTTATGAACACAAAACTTAGGGTATCAGAAATATCAAAAATATATCCAGGCTGTGTTGCCAACGATGAAATTTCATTGGAGTTTGGAAGTGGAAAAATATACGCCTTATTAGGAGAAAATGGTGCGGGTAAGTCAACTCTAGTTAAAATTTTATCTGGAGTGGTAAGACCTGATAAAGGTGAAGTTTTTTTAAATGATAAGAGTATTAAGCTGAACTCTCCACTAGATGCTAAAAAAAATAATATCGGAATGGTATTCCAACATTTCAATTTATTTGAAACTTTATCAGTATTTGAAAACTTAAGTATAGATAGCGATAAAAAAGATGAGGACCTAAGATTATCAGTTAATAATATTTTAAAAAAATATAATTTTAAAATTGATTTAGATATTCCAGTTTTAAATTTATCAGCTGGTCAAAAACAAAAAGTTGAAATTATTAGATGTTTAATCAGAAATCCAAAAGTATTGATAATGGACGAACCCACATCTGTCTTAACTGAACAAGAAACGGAAGATTTATTTGTTTCATTAAAACAGTTTTCAGACGAGGGGATATTAATAATTTACATTACTCATAAATTAAAAGAAGTACTTTCACTTTGTGATGAAGTAGCTGTTATGAGAAAAGGTAAAGTTGTATCTGTAAGTAAAACAAAAGAGGAAAAAATTGAAACTTTAGCTAATAAGATGGTTGGGGAAAATTTAAATTCGATAAAAAAAAAAATTAATAATTTCAAATATAGTGAAGAAATTTTAAAAATCTCAAATTTAAATTTTAGGAGTGACGACCCTTACGAAACGAACTTAATTAATTTAAATTTTTCATTAAAAAAAGGAGAATGTTTAGGAATTGCAGGGATTTCAGGAAATGGACAAAGTGAATTGTTTCAAATTTTAAGTGGAGAAATAATTACTGATTATACATCTATAAAATTTAGAGACAAAGAAATAAGTAAGCTAAATCCAAGAGAAAGAAGAGAATATCTAATGGCTTTTTCACCTGAAGATCGTATTTCCCAAGCTGCTGTTCCAGAATTAAAGATTTATGAAAATGTTGCATTAAATAATTTCAAATCTTCAAACTTTTTTGAAAAAGGATTAGTAAACGAAAAAAAAATTAAAGAACACTCAAAGAAAATACTCTCTAATTTTTCTGTAAATACTGATAATGTTGAAATGAAAAGTCAATTTTTATCTGGAGGAAATCTTCAAAAGTTAATTATAGGAAGAGAATTGATTACTTCTCCAGAACTCTTAGTTTGCTTCAATCCAACTTGGGGGCTTGATGTTGGTGCTATCAATTATATTCATGAAACTCTTATAAATATCAATGAACAAGGTAAATCCTCTATATTAATTTCTACAGATAACGACGAACTTTTAAAATTAAGTGATAGGATATGTGTAATTTATAAAGGTAAATTATCCAAAATCATGTATGTAAATGAAGTTACTCCTGAAAAATTAGGAATTTTAATGGGAGGAGGTTCAATTGATTAAAATTGAAAAACGTAATGATGTTTCGCCCTCAATTTACTTTTTAACTCCAATTTTAGCTATTTTTCTTACTTTATTTGGTGGTGGAATTATTTTTTATGTCTTGGGTTTTAATCCTTTAGAAGCTTTAAAATTTTTTTTTATAACCCCAATTTCTGACTTATATGGGTTTAGCGAACTTTTGGTAAAAGCAACACCGCTTTGCTTAATAGCAATTGGTTTATCTTTTTGTTTTAAAAGTAATAATTGGAACATTGGCGCCGAAGGACAACTCATTTTTGGAGGAATTGTAGGTGGTGGGGTTGCTTTATTGTTTTATGGCCATGATGGTTTTTATGTTTTGCCAATTATTATTTTATCTGGCGCAATTGGAGGAATGATATTTGCAATGATACCAGCAGTTTTGAAAACTTATTTAAACACAAATGAAATTTTAGTCAGCTTAATGCTCGTTTATGTAGCTAAATTATTATTAGATTACCTAGTGGTTGGTCCGTGGAGTAATCCTGAAGGTTTTAACTTTCCTGAAACAAGACAATTCAGTGAGTCTGCAAGGATGCCTGTTTTATTTGATGGTTTAAGAATTCACGCAGGAATTTTTATCACTTTAATAACTGTATTCTTAAGTTGGCTAATTTTATACAAAACATATTTGGGATTTCAGATAAAAGTTTCAGGTTTAAGTTTAAAGACCGCGAAATATGCAGGCTATAAAGGAAAGACTATGATAATTATTGTTTTTATGATCAGTGGAGCATGTGCGGGTCTTGCAGGAGTCGGGGAAATAACTGGGCCCATAGGTCAGTTACATAGAAATATTTCGCCAGACTATGGTTTCACAGCAATAATTGTTGCTTTCTTAGGAAGGTTAAATCCAGTCGGAATTATATTTGCTTCACTGATTGTTGCTCTAACTTATTTAGGTGCAGAAACGGCTCAGATTTTTTTACAAGTACCCAAATATACAGGTCAAGTTTTTCAAGGAATGATTTTATTCTTTCTTCTAGGATCTGATTACTTGCTATTTTTTAAAATAAAATTTTTAGGTTTAAAAAAAAATGAGCTTTGATTTAAATTTCATCGGTATATTGATTGGTGCAATTATGGCATCATCAGTCCCATTAATACTTGCTGCATCTGGAGAATTAATAACTGAAAGATCTGGTGTTTTAAATCTTGGAGTGGAAGGAATGATGATAATTGGGGCGATTTCAGGATTTGCATTAATGGTTGTAACAGACAACTTATTTTTAGCTGTGATTGGCTCAATGATTTCTGGTCTAATCATCTCTATTATTTTTGGGGTGCTTACACAATCGCTTCTCACAAACCATGTTGCAACCGGACTTGCATTGACAATTTTTGGTATCGGGATGTCAGCAATGATAGGAAAGAATTTTGTTGGAATACCAGGCAAAGAATTTCCTTTATTATTTATTAATCTTAAGGAAAATATTCCTTTTTTAGGACCAATTTTATTTGGACACTCAGTTATATTATATTTTGCATTTTTATTGCCCTTTTTGACAAATTATTTTCTGAAAAAAACAAAAATTGGATTGATAATCAGAGCTGTGGGAGACTCACCAACATCGGCTTCAAATCAGGGAATTAATGTAACTTTAGTAAGATATAGTTGTATTCTTTATGGTGGAGCTATGTGTGGATTAGCAGGTGCCTATCTTTCATTAATTTACACTCCTCAATGGATTGAAAATATGACTGGAGGAAGAGGTTGGATTGCACTTGCATTAGTAGTTTTTGCTACATGGAGCCCAATAAAAGTTTTAATAGGAGCATTAATATTTGGTGGAATAACAATTTTGCAATTACATATGCAAGCTGTAGGTTTAAGAATTCCAGTTCAATTATTAAGTGCATTACCATACATCATGACAGTAATAGTTTTAGTTGTAATTTCTCGTGACAGTAGAAAAATAAAACTAAACACACCAACATCCTTAGGACAAATCTTCTATAAGGAAAAGTGATGTTAGCTATTCCAAAATAAATATTTTTTTTTATTAGAATCTTGCTTAGTTTGTAGTATCACAAAATTAAATTTAAAGGGGAATCAAATGTATAAAAACTTTTTAAGATATATAATTTCTGTATTATTTTTGCTTGGTGTAAGCGGACAAGCTAATGCAGATTTTAAAGTTGGTTTTGTTTATGTTGGACCTACTGGGGACCATGGATGGACATACCAACATGATGAAGGAAGAAAAGCAGTAGAAGCAGCAGGAATAAAAACTACTTATGTGGAAAGTGTACCAGAGGGTGCGGATGCAGAAAGAGTTATAAGACAGTTAGCGCAATCAGGACATGATCTAATTTTTACTACAAGCTTTGGGTATATGGATCCTACAAACAAAGTTGCTAAAGATTTTCCAAACGTAAAATTTGAGCATGCAACTGGATACAAAAGAGAACATTCTAATGTTTCTACTTACTCTGCAAGATTTTATGAAGGAAGAACTTTGTTAGGCCACATGGCAGGAAAGATGACAAAAACAAATGTCATTGGATATATTGCTTCTTTTCCAATTCCTGAAGTTATAAGAGGAATTAATGCTATGACATTGGCTGCCCAAAAAGTAAATCCTGATATTAAAACAAAAATAGTATGGGTATTTACTTGGTATGATCCAGGCAAAGAGTCTGAAGCGGCTCAAGCTTTAATTGATCAAGGAGCGGATGTCATAATGCAACACACTGATAGTACTGCACCTGTTCAAGTTGCCGAAAAGGCTGGAGTTTGGTCATTTGGTCAAGCAAGCGACATGCAAAGATTTGCACCAAAATCAATTTTAACGTCAATTATTGATGATTGGGCACCCTACTATGTAGAAAGATCTATCGCTGCAAGAGATGGTACATGGAAACAACAGGATACTTGGCATGGATTAAAAGAGGGAATGGTTGCTATGGCTCCATATAATTCTGCAATGGGAAGTGATTTAGTTAAGGAGGTAGAACAACTTCAAAAAGACTTAGCATCTGGAAAAACTCATTCATTTACTGGTCCAATTTATGATCAAAAAGGAAACATTCTTGTAGCTGAGGGTTCAGTAGCAGACGACGGAATGTTAGCTGGTATGAATGTTTATGTTAAAGGAGTAGAAGGAGATATTCCGCAGTAACTTCTTATTTAAGATTTAAATTTAAGGCCAGCTTAGTCTGGCCTTTTTTTTGCTATGAATGTTTTTTTTTTAACGCTTCGATGTCTACTTCATCATAATACTCTGATGGTTGAACTATCCAAGGATCATTTTTTAATAAAATTGGACAAAAGTCAGGAGTAAAAGAAGATGATTTTTTTTTCCATAGACATGCTGTCTTTATCTCTTTAATATAATTTTTTATTGGGTCATACTCTTTCAACCAATCTATACTTTTATTCAATGTTAAACCTGTATCGGACAAATCATCTACCAACAATACTTTTTTAAAATTTTCATTAGTTGCAATTGCGCTTATATCTCTGGCGAAGATAAGTTCTCCTTGTTTATTTTGAACAGTATCACCAGAGTAACTTTGGATAACAACATAAGCTGTCGGTAATTTAAAAATTCTCGACAAAATATCAATGATTGGCGCCGCACCTCTCATTATTCCAACTAGAACTGTTGGCTTGTAATTTTTTTCTATTTCTAGAGCAAGTTTTTCAACAGCAGTTTTGTATTCTTCATAGGTAATAATTAATTTATCAGCCATTGAAATTTGGTATCATAAATAAAAAAATTAAAAAAGGATAAATATGAAAACTTATTGGATAAGTCTATACTTAGATATCTCAGACAAGGATAATCTAAAAAAATATGGAGAAAAAGCTATTCCTGTAATAAAAAGTTATGGGGGAAAACCAATTGTAAGAGGTGGTAGATTAAAATCATTTAGTGATACAAACATTGTCCGAACTGTTATTTGGGAGTTTCCAAGTTATGATGATGCAATCTCCTGTCATGAATCAACTGATTATAAATCTGCCTGGTCTTATGCTGAAGGCACTACCAAAAGAATTATGTTCATTGTTGAAGGAGTAGATTAAGAACAGATTTGATAAAGTAAATTTTGAAGATATAATTATATAAAAGGAGAATTATGAAAGGTTACGTTGTATGCATGTGGGAAAAAATCAATAGTGAGGAGAAACTAAAAGAGTATGCGCTAAAAGCTACATCTGCTGCAGAAAAATACTCAGGCAAATTTTTAATTAGAGGTGGAAAAAATAGAACAAATGAAGGAATAGACTCTCCAAGAACAACCGTTCTTGAGTTTCCAAATTATCATACAGCGATAAAATTTTACGATTCCCCCGAATATCAAGCAGCGCTCGACGTTATTAGGGGCCATGCTGTAAGACATCATCAGATAGTTGAAGGTAGTTAATATTGTACAGGTTCATCATCAATAGAACGCCATAAATACCAAGTGGCAACTGAACAATAAGGAGAAAATCTCTTTTTTAAACGATTTACATAACTCATAGGTGGTAAGTAATTTTTTTTGTAGTTATTAGAAATTGCTCTAAGCAAACCAATATCTTGAACTGGCCAGATGTTAGACCTGTTATAAGTAAATAGTAATATCATTTCTGCAGACCATCTACCTATTTGTCTCAATTCTGACAAATAAAGAATTGCTTCTTCATCGCTCATTGTTTTAATAACTCTTGGATTAAAAGTTTTATTAATAAATTTTTTTGCTAACTCTTTTATACCTCTTACTTTTTGTCTACTTAAACCACATTTTTTTAATCTATTTGAAGTAATACTATTTACTACTTTTGGATTTATCTTTCCTTTACACTCTGTTTTAAACTTTAAAAAAACTGAGTTAGCAGCAGCTACACTAATTTGTTGACCAACTATACTTTTGCACAACGATAAAAAAATATCTCTTCTAGAAGTTAAAGTTTTATCTTTATACTTTAATATAAGTTTCCTCATAATTTTATCTTTTGAAAGATACTTAATTGCTTCTGACCAATATTTAGGTGGTTTACTCATTTTTAAAAATTAAGTTTGGTTTTTTTAAATATATTTCTCTTCTAAATATTATGATTGAAGATAAAATTACTAATGCAGCACCAATTAAAGTCTTATATGATGGTATTTCATTCCAAACAAAATAACCAAAGAAAATGGCAAAAACTAAACTTAGGTATTTTAACGGTGAGACCAAAGAAACTTCTGAAAGTTTATATGATTGACCTAAAAGTAAATTTGCTACACCACCAAGCAAACCAATCATACACAATAATATAAAATCAAAAAAAGTTGGCATAACCCACCCAAATGGAATAGTCAGTAGTCCTAAAATTGATATAGCAATTGAGAAGTAAAATGAAATTAACCAGACAGGTTCTGAAGTAGACAGCTGTCTTATTGCAATAGCGACATAAGACATTCCTAAACAAAAAATAATTGGATAAATATAATTAAAATTTAAAGATGAAATTCCAGGTTGAGCAATAATTATTACTCCTATAAATCCAATAAAGACTGCCAACCATCTATATTTACCAATTTTTTCTGATAAAAAATATATCGACATTATTGTTGCAAATATTGGTGCTGCAAAAGAAATACTCACTACAGTGGCTAGAGGTAGGTTTCTCAGTGCAATGAATATGGACACTATTGCCATTAAACCAGCCATGCATCTTGCAAAATGTAGTTTAGGTCTATCTGTTTTATAAAAATTTTTATAATTTTCTTTTGGTATTAAAAAAATTATAGGTATTAAACCACAAAACCCTCTAAAAAAAAGTACTTCTCCAACTGGGTAATTTTCAGACCATTTTACAAGTACATCCATCAATGAAAATGCAGAAACAGATAGAACCATGTACAAAAAGCCTAATTGATTTTTAGTTAACATGGATTTAATTATATTATTATTATAGCATTATTCTATGGAAATAGCAGTTTTAGCTTTGGGATGTTTTTGGGGTCCAGAAAAAAAATATGGACAACTACAAGGTGTTTACAGAACAGAGGTTGGATATTGCGGAGGTAATAGCCCAAATACAAATTATAGAGAGGTTTGCACCGGAACAACAAATCACGCGGAAGCTGTAAAACTTGAATTTGATCCCAAAGTAATTTCTTATGAGGAGATTATAAAAAAATTTTTTGAATTTCATGATCCAACAACACTAAATTCTCAAGGACCTGATTTTGGCACACAATACAGAAGTGAAATATTTTATCTTAACGATGAACAAAAGAAAATTGCTCAAAAAGTTATAAATGAGGAAAATGTGAGGCTATCTAGAAAGGTAGTTACCAAACTTTCTGAGTTAAAAAATTACTGTGCTGCAGAGGAATATCATCAGAAGTATCTAGAAAAAAGATAGAATGTCACTTGTCTCAACTGATTGGTTAGAAAAAAATTTAAATAATGTAAAAATTATAGACTGTTCTTGGCACATGCCAGGAATGAATAGAAATCCATACGAAGAATATTTGAATAAACATATTCCAGGAGCAATTTTTTTTGACTTAGACAAAAACTCAGAACAGAATACCGATTTACCTCATATGCTACCAAAAAGAGAAAAATGGGAGGAAATCATATCTTCTTTAGGAATATCAAATGAAGATAGAATAATAGTTTATGATGATTCAGATGTGGTTAGTTCATGTAGAGGTTGGTATAATTTTATTTATTTTGGTCATGATAAGAAGTTAGTAAGTGTTTTGGATGGTGGCTTAAAAAAATGGATAATAGAAAATAAAATAACAACTAATGAAAATACAAATATTTTTAAGTCAAAATATATAGCTACAGAAAATAAACATCTTGTAAGAAATATTAAAGAAATCAATGACAATATAAAAACAAATAATTTTAAAGTTATTGATGCAAGAAGTAGGGAAAGATTTAATGGAACCGCACCAGATCCAAGAAAAAATGTTAGGAGTGGATCTATACCAAATTCTCTATGTCTTCCATTTAAAGAAGTTATTAACGCTAAGGACAATACGTTTAAAAATAGATCTGAAATTTCAAAAAAATTCGATGAAATTATTGATTCTAATGATAACAACAGAGTATTTTCATGCGGTTCTGGTATTACTGCTTGTGTTTTAAGTCTTGCATATTCCCTAGTAAATAATACATATTCTCCTACAGTTTATGATGGATCATGGGCTGAATATGGAAAGTTATAGAATATGAAAAGATCAACAAAAGTAACTGCTATAATTGTAATATTTTTTATAATTATCGCTGGTGTAATCATTGCAAGAACAATGATTGGTAATCACTTTAAAAAAAAATTTAGCAAAAGACCACCACCAGGAATAATAGTTAAAACAGTTGAACAAAGAAAATTCCAAAATATAATTGAAACATTTGGAACAGCTGTTCCAATAAAAGTTCAGTCTTTTAACATAGAAAAGTATGAAATTTTAGAGGAGATAAAATATAACACTAAAGTAAAAGCTGGAGATATAGTAGCAAAATTAAAAAATAGAACTATTAGAGCACCTTTTGATGGTGTCATAGGAAAAAGAAACTTTTCAGACGATATAAATGTTTCAGAAAGCTCAGTTGTAATTGATATTGAAGATGCATCCTTTTTATTTATTGATGTTGACGTGCCAGAAGTATTCGCACCCTTTGTTAAAAAAGGATTAGGTGTGGATGTTAGATTTTCTGGAAATAAAGAAAAAATATACAAAGGTAGTGTTGACTCTATTGCAAGTAAAATTGACGTAAGTAATAGATCTCTTAGACTGAGAGTTAAACTTCAAAACTCAAATTCAGAGATCTTACCAGGTGCATTAATGGAAGTTACTATCAAATACAACGAAAGAGAATCTTTGGGAATTCCTGATACAAGTGTAATCTTAGAAGGTAATAAAGTTTATATTTATAAAGTTGATGACAAAAATGTAACTAATAGAGTAGAGGTTATAGTTGGTAATAGGAATCAAGGATATCTTGAAGTCAAATCTGGATTAAATAAAGGCGATATAGTTGTTGCTGAGGGTCTAAAAAAAGTAAGACCAAATGGCAAAATTAAACCTATAAAAGATGGAGCTAAAAAAAGTAAATCCGATTGGGGTAAAAAAGCAAAATCCAAAGATACAGAGACAAAAAAAGGTAAGTTTGACTGGATCAAGAATTTATTTGGTAAATCAGGATCAGAAAAAAAAGAAGATAAAAAATAAATAATTAAATGTATTTAACTGATGTAAGTATTAGAAGACCGGCATTATCATGGGTGTTATCTTTAATATTAGTTGTTTTTGGTACTTTTGTTTTTTCAAAGTTACCTGTTAGAGAACTTCCATCCGGTTTGCAACCACCCGTGGTTCAAGTTCAAGTGGAATATGCCTCAGCTTCAGCTCCTATTGTTGATGAAGAAGTAACTCAGGTAATTGAAGAAGTAATTGGTGGAGCGGAGGGTATAAAAAATATTGATGCAAAATCAGAGAATGGAAAAAGCACAATAAATATAGAGTTCGATACAGATATTGATCTTGATAATGCCGCAAACGATGTAAGAGAAAGAGTTGCTAGAATTGTTGGAAGACTTCCTTCAGAGGCAGATGCACCTAGAATACTTAAACAATCTGCAGGTTTTACAACAACAATGTGGCTGGCGCTGTCCTCAGAAACCTGGACAGACCTTGAACTTGGAGATTACGCAGAAAGATATTTAGTTGATCAGTTTTCAAGCATTAAAAATGTTGGTCGAATAAGAACAGGTGGACTAAGAGAACTCAGTATAAGGGTATGGATAGATCCAATCAAGCTGGCAGCAAATAATCTGACAATACAAGAAGTTGAGAGATCACTCAGAAATGAAAATGTGAGATTGCCAGCTGGCACATTAGAGGCAGAAAATATTGATCTTACAATTAATATTGATAAATCCTATAATGACTTAGAAAAACTTAAACAACTTCCAATTAAGAAAGCTAAAGATAATATTGTAAGATTATCTGATGTTGCAAATTTAGAATTAGGTCCAGTAACTGAAAAAGTTTTATTTAGAGCCCAAAGTAAAGGAGCTTTAAATTTAAAAACAATGGGAATAGGTATTTATGCAAGGAGTGGCGCATCCACTGTAGAACTTTCCAAGGATATCAAGAGGAAAATTGAAGAAGTTAGGAAAACTTTACCAGGAGATTTGAATTTAGAAATAGCATTCAATAGAGCAACTTATATTGGCGAAGCAATTAATGAAGTTTATAAAACCTTAATTATTGCATTTATATTAGTTGTAATCATAATTTATTTATTTTTAGGAAACCTTAAAGCTGTAATAGTCCCTGCCATTGCTCTACCAGTGAGTTTGATTGCAACCTTTTTAGGTCTATATATATTTGATTTATCAATAAATATATTTGTCTTATTAAGTTTTATTTTAGCAATAGGAATTATAACAGATGATTCTGTTATTATGACTGATGCTATATATAGAAGAATCGAAAATGGTGAAACACCGTTAGTAGCAGCGTACAAGGGTTCAAAACAAATTACTTTTGCTATTATCGCAACAACTCTTATATTAGTGGCTGTTTTTTTACCTTTAATATTCATCGAGGGAATTGCAGGAACTTTATTTAAAGAGACCGCTATTGCCTTATCATTTGCAATAGTTGTTTCATCGTTTGTTGCATTAACACTCTCACCAATGCTTGGAAGCAAGTTTCTTGACAAAAAGAAAAAATCAAATTTCTTAACCAAAAGATTTGATAAATTTTTTCAAGGTTTTTTAAATTTTTATTCAGAAACTTTAGTATTTTGGATCAATAGAAAAAAAACAATTGTAACATTTATTGTTTTAATCGTTATTGGCTCAGCTGCTTTATATAATTATACAAAAAAGGAACTATTACCAATGGAAGATAGAGGTGTGTATTTGGTAATTGGTTTTACAGATGAGGGTAGTTCTTTTCAGTACACACAAAAAAGAGCCGAAGATGTTGAAAAAAGACTGATACCATTGCTAGATAAGGAAAATAGCCCATACAATAGATTTCTTATGATTGTACCAGGATTTGGCTCTGAGAATAGTTTTTTGATCATTTCACTTTTAGACAATTGGAAAAATAGAAAACAAAGCTCCCAAACAATCATGAGACAAGCAATAGGTAAAATTGTTACTGTACCTCAAACATTAGCATTTCCTATATCCCCTCAGTCTATAAGAGTTTCAAGTTACAACAAACCTGTTCAAATGGTTATTTACGGAAATACTTACGAAGAGCTAGAACAAATTCAAACTCAAGTTATTAGAATGCTTAGGAAAAACAGAAATTTATCAAGATTAGAATCTGATTACAGTAGAAATAAACCAGAAGTAAATATAAAGATTAATAAAATAAAAGCAAAAGACTTAGGGATATCTGCAGAAGCAATTGGACAAACACTAGAGACTTTATATGGTGGCAAAACAGTTACAAAATTTAATAAACTTGGTAAAGAATATCCTATAATTTTACAACAATACTTAGAGGATAGAAAAGATAAGGAAAGTTTGAGTAAAATCTTTGTTAGATCAGAAAAAACTGGTAACTTAGTTTCTCTTTCAAATTTAGTAGAATTCAATGAAAAGGGAACTGCGAGTAAGTTATCAAGATACAATAGGCAAAGAGCTGTCACGATATCTGCAAATATTAGTGAAGGATATACTTTAGCTGAGGCAATTAAATATCTTGAAGAAACAATGTCTAAAGTTGCGCCCGACAAACAAATTACTTGGAAGGGTAAATCAGAGGAATTAAAAGAAACAAGTAACGAACTTTACATAATATTTGCCTTAGCTTTGTTAACTGCTTACCTTGTTATGTCTGCAACGTTTAATTCTTTTATTCATCCATTTATAATTATTTTAACTGTTCCACTCGCAGTATTTGGTGGTTTGGTATTCATATTATTTTTAAATTCGTCAATAAATATTTTCTCACAAATTGCGCTGGTTATCCTTATAGGAATTTCAACAAAGAATAGTATTCTTATAGTTGATTATGCAAATCAATTAAGAACTAAAGGTAAAGATATTGAGAAAGCTGTAAAAGAAGCTTGTAGTTTAAGATTTAGACCAATAATTATGACTTCATTAAGTACTATGATAGCAATGTTACCGCTTGTTATTGGAAATATTGGACCTGGGGCAGGAGAAGGTTCTAGACTTGCAGTTGGTGCAACAATACTTGGTGGAATGATAATTTCTACGTTCTTTACTTTATATGTGACACCAACAATGTATTTAACTCTTGCTAAAAATACAAAGAGAATTGACGCTGTTGATATAGAGCTTAAAAAACAGCTAAATTAGAATAAAATATATTTTCTAGTAGTTAGTGAGTTTTTACATTTATTAAGTTGACTTTTATACTTCTTAGACTGGTTTTCAACTTTCTTTGCTAATAAGATAATTTTTTGTTTATTTTTATAATTTTTATAGTTTCCCCATCCCTCATGATAGGCAACATACTGCCTAAAAGCATCGTTTTTAGGTATTTTTAATATCTTCTCTGATTTATTTGTGTACCAACCAATAAAATCTACACTATCTTTGAACCGCGTTCGGGTAGCATATTTATTTCCAGTTTCTTCTTTATACTGTTTCCATGTACCTTTTACAGCTTGAGAATAGCCAAAAGAACTGGATGGTCTTTTATATGGAATTACTTTAAACAATTTTTGTCTTGGTGGTTTAGCCAACCAATCAAAATCAGATTCCATTTTAATAATTGCAAGTTGCAAATAAATAGGTGTTCCCCATTTTTGTTCAGATTTTTTTGCATGTTTATACCAAAGATATCTTTCAGAAAAAATTGAACAACCATCAGCTGTATTTTTAGGTATAGAAGAGCATGCAGAAACCAAAATTAGAATTATAAATAAATATAATTTATTATTTCGAATCACTCTTTTTATTATCTATTTTTTTTTCTCCATATCCAAGGATATTCGAATTTCATTTGCCACAATCCTAAAGAAAGATCTTTTGCATATTTTTCATATTCTCTGAATTTTCCTTTAGAATATTTTGGGTAATCAAAAGCATAACCATTCTTGACCATATAAACTGATAAACTCTCGTTATCTAAAAAACACTCTCCTAATAACCTATTAAATTGATCTTTGTTTTTTTCAATTTTACAATCAATAGATCGATTTCCTATTTTTTCTAATAATTTATCTTTTGATAATATTCCACAAAAAATATCCACTTTATTTAAAGTGCATATTTGTTTTTTTCCAAAAAAATAACTTTCTGGAGCATCAATTCCACTAAAACGAATTTTTTTATTATTTATTTTAACTGTATCACCATCTGTTATAACTGCTTTTCCAGAAATTATTTTAAGATTACTATTTAAAGAAAATGAACTATTTATATTTAATAGGATAAAAAAAAAACTAACTAAAATCAGTTTTAGCTTTTTCATTAAGCTCATCCATCTTTTTTCGTAATTCCTCATCTGATATGTTTTTATCTTTTAAATCTTCTTTAATTTTTCTAAAAACATCTTGGTCACCTGCTTCAGCAAAATCTGCCTTTATTACTGATTGAATATATTCTTTTTCTTGATCTGAATTGTGATCAAGTATTTGGGATACCCATTCTCCTAAATATTTATTCCTTCTAGCGCTAACTTTAAATTGAAGCTCTTGATCATGAGCAAATTTCTTTTCAAAACTTTTTTTTCTATCCTCAAATGAACTCATTCTAACAAAATAAAAAGATTTAGCTTTATGTCAATCTAATTTAATTTATATTTATGTTAAATTTATGAATTATTTAATTCTCGTGAGACATGGACAAAGTGAATGGAACCTAGAAAATCGTTTCACAGGCTGGGTAGACGTTGATTTAGCTGCTAAAGGTAAGCTTGAAGCTTGCAAAGCAGGAGAATTAATAAAGAAATTAGGTATTGAATTATCTTATTTTTACACATCTTTACAATCAAGATCGATCGAGACTCTTAATTTGATATTAAATACTATGAGAATAAAAAATCAGGAGATTGTAAATGCATGGGAATTAAATGAGAGACATTACGGATCTTTAACAGGTTTAAATAAAGATGAAATGAAAAAGCTTTATGGTGAAGAAAAAATTCATATTTTTAGAAGATCATGGGATAATCCACCAGAAGCACTTAAAAAAACAAGTCCATATCATCCATTGAATATCGATATATACAAAAATGTTCCAAGAGATAAGATCCCTGATACTGAGTCATTAAAAAATACCTACGAAAGAGTGATACCATTTTATAAAAGAAATATAGAGCCAAAATTAGATAAAAATATTATTGTTTCAGCTCATGGAAATTCAATTAGATCATTGTGTAAATACCTATTTGATTTAGATAACAAAAAAATTTCAAGTCTTGAAATACCAACAGGTAATCCTTTATTATTAGAAATTGAAGAAGGAAAAATTAAAAATGCTAGTTATTTAGATAAAGACAGAGCAAAAGACCTTTTAGTTTTCTAAATAAATAATTTTTCATATATTTCATAATCAGTTAAGTGCTTAAATTCTCCTTTATGTTCATAACCATAAAGTTTGCTGTCTCTTAAAAGAGTATCCCATATTTCAGATACAGGAAAATAATTCAGTTGCTTATGAGAAATTATATCTTTGTTGAATATTTGACATCCTGTATATTTAAAATTATTAACTTTTTCCTTAAACAAAATATTATTTTTAATTTCGAAATCTCCATTAAATCTTCTATCAAAACACAATGAATTATTTACAACCAATAAAATATTTTTAATTTTTTTTTCAAAATATATATTTTCCATATCAATAACTGAGCTTATGAAACTATCATCCCAAATTGTATCTGGATTAATAACTAATACATCCTCTTCATCAGATTTATTAATGAGGCTTAAAATTCCACCACCTGTGCCTAAAATTGTTTCACCATCATCAACAATTTCAATATTTAATGGAAAATTTTTATTTTCAATAAAACGAATTATTTTTTCTTTTAAATAAAATACATTTATTTTAATTTTGTTTATTTTTAGTTTTATTAAAAATTTAATAGTATTCTCTAATAAGGTTTCATCTTTATAATTAATTAAAGGCTTGGGTAATGAGTCTGTTATTGGTTGTACCCTCTTACCAAAACCAGCACAAAGAATTAAAGCAGTTTTAACTTTCATATCAATTTTCTTTTTTTTTATCAAAGTTTTTGACTAAAAGGTAATTTAAGTCTTTAAATATAGGGTTTTTGCTTGTCCTAAGTTCAATTAGTTTCCAAGCATAAGGTATAAGTTTTAGATACTTATTTTTATTATCTCTCATGGATAAACGAGTAAATATGCCAATTATTTTAAAATTTCTAAGCACAGATAAAATATCAAAATCATTCTTGAATTTTTTATGATCTAAATTTTTATTTTTTTTTAAGAATTCATGAAAAATAAAATCCTTGATTTTTATATTCGTTTTAAGCCTTACATCATCAATTAAAGAAGCTAAATCATATGCAATATTACCATATGCAGCGTCTTGAGTATCAATCAGTGCCAAACCCTTTTTAGTTATCATAATATTCGATATATGAAAATCTCTGTGCACAAAAACTTTCTTATTATATGAAATATTTTTTAACAATTTTCTAAATATCCCTTTAAACTGATTTTCTAAAGATAGTTTTTTTTTTCCTTTAAAATATTTTTGTAAATACCAATCTATAAATAAATTAGATTCATCTAGTAACATTTTTGAGGTATAGTTTGGAACTTTGAAGTTTGTTTTCAAAAATGTTTTTTGTTTTTTAATTTTTATTTTTTGTATTTTTGACAGTAAGTCTAAAATTTTTTTATAATAATTTTTTTTATTAGTTTTTTTTTTTTTAAATTTTTCAAAAACTGTCAAATCTCCAAAATCTTCTATTTCAATATAATTTTCTTTATAATTTTGAGATATTAAAGATGGAGCTCTCACCTTTTTTTTAATTAATATTTTGTTAATAGCATCATAATCTAATAAATTACTTTTTTTGTTTTTATCGCAATAAACAATAATACTATTTCCACTTCTGTAAAAATGTCTGAATGATGCGTCTCCTGATAATTTCTTTAATTTATTTAAATTCATTTAAAAATTTCATATTTTCAGAAATTATTGAAAGGTAACGCTGAGTATAATTTTTTTTATATTCAAATATTAAATTTATACTATTTTTTGTTTTTATTTTTTTTACTATTTCTGGCCATTCGACTAATGTAATTTGATCTTTTAAATTTTCTTGAATACCCAAGTTGTTTAATTCTTTTTTATTTTTAATTCTGAAAAGATCATAGTGTTTTATTAATATTTTTTTAATTTGATATTCATTAACAACCGTAAATGTCGGACTTGTTACTTCTGATACTTTTAAATTACTCGCTTTTTGAAAAGAATTTATTACATATTTGATAAATGTTGTTTTTCCAACACCTAAATTCCCACTCAACAGTATAAAATCACCTTGTTTTATTAACTTAGAAAATTTTTCTGCTACAAATTTTGTGTCTTTTTCCTCAGAGATATTTATCTTACCACTCTTAGTAGCGGTAAGCATCTGGCTTATATGGTCCTTCAGTTTTAACACTAATATAGTCAGCTTGGTCCTTAGATAAAGGTGTTAATTTGGCTCCAACTTTTTCTAAATGTAATCTAGCTACTTTTTCATCTAAATGTTTAGGAAGTACGTATACCTTATTCTCATATTTATCTGAGTTATTCCACAATTCTATTTGGGCTGTAACTTGGTTTGTAAATGAAGCACTCATAACAAAACTTGGGTGTCCTGTTGCACAACCTAAATTAACAAGTCTTCCCTCTGCTAATAAAATAAGTCTCTTATTATCTGGAAAAGTAATTTCATGAACTTGTGGTTTTATTTCATCCCATTTATAATTTTTTAATGCATCAACTTGTATCTCATTATCAAAGTGTCCGATATTACAAAGTATTGATCTATCTTTCATTGCTCTCATATGATCAGCGGTAACAATATCTTTGTTACCTGTTGCTGTCACAACAATGTCAGCTTGACCAATCATCTCATCCATTAATACAACTTCATAACCTTCCATTGCAGCTTGAAGTGCACAAATAGGATCTGTTTCTGTTACCATTACTCTTGCACCACTTTGCCTTAAAGATGCTGCACTTCCTTTTCCTACATCGCCAAATCCTGCAACAATCGCAACTTTTCCAGACATCATTACATCTGTGGCTCTTTTGATTCCGTCAACTAAACTTTCTCTGCATCCATATAAATTATCAAATTTCGATTTTGTAACTGAGTCATTTACATTTATCGCTGGCACTAAAAGTGTTCCTTGTTCTTCCATCTTTTTAAGAGCTAATACTCCTGTAGTTGTTTCTTCACTCAATCCTTTAATATCTTTCATTAAATCTTTGTAGTCCTTATGCATAAGTGCAGTAAGATCTCCACCATCATCCAAAATCATGTTAGGTTTCCAGTCTTTTTTACCCTCGATAGTTTGTCTTACACACCACCAATACTCCTCTTCGGTCTCACCTTTCCATGCAAATACTGGAATACCAGCTTTTGCTATCGCAGCAGCTGCATGGTCTTGAGTAGAGAAGATATTACATGAAGACCATCTGACCTCAGCTCCTAAATCAACTAAAGTCTCAATTAAAACTGCTGTTTGGATTGTCATATGTAGACAACCTAAAATTCGTGCACCTTTTAAAGGATGTTTTCCTTTATATTCTTTTCGTAATGCCATTAAACCTGGCATTTCTGTTTCTGCTAATGAAATTTCTTTTCTTCCAAAGTCTGCTTCATTGATATCTTTTACTTTATAATCTGTCATAAACTTGGGCTTGTAGCAACTTTATTTATAATAATCAACTTTTCATTGGGTCGATGGGAAAATAATTTCAACTTTTGCACCTTTGTTTACATTATTTTCAGCTTTAATTTGACCATTGTGCAATTCTACCAAGTTTTTTACTATATTTAGACCTAATCCAGAATGTTCACCAAAATTTTTTGGTCTATTACTATAAAATCTATTGAATATTTTATTAGTATCTTTTTCAATAAAACCTGTGCCCTCGTCAATTACTGCAATTGAAGGATTTCCATCTTTATTATTAAAAACATTAACAACTATTTCTTGATTTGGGCTACTAAATGAAATTGAGTTTTCTAACAAATTTGCAATTATTTGCTCTATTCTATTATTAATACCATAAATAAAATAGTTTTCAGATCCATTAGATTTTAATTTAATATTTATATTTCTCTTTGAATTATAAATATTGTTAAAATCATCAACAACAGAACTTGCTATATCTTTAATATCAATTTTTTGCATTTTTTCAGTTGAAATCACAACTTCATCTTTCAACATTTGCGAATAATCAGTAATAAGTCTCTCTATTCTTTCTACATCATGCGAAACAATATTAATCAATTTATTTCTTTTTTCTTTATCATCAGTATCATAAATCACCTCTGAGGCACTTTTGAGGGAAGCTAATGGATTTCTAATTTCATGAAGTAAATCAGTTGAATAATTTTCTGCAGTTGTAATTCTTTTATTTAATTCATTAGTCATTTCCTCTAGTGATTTTGAAAGTATACCTAATTCATCATTTCTTTTTTTTACACTTTCTATATCTGCTTTCTCTTTACTCTTGTTCTTTATAATTTTTGTATAAGAAACTAGATTTTTAATTGGTTTAAGGAAATATCTATTTAAAACATAAGAAAATATTAAAATAACCAGAAAAACTGCTATAGCTGTTCTTATAATGAAGTTTTCTCTCTCAGCAATTTTTTCAATTATATTATCAGCATTTTCGGAAATAAGAATAAAACCGTTAGTTTTTTTATATTTTACATTTTGTATGCTATAAACAAAATGCTGTCCATCTACCTCTTTAATTTTAGTAATTGAAATTTCAGATTTAGAAATATCATAATTTTTAACGTCCTCATCAAAAACTGTAGTAATATTTTTAGTGTTTTTTGAAATATTTTTTTTATTGTCGGAATTTTCTAATAAATCTTCAATAATCATTTCTGAGTAAGGTATTGATCTAGTATCTCCTACTAAATTTAATTTATCATCAAAAAATATTACTCTATCTAATTTTTCAAAGTATGGAAATCTTGATTTTTTTGAGAAAAGAAATTCATTTATACCATTCCTAGTAAATTTAATATCTGATTTATCTAAATTAAAAATTGTTTGATTAATAATTTCTGAATGACTTTTCTCTTTTACTGAAATTAAATCTTTCTGAATTGTTCCAAGATAAAAAAAAGTAAATATTCCTAAAACAATAAATACTACTAAATTAATAAATAAAAATTTCTGTAATATAGAAAGATTTTTTAATATTTTTCCCATAAGAATTATTTAACATTCCATCTATATCCACTTCCATATCTTGTTTCAATTGCAGAAAAATTACTATCTACTTTCTTAAATTTTTTTCTTATTCTTTTAACATGGCTATCAATTGTTCTGTCCTCTATATCAGTATCTTCTCGATAAGCGACTTCCATAAGTAAAGCTCTTTCCTTAATCATTCCTGGTCTTTTTGCCAACTCCTCTACAATTTTAAATTCCGTTGTTGTAAGCTTGTCTGGTAGTTGTCTTCCATCCCACTCACATTCAAGCTGAGATGGGTCTAATTTTAATTTACCATGTGATATAATATTTTTATTTTCCTCAATGTTTATATCTTTATCTTTTTTTCTTAATTGAACTTTTATTCTTTCAACTAAAACTTTTGTTGAAAACCCACCTGTTTTACCAACAAAATCGTCTGCACCCAGTTTTAAGCCACTTACTTCGTCAGTTATTTGATCTTTAGATGTTAAAAAAATAATTGGCATAGATGATTTTTTTCTGAGTTTTCTTAAGAGTTCTTCACCATCCATTCTTGGCATTTTTATATCAATAACTGCTAAATCAGGAGGCGTTCTTGTTAATCCAACAAGTGCATTTTCTCCATCAATATAAGTTTGTACTTTAAAACCCTCCTCTTCTAATGCCATCTGTACAGATGTTAGGAGGTTTCTGTCATCATCCACTAAAGCGATTGTTTGAGGCATAATCTAAAATAAAAATACTAAATTGTTCATATTAGGGCAATTGTTTGTTTACTAATGAAGTTCTCCCCAATTTTCTCCAATGTTTATATCGACTAAAAGTGGTATGGAAAATGAATGAAGTTGACTATCTTTCACACTCAGCATCAAATCTTTTATTAATTTTGTACTTTTTTTGGTTTCTTTTGAATTTTCCTCAAAAATTAACTCGTCATGTATTTGTAATAGCATTTTAAGGCTATTCTTTTTATCTTTTGATATTTCTTTATTTATTCTTATCATCGCTAATCTCATTATTTCTGAAGCTGACCCTTGAATTGGAGCATTTATTGCTGCCCTCTCTTGAAAATTTCGAACATTATAATTCTTATCATTAATGCCAGTAAGGTGTGTTTTTCTTCCAAAAATATTACTAACATATCCACTTTTTCTGCAAAAATTTACTGTTGTTTTCATGTAATCTTTAATTTCAGGAAATTTTTTGAAGTAGGAATTTAAAAATTCCTCTGCTTCATTATTTGAAACATTAATTTGTTTTGCTAAACCATATTGTGAGATTCCATAAATTATTCCAAAATTGATCGCCTTTGCTTTTCTTCTGCTCTCAGAATCAATTTTATTAATTTCTTTTCCAAAAACCTGACTTGCAGTTAAAGTGTGAATGTCCTCATTATTTAAAAAAGCCTTTTTTAATTGTTTAACATCGGCTAAATCAGCCAATATCCTCATCTCAACCTGATTGTAGTCTGCTGATATTAATTTATTATTTTTTTCTGAAACAAAAGCTCTTCTTATATCTTTACCATCGTCCGATTTTATTGGAATATTTTGTAAATTTGGATCACTTGAAGCCAACCTTCCTGTAGAAGTAGCTGCTAATAAAAATGATGTATGAACTCTCTGAGTATTATGATTTATATGTTCAGGTAACGCATCTGAATAAGTATTCTTTAGTTTACTTATTTGTCTCCACTCTAAGATTAATTTTGGAAACTCATAGCCTTTGAAAGCCAAATCTTCTAAAACAGAAGCACTAGTGGCAAAACTTCCTTTTTTGGTTTTCTTAAGAGCTGTAATTTTTAAATCGTTATACATAATTTCACCAAGCTGTTTTGTTGATCCAATATTAAATGTTTTTTTTGAAATTTTAAAAATTGATTTTTCTAATTTTTTGATTTTTTTTGAAAATTTTGATGACAATTTATTAAGTGAAAATTTATCAAGTTTAATTCCTTCTATCTCCATTTCTGCAAGTATTTTTATCAAAGGTTTCTCAAATAACTCATAAATATTAAGTAACTTTTCAACCTTCAAAGATTTAAGAAAGATTTTGTATAATCGGTACGTAATATCTGAGTCTTCTGCTGCATAATCTTTGGCTTGCACTATATTGACTTGAGAAAAGTTGAGTTGTTTTTTTCCAGTTCCTACTAAATCCTTATATTTTATAGTTTTATGACCAAGATGAATCTCTGAAAGAGTATCCATATTATGTCTATGTTTTCCAGCATCTAATGTATAAGACATTAGCATAGTATCTTCCATTGAATTTAAAGTTATTCCTCGGTGATAAAATACAATGAAATCAAACTTAATATTTTGGCCTATTTTTTTAATACTTCCATCCTCTAAATAGCTCTTTAAAATTTTTAGTATTTTTTTTTCATCTAGATTGTCTCCACCAACGTGATTAAGTGGAATGTAGCAAGCTTTTCCAATTCTATTAGAAATTGAAATACCTACTAATTTTGCTGTATGAGGATCTAATGAAGTTGTTTCAGTATCAATTGCAAATTCTCCTATTTCCTCAGATTGTTTCATCCAATCCTCAACTTCTCTCTCATTTTTTATTAGTTGATAATTGCTTTTTTTAATTTCTGATAATTTGTCAATATTTTTTTCAATATCTCTGGTTGTCTGATCACTCGCACTCCCATATTTTGAAATAGCAGAACTCAACAACCTATTAAATTCCATTTCTCTTAAAAAAGAATAAAGTTTATCTTTATTTACATTTTTTAGTATAAACTCCTCTATTCTATTTTTAACTGGTACATCTTTTTTTAAAGTAACAAGTTTTTTACTAACAATTGCATCTTCCTTATTGTTTATTAAAGTTTCTCTTCTTTTGTTTTGTTTTATTTTTGACGCATTTTTCAATAAATTTTCTAAATTACCATATTGATTTATTAACTCTGCTGCGGTCTTTACTCCTATACCAGGAACACCAGGAACATTATCTGTACTGTCACCAGCTAAAGATTGAACATCTATTACTTTTTCTGCAGTAACACCAAATTTATTTAATACATCCTCTTTATTTATAAATTTATTTTTCATGGGATCATAAATTCTGACACCCTTTTTGTATAGTTGCATTAAATCTTTATCAGATGAAACTATAGTAACTTTTGCACCTAAATCTAAAATTTTCTCTACATAAGTTGCAATCAAATCATCTGCCTCATAATTTAACAACTCGATCGAAGGTAAATTAAATGCCTTTACAGATTTTCTTATATATTCAAATTGAGGAATTAAATCATCAGGTGCATCAGATCTATTTCCTTTGTACTCAGAATAAATTTCATTTCTAAAATTTTTTCTAGCTGAGTCAAATATTACAGCAAAGTGAGTAGGTTTTTCTAAGTTATCATTTGATTTAGAGTCTTCTAATAATTTAAATAGCATGTTACAAAATCCGCTTACTGCTCCAACTGGTAAACCATCACTTTTTCTGGTTAAAGGAGGTAAAGCATAATATGCTCTAAAAATGTATCCTGAGCCGTCTATTAAGTAAAAATGGTCACTTTTTTTTATTTTCTCCATAATGTAATGATATCTTAATTTCCTTAAATGTAATAAATGTATGCCCTCAAATGAATAAAAAAAACGTATTAACTGTTAAAAACTTAAATAAAGTATATTCAAAAAATGGCTCCAAACAAATTCACGCCCTCAATAATTTAAACTTAGAAGTGAAAGAGGGTGAAATCTTTGGGTTATTAGGACCAAACGGGGCTGGAAAAAGTACATTTATAAATATTTTAGGTGGATCAGTCATAAAATCTGGTGGTGAAGTTAATGTTTGGGGTTTCAACTTAGATAAAAATCCAAGACAAGTTAGAGCATCTATTGGCATTGTTCCACAAGAAGTTAATTTTGATCCATTTTTTAGTCCTAGAAAATTATTAGAACTTCAAGCAGGATTGTATGGCATAAAAGATAAAGATAGAATCACAGATACGATATTAAAACTTGTATCATTAGAAGATCAAGCTGACAGTTATGCTAGAAGTTTATCAGGAGGTATGAAGAGAAGATTGTTAGTAGCTAAGGCAATGGTTCATCAACCTCCAATTATTATTTTAGATGAGCCAACTGCAGGTGTGGATGTAGAGCTAAGAACAACTCTGTGGGAAAACGTAAAATCACTAAATAAACAAGGTGTAACAACTATACTTACAACTCATTATCTTGAAGAAGCAGAAAAAATGTGTGATAGAATTGGTATACTGAGTGATGGAAATTTAGTAGCCCTTGATACAACAAAAAATCTTTTGGATAGAATACAAACAAAAATTGTTTCTTTTACCACAGATAAAAAAACTAATATTCAAGAAAATACTTTTGAGTCATTAAAAGTAATATCAAATGAAGACTCAAGGACGGTTTTATCTTATGAAAAAAGTAAACTTAATATTGATAGAATTATCACAGAAATTAAAAATCAAGGTGTATTAATTAAAGATATTTCTACTGATGATGGTGATCTAGAAGATGTTTTTTTAAGACTTACCAAAAATTAGTTTATCTCGGGGATCTTTTAGAAAGAATTCTTTGAAGTGTTCTTCTATGCATCTTAAGTCTTCTTGCAGTTTCAGAAACATTTCTATTACATAATTCAAAAACTCTATGAATATGTTCCCATTTAACTCTATCAGCTGACATAGGATTTTCAGGTGGGGCCGGTTTTTGATTTGGATCAGCTAAAAGTGCTTTCTCTACATCATCAGCATCTGCAGGTTTAGCAATATAATCAATAGCACCCTCTTTAATTGCAGCAACTGCTGTTGGAATATTTCCATACCCAGTCAACATTATAATTCTGCTCTTTAAATTTACTTTTTGAATTTCTTTTACAACCTCCAATCCATTTCCGTCATTTAACCTAAGATCGACAACGGCAAATGCTGGACTTTGTGATTTAACTGTTTCTATTCCAACTTTTACACTCTCAGCTTGTGTTACTGTGAAGCCTTTTTTCTCCATAGCCCTGGCTAATCTTTGTCTAAACGGATTGTCATCATCGACAATAAGAAGTGATTTATCGTCAAAATCACTCAGTTTTTGCAATGTTGGTTGGTTAATCATGCTTTCTATATGGAAATAAAATTTAATTTTTCAATAGCATTATTTGCTTTACATTAATAATTTTTTTGCATAAATGCTGCACTTATGAAACTTGCATACTAGATATGCAGTTTTTTTTGTAAATTTTTTTTAGAGGTGCAAATATGCAAAAATTTAAGTCAGTTGAAGAATTAGTTAATCAATTGAGACCAACAAAACCTGTTTATTGTATTAGAAAAGAGCCCATAAAATTGGCCTCTAAATACTTCCAGAAAAACTTTCCAGGAAAAATTCTTTATGCTTTAAAAACTAATCCGCATCCGGTTGTTTTAAAAACTATACTTGAAAGTGGAATAAATAGTTTTGATGTAGCCTCTATTAAGGAGATAGAAACTATTAGAAAATTAAGTCCAAAAGCTGATTGCTCCTATATGCACACCGTAAAAAGTAGAGAAAGTATAAAAGATGCATACTTTAAATATAACGTTAAAACTTTCTCTTTAGATACTAAAGATGAATTAATAAAAATTCTTGAGAGCACAAATCATGCAAAGGACTTAAATTTATTTGTGAGAGTTTCCGTATCTAATGAGCATGCAGAGATAGATTTATCGAAAAAATTTGGAGCAATTAATAATGAAGCTATTGGACTTCTAAGATTAACTAAACAATATGCAAAAAAGGTTGGGCTAAGTTTTCATGTTGGTTCGCAGTGCATGCACCCAATATCATATTCCAAAGGAATATTTGAAATTGGTAATATTATAAAAAAAACTAAAATTATACCTGATGTAATAAATGTAGGTGGGGGCTTTCCAACTGTTTACCCCGATTTAGTGCCTCAATCTTTGGATAACTACTTTGATGAAATCAAAAAAAGTTTAAAAAATTTAAAGATAGAAAAACTTCCAGAAATTATATGTGAACCTGGTAGAGCAATTGTTGCAGAGAGTGGCTCAACAATAGTCAGAGTAGATTTAAGAAAAAAACAAAAACTTTATATTAATGACGGAACATACGGAACTTTATTTGATGCTGGTGTTCCAAATATTGTATACCCCTCAAAAATGATTACTGACGGTAGAATTATTTCAAAAAAACTCACATCATTTGATTTCTATGGCCCAACATGTGATAGCATGGATTATATGAAAGGACCTTTTATCTTACCTAATAATATTAAAGAAAATGATTATATAGAGCTTGGACAACTTGGAGCTTATGGACTTACTTTTAGAACCAACTTTAATGGATTTTACTCTGATGAAATTTATGAAGTTCAAGATAATCCTTTAATGACCATGTATGACAAAGAGGCAAATAAAGAGTTTCTTGTTGCTTAATGTCAGACAATAAAAACCAATCAAGTAATAGAAAAAGTGATTTACTGAGTAAAGAGGTAGAGCATATTGATATAACTTCTTTTGATGCAAGAAAGATTGTTTCCTCAATGGAAAAAATGTCTTTTGTCTCGAGGGATACTGCAAATGCTGCAAAAATTTATAGTGAGATGATTAGAGACAAAGATTGTACGATCTTTTTAACGCTTGCAGGATCAACCTCTGCTGCTGGTTGTATGCATGTATATAGAGATTTGGTTAAATATAATATGGTTGATGCAATAGTTGCTACTGGAGCTTCAATTATTGACATGGATTTCTTTGAGGCATTAGGTTTTAAGCATTATCAGGGGTCTCAATACCAAGATGATGCAGAATTAAGAAATAATTACATTGACAGAATTTATGATACTTACATTGACGAAGATGAGCTTCAAATGTGTGATAAAACAATTGGTGAGATAGCAGACAAATTAGAGCCTAAAAGTTATACTTCAAGAGAGTTTATAAGAGAGATTGGCAAATATCTTAAAACTAACGCAAAAAAGAAAGACTCATTGATAGAGGTTGCCTATGACAACAACGTTCCAATCTTTTGTCCAGCTTTTACTGACTCAAGTGCAGGATTTGGACTTGTAATGCATCAAGAAAGAAATCCAAAAAATCATATCACAATCGACTCAATTAGAGAGTTTAGAGAATTAACTGAAATTAAAATTAAATCTAAAGGATCAGGTCTTTTTATGATCGGAGGAGGCGTACCTAAAAATTTTATTCAAGACACAGTCATATGTGCTGAACTTTTGGGTAAAAATGTAGATATGCATAAATATGCCATTCAAATAACAGTCGCTGATTCTAGAGATGGCGCATGCAGTAGCTCAACATTAAAAGAAGCAAGCTCATGGGGCAAAGTAGATATTACAAAAGAGCAAATGGTTTTTGCTGAAGCAACAAGTGTTTTACCACTGATTGCAAGTGACGCCTATCATAAAGGAGAATGGAAAAATAGAGAGAGAAAAAATTTTTCCAAGATATTTTGATTAATGATCAAGAAAATCAAAATTGGTTTAATACAAAGTAAATCTTTAGGTACAATTCAATCTAATATTGATTTAGCTATAAAAAATATAAAAAAAGCTGCAAAAAAAAACGCAAAGATAATATGTTTGCCAGAATTATTTTTAACAAATTATTTTTGTCAGACAGAAAGTCACTCAAATTTTAAATTAGCAGAAAAAATTCCAGGAACAACCTCTAGAATATTTTGTAATCTAGCAAAAGAACTTGGTGTTGTATTAAATATTACAATGTTTGAAAAAAAAACATCTGGGTTTTATCATAATACAAGTATCATAATTGGAGAAAATGGTAATATTTTATCTAAATATCGTAAAATGCATATACCCGACGACCCTGGTTATTATGAAAAATTTTATTTCAGTCCTGGTGACCTTGGTTTCAAAAGTGTGAAAACTAAATTTGGCAAAATAGGTCCTCTTATATGCTGGGATCAATGGTTCCCAGAAGCAGCTAGGTTAACAGCTTTAAAAGGCGCTCAAATTATATTTTACCCTACTGCTATTGGATGGCATCCAAAAGAAAAAAAAAAGTTTGGAAAATCTCAATTAGACTCTTGGATCATCATGCAAAAATCTCATGCTATTGCTAATGGAACTTATGTAGCTGCCATAAATAGAGTTGGGGTAGAAACAAAAGGTAAGAAAAAAATTGAATTTTGGGGTAATTCAATGGTGATAGATCCTAGTGGTAATGTGATTGCAAAAGCAGGAAATAAAAAAGAAGATATTTTAGTTTGTGAAATAGATTATAAAAAAATAGATACTGCAAGACATCACTGGCCCTTTTTAAGAGATAGAAGAACTGAATTTTACAAAGATATTCTTAAAAATCCGGAAGATGAGTAAAAAAATAAGTGATTTTAGAATGCCGGCAGAATGGGAGCCTCAAAAATCTGTTTGGATGCCTTGGCCTCATAATAAAAATGATTGGCCTGGACTATTTGAAAAAATTCCAAATGTAGTTGGAAAAATAATTAAATATTTAACAAAACATCAAAGAATAGATTTATTAGTCAATAATACCAAAAGCATAAAGACCACAAGAGCATATTTAAAGAAATTAGGTTGTAATATATATAACATTAAATTTCATGCACTTAAGACGGATAGAATTTGGTTAAGAGATTCTGGACCAATATTTTTAGTCAATAAAAAAAATAGAAAAAAAACCATGCTTGATTTTAGATTTAATGCCTGGTCAAAATATAAAAATTTTAAAAATGACAACAAAATCAATAACTATATTAGTAGTTACTTAAATATTGAAAGTATTTTACCAAAAAAAGTAAATTCAAAAAAATTTGAAAGAGTAGTAATGGAGGGGGGTGCATTTGATAACAATGGATTTGGCTCCATATTGCTTACAAGAGAGTGCTTATTGAGCACTAAACAAGAGAGAAATAAAGGATTCAAAAAAATTGACTATGAAAATCTGTTTTCAGAATATTTAAATGCAAAGAATTTTATTTGGCTTAATAAAGGAATTGTTGGAGATGACACACACGGGCATATTGATGATATTGCAAGATTTGTTTCAAAAAATACAATTATGATAGCAGTAGAAAATAATAGATCAGATGAAAATTATAAAGCTCTTAAAGAAAATTTAAAAATATTAAGTAATAGTTATGATGAAAATGGAAAAAAATTTAAAATTATAAAGATTCCTATGCCAAGTCCAGTTTTTATAAAGAAAGTACGTGTACCAGCAAGTTATTTAAATTTTTTTATAAGCAATAAAACAGTACTAGTTCCAGTATTTAATGTAAAAGAAGACAAAAAAGTTTTGAAAATTTTCAGAAAATTTTTTACAAATAGAAAAGTTGTTGCTATTGATTGTAGTGATTTAATTTGGGGTTTTGGTGCCATTCATTGCATGACACAACAGGAGCCAAAAATTTGAATTAAGCTGCTTTTAAAGTACCCAATAACAATCTAAAAGGAATCAACATTACTAAAGCTACAAAAATTTTTACTGCTAAATCTCCTAAAGAAAGTGTTACCCAAGGTATTCCTGATCCATAAAATGAAATTGAAAAAAATAAAAATGTATCAATGGTGGAACCAACTAATGAAGATGTAAGGGGCGCAATAAACCATTTTTTTTGTCTTAATTGATCAAATATTTGTACATCCAGTAATTGAGCAACAATAAATGCTGTACCTGAACCGATTGCTATTCTCACTGAGATTAAATCTGTAAAATTTGTTGAGAAAATTAGTGTAAACAAAATTCCTATTGTAAATCCTATATATACAATTTTCCTTGCAACTAGTTTACCAAAAGACCTATTTGCTAGATCAGTTATTAAGAAGGCTATTGGATAACTAAATGCTCCATATGTAAGAAGTTCTTGAAGCCCATAATATTGAATTGGAAATTGGACTAAATAATTAGATGCTAAGACAACCAATCCCATTAAAAATGAGAGTGTTAAAAATACTTTATTCATTATGCTGATTTAGTTACTAAGGATTTTTTTAATTTTTTTAGCCTTAATGATAAATCTCTAGATTTAGCTGAAATTAGAAATTGGTCAAAACTACCTTTTTTATCTACTGACCTAACACCAGCATTTGAGACAGTTAATCTTAAACTTCTCTTAAGTATCTCACTTTTAAATTTAACTTTTTTTAGATTTGGAAGAAATCTTCTTTTAGTTTTATTGTTAGCATGACTAACGTTATGACCCTTAAGTGGGATTTTTCCAGTAAGTTCGCATTTTTTAGACATAAATTATCAGCTTGTATAGGATCTGAATCTTATCGCGTCAAGATTAATTTTTAGTTCCAATAGCCTCTGAAACATTTTTAAACCCCTTATTTTTTAACAAATCAATTAATTCTTTACTTATTTTTGAGGCTATACGAGGACCTCTATAAACCATTCCAGTATACAATTGGACAAGTGTTGCACCAGAAGTGATTTTTTCAAAAGCATCTTCTCCATTGCTAACGCCACCCACCCCTATTATTTTTGTTTTATCTTTTAGAATTTTATAAAACTTAGAAATTGCTTCATTTGAAATCTTTGCAATTGGTTTGCCTGACAGTCCACCCTTTTCTAGTTTATTAATATTTTTTAAATTTTCTCTATTCTTATCGGTGGTATTGGAAACAATAATGATACCTATTTCTTGTTCCATGATGATCTTTGATACTTCATTAATTTGATCATCATTCAGATCAGGTGATACTTTTATTGCTAGTGGAATATTTGAATTTAACTCTTTTTTTTCTTTTTTTAGTTTGTCAATCAATAAATTTAGCTCATCCTGGTTATGAAAGTCTCTTAAATTTTCTGTATTTGGTGAGGAGATGTTTATAGTTATATAATCAGCTAAATTATAAAATTTACGAAAACAAATTAAATAATCGTCAGCTCTATTCTTGGAATCTTTATTTGGTCCTATATTTATTCCTAAAAAACCTTTTCTGTTATTTTCTTTAATTCTCTCGCTGATTTCTTGTGAACCAGAATTATTAAAACCTAATCTATTTATAAGAGCTTCATCTTCTTCAAGTCTAAAAACTCTTGGTTTGGGGTTGCCAAATTGAGGCTTTGGCGTAATGGTCCCTACTTCAACAAAACCGAATCCAAGATTAAACAGAGGATTATATACTTCTGCATTTTTATCAAATCCAGCAGCAACTCCAATTGGTGAAGATAACTTTTTTTCACAAAAAGTTATCTCTAAAATATGACTATCTTTAGGTTTTGAGTAAGGAATATTATTTAACTTAAGTGCTTTTATTGCTAAAGAATGAGCTACTTCAGGGCTAAATTTAAAAATTAGTGGTCTTAAAATATTAAACATTTTCTAATTTACTTTTTATTAATTCTTTAGTTTCTTGAACTCCAAAAAAACTTATAAAAAAACCAAATCTTGGTCCATTTTCTACCCCAAAAACTACCTCATATATTAATTTAAACCAATCACGCAAATTTTCTTTATAGCCGTTCTCTTTACCGACTGTATAAATTGTGGTCTGAATGTCCTCTGGTTTCATTGCATCTTCACAATTATCTAAAGATTTTATTAAAGCCTCTAAAGCAATCTTTTCGCTTTCATTTGGTTTTTTGTAAATCTTTTTAGATTTTATTACGTCATTAAAATATTTAATTGCATAAGATATTAACTTGTCAAAAATTGGATGCATATCCTCATTAATATCTTTCTTATATTTCTTAACAAACTTCCAAAGTAGTTCTTTATTATCAGCATTGCTGGTCTCAACTAAATTTAATAGCATTGAGAAGGACATGATTGCATTTTCCTCTGGTATCTCTGAATTATGCACATGCCATACAGGGTTCATTAGTTTTTGAAGTTCGTTTTGAGTTTTACCTTTTTCTATAAAATCGAGATATTCATCAACAGCCTTTGGTACTACTTCTCTATAAAGTTTTTTTGCTCTTTTTGGATTCTGGTACATGTACAAAGAGAGACTTTCAGGTGATGCATACTCCAACCATTGATCAATTGTAATACCATTTCCTTTTGACTTTGATATTTTTTCTCCTCTTTCGTCTAAAAATAACTCATATGCAAAACCAGATGGATTTGACTTACCTAATAATTTTATGATTTTTGAAGATAAAATTGCACTCTCTATTAAATCTTTTCCATACATTTCAAAATCAACATCTAGAGCGTACCATCTCATAGCCCAATCTACCTTCCATTGTAATTTACAATTTCCATCTAAAATACTTTGTTCTAATTTTTTGCCGTTATTATTAAAAATTACTTTTAAATTTTTTGTATCTAATTCTGAGACTGGTATCTCTAATACAACCCCTGTATCTGGACATATTGGTAAAAATGGAGAATATGTTTTTTGTCTTTCTTTACCAAGGGTAGGAATAATGATGTTCATTATTCCTTCATAATTTTCTAAGATTAATTTTAATGTATCATTAAAAAAACCTGACTTATATAAAACTGATGAACTTTTGAAACTGTATTCAAACTTAAATTTATCTAAGAAATTTTTTAACATTTCATTATTATGTTCACCAAAACTGTTAAATTTTTCAAAAGGATCTGGAACTTGGGTTAAGGGTTTATGAAGATTTTTTTCAAGTTTTTCAGGATTGGGAATATTTTCAGGAACTTTTCTAAGTCCATCCATATCGTCAGAAAACGTGATTATTTCTTTAGGGAGATCTGTCAAATGATTTAAAGCATTTACAATCATTGAGGTTCTTGCAACTTCACCAAAAGTACCTATATGTGGTAATCCGCTTGGACCATACCCTGTTTGAAGAATGATTTTACCCTTGTTTTCTATATTTTTCTTTCTTTCTCTAAGAAGCTTTTTAGCCTCAATAAAGGGCCAAGCATTTGTTTTATCTATGTTGTTTTTATCGATCACTTTTTTTATTAAACTGCCTATTAAATAACGTTTTTAATAATTCTTATAGAGTTGAATTTTATTTACCATAAAATAATGTCCAATCAAAATGTCCAATTATAAAACTGTTTTTTTTACCCTAGGAATTTTACAAATAATTTTAGGTTTATCGATGATTGCGCCAATTTTAGCGCAGTTTTTTTATAATGAACTAGACTCAGGTTTCATAAGTTCTGGAATTGTGACTATTATATTTGGAGTACTTTTTTTATTATCAAATTTAGACCACGATAAAAAAATTAGTTTATCGCAAGCTTTTCTTTTAACAGCATTATCTTGGTTAAGTATTGCTATTTTTGGTTCACTTCCATTTATATTTTCTGAGATCAATTTAAGCCTTACAGATGCTTTTTTTGAGAGTATGTCAGGTATTACTACAACCGGATCAACTATAATTACCAACTTAAATGAGACCCCTAAAAGCATATTACTATGGAGGGGAATGCTACAATGGTTAGGTGGAATTGGTATTATCGTTATGGCAATTACTTTAATGCCGCTTATGAATATTGGTGGAATGCAGCTTTTCATTATATCTACAAGCGATACTCCAGAAAAAATTTTACCTAGATCAAAAGAAATAGCATTGAGACTAATCTTAGTATACTCAGGTTTAACTTTTATATGTGCATTATTTTATAAAATATTTGGAATGAGCTTTTTTGATAGCATAGTTCACTCAATGACAACAATTGCAACAGGTGGTTTCTCAAATTATAATGAGTCTATTGGATATTTTGATAGTTCACTTATTGAACTTACATCAATTATATTTATAATTTTAGGAAGTATTCCATTTATTGCCTATATCAAGTACTTAAATGGAGACAAAAAAATATTTTTTAACGATACACAAATTAAAACTTTTATAAAGATTGTCTTTTTTTCAATTTTTTTAATGTATCTATATCTACTTACAAAAAATCAAAGTTTTTTTGATACCAGTATTAGATCAGTTGCATTTAATGTAATTTCAATTTTAACTGGAACAGGTTATGTAACACAAAACTTTAGTGATTGGGGTCAATTCCCATTAATTTATTTTCTTATTCTTATGTTTATCGGTGGATGTGCAGGCTCCACAGCTTGTGGGATTAAAATATTTAGAGTCCAAATTTTATTCCAGTTTATTTCTGTACAACTAAAGAAAATAATTTATCCAAGGGGTATTTTTAAAATAAAATATGAAAATAATAATATTGACGAAAAGTTTTTAGCATCAATCATTTCCTTTATATTTTTATATATCGTAATTTTTTTTATTATAACTGCTCTTTTATCAACAAGTGGTTTAGATTTGACAACCTCAATATCTGCAGCTGCAACATCGATTTCAAATGTAGGACCTGGTTTAGGTGATATTATTGGTCCAAATGGTAACTTTTCTAATTTATCTGATTTTTCAAAATGGATTTTAAGCTTAGCGATGATTTTAGGTAGATTAGAGTTGTTTGCTGTATTAGTATTGTTTATTCCATCATTTTGGAGAAAATATTAATGTCTGAAACAAAACAAAGCTGGGTTGACTCATTATTAGTATATAAAGATATAAGAATGTTGAGAATATTGCTTCTTGGGGCAATAAGTGGTTTTCCTTGGGTATTAATTGCAAGCAGCTTAAGTCTTTGGTTAAAAGAAGAGGGATTGAGTAGATCGACAATTGGCTGGGCAGGATTAATTTTTGGAGTTTATGCTTTTAACTATTTATGGGCTCCCATCATTGACAGAATACAAATTCCATTTTTAACAAAAAAATTAGGACATAGACGAGGATGGATTGTACTAATGCAATTAATAATTTTAGTTAGCTTAATTGTCTGGAGTTTAATAAATCCTACACAAAATTTAGCACTTTTGATTAGTGTTGGATTAGTAATTGCAATAGCTTCAGCAACCCAAGATATAACTGTTGATGCGTTAAGAATTGAACAAATTGATGCAAATGAGGGGAAATCTATGGCAGCAGGTGCCGCCATGGCAGTAGTTGGTTGGTGGACTGGCTATAAATTAGGAGGTGTTATAGCATTATTTACTGCAGAATTTTTTGAAAATATGGGAGTAGCAGATTATTGGCAAGCTACTTTTTTAGTTTTAGGTGTTTTAATTATTTTAATGAATATTTGTTTAATGTTTGTTCATGAACCAATTGATAATGACAGACAAAATAATCAAAAAGAAACAGATCAAATGATTGTAAACAAGCTTGGATCAAATAATATTTTAACAAATTTTATTGCTTATATTTCTGGAACTATTGGTGGACCAATAATAAGCTTTTTCAAAAAAAATGGTTTTGCAATCGCAGTTGGGATATTAGGATTTGTATTTTTATTTAAAATTGGTGAGGCATTTCTAGGGCGTATGTCTATTGTTTTTTATAAAGAAATTGGATTTTCAAAAGGACAAATAGCAATTTATTCTAAAGGATTAGGATGGATAACAACTGTAGTTTTCACTTTAATAGGTGGTGTAATGGCGATGAGAGCTGGAACAGTCAAAACTATGTTTTTTGCTGGAGGTTTGATGGCTGTAACTAATTTACTTTTCGCATTATTGGCCTGGACAGGTAAATCAGAATTATTATTTGCAATAGCTGTAATAGCTGATGATATAACAGCTGCATTTGCAACAGTTGCATTTGTTGCCTTTATTTCTTTATTAGTGGATAGGACCTATACAGCAACTCAATATGCATTATTAGCATCAATTGGAACTGCTGGAAGAACTACTCTTGCCTCTTCATCAGGTGCACTAGTAGATTGGCTAAATGGAGACTGGGGTACATTTTTTATAATAACAACTGTAATGGTTATTCCATCACTAATTTGTCTTTGGTTTATAAGGAATAAAGTTAAAATTGGTGCAAAATAGCTATTTCTGTAAGAATTCCTATTTAAATGTTTATGAGCTAGCCTCAAAGAAATCAAATATAAGTACTCAATTAATTTACGGTGAAAAGTTTAGTATAATAGGAAAAAAGAAAGATTTTTTTAAGATTAAAACAGATTTTGATAATTACTTAGGTTTTATAAAAATCAAAAAATTTAATAAAGTTTTAAATAAAACTCACAAAGTCAGTATATTAAAATCAAAGATTTATAATAAACCAAAAAACAATATTAAATTTTTTACAAAAAAACACCTTCCATTTTCATCTGAAATTCAGATTATAAATAAAAAAAATAACTTTGTAATGTTTGAAAAGAATAAATGGATAAAATTAAATGAATTACAAATATTAAATAAAAAAAATTATAATTTTAATAAAATATTAAAACTTTTTTTGGATATTAAATATAAATGGGGTGGTAAAACTTTTGATGGTATTGATTGTTCAGCATTACTGCAAATTTTTTATAAATATAACAATAAATTCTTTCCAAGAGATACAAAAGATCAAGTTAAAATCAAAAAAGGTATTAAGAATAAAAAAGTATTTAAAAAAGGAGATATTATTTTTTGGAGAGGGCATGTAGCAATTTGTCTAAACACAAGAGAATTAATTCATGCATATGGTCCAAGAAAAAAAGTAATAATAATGCCAATAATAAAAACCATTAAATTAATTGAAAAAACTGCAAATTTAAAAGTGATTAAAATAATATCGATTTAGTTTAGATCTCTTCCAAAGTCTGGTTTTGCTATATCTTGTTTTAAATTCAATATTTGCTGTCTTACTTTTTTTGAATTAACCAATTTTTTTCTTAACGTTTTATCATCTAAATTTTCAATATTTTTTTTAAAAGATTTTAAATTTTTAATAAATAAGTTTATTGCAATAACAACATTTTTTTTGTTATTAAAAAAAATATCTCTCCACATAATTTCGTTTGATGCTGCTATCCTTGAAAAATCTCTTAACCCACCCGCACTAAATTTAATAACATCTTTTTTTTGAGTTTTTTGAAAATCTTGAGCGGTCTTTATTAAATTGTAAGCTATTAAATGGGGTAAATGACTTGTAATGGAAAATATCTTATCGTGAACTTTCTCATCCATAATTATTACTTTAGAACCAATTTTTTTCCAAAAATTAACCAATTTTTTCTGTTTTATTTTGTTTTTATCTCTAAAAACTATGCACCATTTATTAATAAAAAGACTTTTACTTCCATACTTTGGTCCACTTACCTCTGATCCAGATATCGGATGACTCATGATCCAATCAAGCGACTTTAACAGACTATTATTTTTTAATTTGCTAACGTTTTCCTTTGTAGAACCAACATCGGTAATTAAAGATTTTTTACTTAAATGCTTATTTAAGTGAAGAATAATTCTTTCATATTGACTCATTGGAGTAGCGATTATAACAAAATCCATATCTGAGATTTTATTATCTAGTTTTTTTAAAATAATTATTTTTTTATTTATTTTTTTAATTTCTCTAATATTTTTTTTTGATTTTTCATAAACAAAAAAGTTTTTAGAAATTTTTTTATTTATTGAGGCTCTTAAAATCGAAGATCCAATTAATCCACAACCAACGATCAATATATTTTTAAACATTTTTAAAAATCTTTTTCATCTGATTTATTAAAAGTATATTTTCTCTCACATTTCCAATTGTAAGTCTTAAACAATTTTTAATTCCATACGAATTCATTTCTCTAAGAATAATTCCCGATTTCTCAAGATTTCTCTCAACAAAACTTGCAGTTAATTTACAACTTTTAAAATCTAAAAGAAAAAAATTTGGTCCAATTTCATTTGTTTGTATATTAAAAGAATTCATTATTTTTTTTATTTTTTTAGCCCAATCTAAATTATGTTTTACAGATTTTTTTATAAAATTTTTATCTTTAAGAGACTCAACTGCACATTCCTGTGCTATCTTATTAACATTAAATGGTGGTTTAATTTTATATAAAGCATCTACAATTTTTTTACTGCCGTAACCCCATCCTACTCTTAAAGACGCAAGACCATAAATTTTTGAAAAAGTTCTTAATATAAATACATTATTTTTATTTTTAAAAAGCTCTAAACCTGATCTATAATCTTTATTTAACATATATTCAAAATAAGCATCATCAACTACTAATAAAATTTTTTTATTTAAACGTTTTCTGAGATCTAATAACTGATTTTTAGAAATGTATGTGCCTGTAGGATTATTTGGATTAGCTATAAATACAATTTTAGTTCTTTTAGTTATTTTTTTTATAATTTCATCATTTGATACTTTAAAATTTTTTTCTTTAGAAAATATAACTTTTGCTCCAACTATTTTTGCGTAAATTCTGTACATTAAAAAACTGTACTCTGGCACAACTACTTCATCTCCTTTGTTCAAAAATAACTGACATAACATTTGAATAATTTCGTCAGATCCAGATCCACAGATAATCTGATTTTGCTTGCAATTATATTTTTTTGAAATTGTGGATGTTAATTCCTTAAATTTCCCATCTGGATACTTTGATATATTATTTTTGGATTTTAATATTGCTTTATTAGCATTTTTACTCATGCCTAAAGCAGATTCATTAGCTGATAGTTTTATTATATTTTTTTTTTTATTTAAAAAGGATCTTCCAGGCTTGTAGGCCTCTAGCTTTAATTTTCTAAATAATGGAGTAGTCATGATGCTTAATTTTATTAATAAATAGTCAGATAATTAGATAATACAATCAATAATTCTAAAAAAAATTGACATCTAAAAAGCTATCTTATAAAAGCTTTTTGCGCTGATTTAACTGAATTGCGAGCGCTATAAAAAACCTGCTAAATAAGTTTTTTTCTCACAATTCATTTCAGCAAAATTTTTATGAGCAATTTGAATAAAATGAAAAGTATACTTATTGAGAAAACTCTTAAGCTTGATTGTGGCAAAGAAATATCAAACTTTCCATTAGCTTATGAGACCTATGGTAATCTTAATGAGAAGAAAGATAATGCTATATTAATTTTTCATGCTCTAACTGGTGACCAATATGCTTCGGGCATCAATCCAATTACAAAAAAAGAGGGTTGGTGGAACTATGCAGTTGGTCCAGGTAAGTCATTCGATACTGATAAATTTTTTGTTATCTGTGCGAATGTTATTGGTGGATGTATGGGATCCTACGGACCAGGAACTATTGATCCTTTGACCAATAAACCTATAGGTACAAATTTTCCTGTCATTACAATTAATGATATGGTTAACGCTCAATATAATCTGCTAGATTATTTTAAAATAGAAAAATTATTTGCAGTTGCTGGTGGCTCAATGGGTGGAATGCAAGTTTTACAATTTGTATCAAACTTTCCAAATAAGGCTAGAGTAGCATTACCAATTGCTTGTACGGCTAGTCATTCAGCTCAAAATATTGCTTTTAATGAACTTGGAAGACAGGCAATAATGTCTGATAGTAATTGGAAAGAGGGATTGTATGATGAAAAATCAACAAATCCTGATAAAGGTTTAGCTGTCGCTAGGATGGCTGCTCATATCACGTATTTATCAAAACAAGGTTTACAAGAAAAGTTTGGAAGAAATCTTCAAGAAAGATCTGATTTAAAATTTGGATTTGATGCTGACTTTCAAATTGAGAGTTATTTGAGATATCAAGGTTCTGTATTTGTAGATAGATTTGATGCAAATAGTTATTTGTATATTACGAGAGCAATGGATTATTTTGATTTAACTAAACAATTTAATGGAAACCTTTCTAAAGCATTTAAAGATACGAAAACAAAATTTTTTATTATCTCCTTTACTTCTGATTGGTTGTACCCAACCTCTGAGAATAAAGATATTGTTATAGCACTTAATGCAATAGGTGCCGATGTTGGTTTTGTTGAAATTAAAACTGATAAAGGCCATGATTCCTTTTTATTAGATGTGCCAGATTTTTTAAGCACTATTAAAAATTATTTAAACACAACTTATTCTAATATTAATGAAAGAAGAATTTAAAGTTATATCTAAGTTTATTGAGGAAAGATCAAGAGTCTTAGACATTGGATGTGGTGATGGAATTTTAATGGAATATCTATCAAAAAATAAAGTGGTAGATGTTAGAGGACTTGAAATTTCTAAAGAAAAAGTAAAAAAATGTTTATCCAAAGGACTAGCTGTTATTGAAGGCGATGCTGAAAATGATTTAAAACAATTTCCAGATTTATCATTTGATTATGTAATATTAAGCCAAACGCTTCAAGCATTTATGAGTCCAGAAAAAGTAATTGAAAATTTATTAAGAGTAGGAAAAAAAGTAATCGTCACAATTCCAAATTTTGGACATTGGAAAGTTAGATTAGATTTACTATTAAAAGGAGAAATGCCAGTTACAAAGAATTTGCCTTATCAATGGTATAATACCCCCAACTTACATATGTGTACAATTCAAGACTTTTATAATTTTTGTAACAACAAAGGAATTAATATTTATAAAACAATTTCTTTAAATGGAGAAAAAATATCAAATATTTCGAATTCAAATTTAAAATATAAAAACTTAATATCTGAATTGGGTATTTTTTTATTAGAAAAGTAAAATGAAAATAGAAATTATAAAATGTTTAGAAGATAATTTTTCCTATTTATTAATTGATGAATTAACAAAATCTACTATTGTAATAGATCCTAGTGAAGCAAAGCCTATTATAAATAAAATTGAAAGTCTTAACCTAAAATTAAAATTCATTATGAATACTCACCATCATTATGATCATGTAGGAGGTAATAAAGAGCTTAAGAAATTATATAATGCTAAGGTTATAGGTTTTGATGAAGATAAACATAGGATACCAGAAATAGATATATCTTTAAAAAATGATGAAACTTGGAAGGACGGTATATTTGAGGCAAAGGTTTTTCATATTCCAGGACATACTTTAGGCCATATATGTTTCTATTTTTTTAATGAAAAGGCATTATTTTCTGGAGATACATTATTTTCATTAGGTTGTGGAAGAGTGTTTGAGGGCACTCATGAACAAATGTTTAATTCTTTGCAGTTGTTAAAGAATTTACCAATTGAGACAGAAATTTATTGTGGGCATGAATATACATTAAAAAATTCAGATTTTTGTCTAAAACATGATCCAGAAAATAAAGCTTTAATTTCAAAAATTCAGTTTATAAAAAATCAACTTTCCAAAGGTCAGCCAACCATTCCATCGACACTTGAAGAGGAGCTTAAAACTAATATTTTTTTAAGATCAAAAAATCTTGAAAACTTTTCAAAATTGAGAGATTTAAAGGATAATTTCTAGCTTATTCAGCTTGACTAACATAGGACCCTGACTATATTGCTGATAATTAAAAATTAGGTTCATTATGTCATACGCAGTTATACAAACAGGTGGAAAGCAGTACAAAGTATCGGCTGGAGAGATTATTAAAGTTGAAAAATTACCTGATTCTAACCCAGATACTAAGGTAGAATTTAAAGAAATTTTAGCATATGGAGATGATAAAAGTATTGAGTTGGGCGAACCAACAGTAAGTGGAGCTAAAGTTGAAGCAGAATTGTTAAAAAATGGTAAAGAAAGAACTGTTTTAATTTTTAAAAAAAGAAGAAGAAAAAATTCAAGACGAAAAAATGGACATAGACAACAATTCTCGTTAATAAGAATTAGTAAGATTTTTTCAAAAGATGGTAAAGTACTATCAGAGGCTGAAAAAATGAAAAAAAAAGAAACTGCAGTTAAAGAAGCTAAAGAAGAAAAAATTGAGGCTTCAAAATAAATAGGTAAATTATGGCAACAAAAAAAGCAGGTGGATCATCAAGGAACGGAAGAGATAGTGCTGGTCGTAGATTGGGAGTAAAAAAATATGGTGGTCAATTAGTAGTACCTGGGAATATAATTGTTAGACAAAGAGGTACTAAAATATTTCCTGGAGAAAATGTTGGAATGGGTAAAGACCATTCAATTTTTTCTGTTGTTAAGGGAAAAGTAATTTTTAAAAAAAGCAAGTCAGACAGAACTTACGTTTCAGTAAAGCCTAACTAATAAACAGATAATTAACATCTGTAAAATCATGAAATTTCTCGATCAAGTAAAGATATATGTAAAAGCTGGAGACGGTGGGTCTGGATCACCTAGCTTTAGAAGAGAAAAATTTATTGAATTTGGAGGACCTGATGGAGGTGATGGAGGAAAAGGTGGTTCAGTAATTTTAATATCAGAAAGAAATTTAAACACACTAATTGATTTTAGATATCAACAACACTTTAAAGCGGAGAAAGGTAGAGATGGAAGTGGAAAAAAAAAGACAGGAAGAGGTGGGGAAGATTTATATTTAAAAGTACCAATTGGGACTCAAGTATTTGAAGAAGATAATAAAACTTTAATTTATGATTTTAAAAAAGAGAATGAGGAATTTGTTGCAGCAATTGGTGGTAAAGGAGGATTTGGAAATACAAGATTCAAATCTTCAACAAATAGAGCTCCAAAAAAATTTACCAAAGGAAAAATTGGTGAAGAATTTTGGATATGGCTTCAACTTAAAACAATTGCAGATATAGGAATTATTGGATTGCCAAATGCAGGTAAATCAAGTTTATTAGCATCATTAACAAGTGCAACCCCTAAAATAGCGAATTATAAATTTACAACTTTAAATCCAAATCTTGGAGTTGCAATGTATGACGATAAAGAAATAACTTTAGCGGATATTCCAGGATTAATTGAAGGCGCACATAAAGGAACAGGATTAGGTATTAAATTTTTAAAACATATAGAAAGATGTAAAGTATTGTTACATCTTATAGATATATCAGAAACTGACTTATCTCATTCATACATCCAAGTTAGAGATGAAATGGAAAAATACAGCTCAGAACTTACAAAAAAGCAGGAAATAATTGTATTTAATAAGATAGACTTAATTGATGACAATGAAATAAGTATAAAAATTAAAGACTTTGAAAAAATAACAAAGAAACCTACTTTTAAAATATCAACGCTCGATAAAAAATCTGTATCTGATATTAAATCAAAATTACTTAATTATGTATCTTAAAGATTCTAAGACAGTTGTTATAAAGATTGGATCATCTTTGTTAATTAATGACAAAAAAATTGTTAGAGAAAAGTGGTTGAAAGAATTTGCTAAAGATATTGAACATCTCAAAAAATTAAAAAAAAATATTATTTTAGTAAGCTCAGGAGCAATTGCCCTTGGTTGTAAAAAGTTAAAATTAAGTAAGAAAAAGTTGAAACTTGATAAAAGCCAAGCTGTAGCTTCAATTGGACAAATTGAATTAATGAATCTTTTTAAAAAAACTTTTAATAAGTCAAAAATTAATCTGTCACAAATATTATTAACCCTTGAAGATACAGAAAAAAGACGGAGAGCAATAAATGCTAAAAGAACTTTTGAAAATTTGTTTGAACTTGGTTTTATACCAATAGTAAATGAAAATGATAGTATTGCTACCTCTGAGATTAAATATGGAGATAATGATAGGCTTGCATCTAGAGTTGCTCAGATATCAAGTGCAGACTGTTTAATTTTGTTATCTGATGTAAATGGTCTTTACTCAAAAGATCCGAAATTAGATAATAAAGCTAAACTAATTCGTGAGATCAAAAATATTGATCAAAAGGTAGAAAATCTAGCTTCACAAAAAACAGGGGAATTTGGATCTGGCGGAATGAAAACAAAGATTGATGCTGCTAAAATCTGTCAATTTTCAGGATGTCATATGGCTATAGCTAATGGTTTGATAAATAGACCAATACAAAAAATTTTGATGAAAAATATATGTACTTGGTTCTTACCTAAGATTTCAAAATTAGATGCTAGAAAAAAATGGATAATTAGTTCAATTTCTCCCAAGGGAAAAATAATAATTGATGAAGGAGCTTTATCAGCTTTGAATAATGGTAAAAGTTTACTTGCTGCAGGAATAAAAGATGTGCAAGGTAGTTTTAGCAAAGGTGATCATATCAAAATACTAAATAATAATATGACTGAATTAGCACGAGGATTGAGTAGTTTCTCTTCTGATGAAATTTTGAAAATTAAAGGAAAACACTCTACTAAAATAAATGATATTTTAGGTTATGTTTCAAAATCAGAAGTTATTCACAAAGACGACATGGTGTTAATTAAATGAGTAAAACTTTAGAAAAAATTGGTAAAAATGCAAAAATTGCTTTTCAAGACAAAATAAGTAATAAAAAAAAAAATAAGGTATTAAATTATTACATTCAACTTATTTTAAAAAATAAAAATAAAATTTTATTTGAAAACAAAAAAGATGTAAAAATTGCTAAATCAAAAAAACTTAAAGAGAATTTAATAAAAAGGCTTGCTCTTAATAATGATAAAATAATTTCGATTATTAAATCAATTGAAACTATCATAAAATTTAAGGATCCAGTAGACGTTGACATAGAAACCTGGAAAAGACCAAACGGCTTAACAATAAAAAAAGTATCAATTCCAATTGGTATTATTGGTGTAATTTATGAAAGTAGACCAAATGTTACTTCAGATGTATCAACACTTTGTTTTAAATCTGGAAACTGTGTAATACTAAGAGGAGGTTCTGAGGCTTACTTTAGTAATAAAATCTTAGCTAATCTTTTTAGAAAATCATTAGAAAAAAATAAAATAAATAAGAATTTTGTTCAGTTTATTGAGAATAAAAATAGGAAGCTGGTGGACTACATGCTTTCAAAAATGTCAAGATATATAGATGTTGTTATTCCAAGAGGTGGAAAAAATCTTGTAAAAAAAGTTCAGGATTTATCCTCTGTACCTGTAATTGGTCATCTTGAAGGCATTTGTCATACTTATATTGATAAAGATGCAAATCTTTCAATGGCAAAGAAAATATTAATCAATGCTAAGTTGCGTAATACTAGTATATGTGGAGCTACGGAAACACTCCTAATACATAAAAATAAATCAAAAAATGTAAGCGAGATTTTAAATGAACTAACTAAAAGAGGTTGTACTATTTATGCTGATAGTAAAATTTCTAAATTGTTTAATGGGAATTCAAAATTGGCAAATAATAAAACTTGGTCAAAAGAACATTTGTCTGCAAAAATTTCTGTAAAATTAGTAGATAATATTAATGATGCAGTAAATCATATTAATAAATATGGAACAATGCATACCGATGCAATAATTACCAATAATAAAATTTCAGCTAAATTTTTTATAAAGAATATTAAAAGTTCGATCGCTATTCATAATTCCTCAACGCAGTATGCTGATGGAGGTGAATTTGGTTTTGGAGGTGAGGTTGGAATTTCAACAAATAAACTTCCACCAAGAGGCCCTGTTGGACTTAACCAGCTTGTCAGTTACAAATATGAGATATATGGATCAGGTCAAACAAGAAAATAAAAAAAAAATTGGTATTCTTGGGGGAACTTTCGATCCAGCGCATGAAGGTCATTTAAGTATCTCTAAGGAAGCAAAAAAAAGATACGGTATTGATAATATTATTTGGGCGGTAACCAAAAAAAATCCATTTAAAGATAAAAGTAGTTTAAGTTTGAATAAAAGAATAAATTTTGCAAAAAAAATTACTCAAGAATATTTATTTATAAAAGTAAAATATTTTGAGGATAAAATTAAATCAAATAGAACAGTTGACCTGATAAAATATATAAAAAAAAAAAATAAAAATACTGATATTTATTTTATAATGGGAGCAGATAGTTTGATAAATTTTCATAAATGGAAGAATTCTGATTTAATTACATCTATTTGTAATATTCTGGTATTTGACAGAGACGGTTATAAGTCTAAATCATTAAGTTCTAGGAGCTTTAAAAAACATAGTAAAAAAAGCTTAGAATTCGTGAAATTTAATAAGGTCAATATTTCATCTTCTAAATTAAGAAAAATTTGATACTCTTAAATTAATTAATGGATAAAATCTCTTCTATTCACAATAATGTGATCAATCTTTTAGATGCAAATAAAGCCTTAGATATTGTTTTAATCGATTTAGATGGAAAATCTTCAATAGCAGATCAAATGATAATCGCCAGTGGAACGTCTTCAAGACATATCCAAGCTTTGTCAGAGCAAGTTTACGAATACTTGAAAAAAAATGGCGTAAACAACTGTAAAATTGAAGGAAGAGAAAGTAGTGACTGGAAGCTAGTGGATGGAATAGATCTAATTGTCCATATTTTCAATCCTGAAAAAAGAAAATTTTATGAATTAGAAAAGATATGGTCTGAGTTAATTCCCAAAGAAAAAATAATTATATAATGAAAAGAATTAAAATATATTTTTTGTCATTATTTATTTTTTTTTCAATAACTAATATTGTTAGCTCATCAGATGAGAATGATATATACAAAAAAATAGATGTTTTTTCAGAAGTCTTAGACAAAATTAACAAAGAATTTGTTGAAGAGGTAAATCAAAGTGATGCGATGGATGCTGCTATTAATGGCGTTCTTCAATCTTTAGACCCTTACTCTGCTTATATGACACCAGATTCTTATAAAAGTATGCAAACAGAAACTAGTGGAGAATTTGGTGGTCTAGGAATTGAGGTAAGTATGGAGGCTGGGGTAATAAAAGTAATAACACCCATGGACGATTCACCTGCAGCTGAAGCAGGAGTTAAAGCTGGTGATTACATAGTAAAAATTAATGATATTCAAGTTCAGGGAAAATCCTTGAGTGAAGCAGTAGATATTATGAGAGGTCCTGTTGGAACAGATATTAAAATAACAGTTAGACGAAGAGGTGAACGAAAGGCATTAGTTTTTAATATCACAAGAGAAAAAATTAAAGTTTCATCTGTAAAATCTGAAATATTAGAAAATCAGACTGGTTATTTGAGACTTACCTCATTTAATGAAAATAGTAGTGGTCAAATTAAGGATAAAATTAAAGAATTTAAAAAAAATAAAAATGTTAAAAATTATATTTTAGATTTAAGAAATAATCCTGGTGGGCTTCTTTCTCAGGCAATTAAAATTACAGATTTTTTTTTAGATAGTGGAGAAATTGTTTCAACAAAAAGTAAAAGAAAATATGAAAGTAGAAAATTTTTTGCTAAAAAAGGTGATATATTAGATGGAAATACAATTGTTGTTTTAATAAATTATGGCTCTGCATCTGCATCTGAAATTGTAGCAGGCGCGCTTAAGGATCACAAAAGAGCAGTAGTAATTGGAGAAAATAGCTATGGCAAAGGGTCTGTCCAATCAATTATTCCACTCAAAAATAAAGGTGCAATAAGATTAACTGTATCTAAATATTATCTTCCATCTGGAAAATCGATTTCAGAAATAGGTGTTTCACCTGATATTGAGATTACTGAAGGATCTGACGACTTTAGGTTTAATACTGATACAGATAATCAACTTCAATTCGCTTTAGAGCTCTTAAACGGTTAAAATGAAAGAGAAATATAAAAGTTTACCACTTAGAAGTGGCGTAGGGATAGTTGTTTTAAATAAAGAAAACAAAATTTTTGTTGCAAAAAGAATAGATAATAAAAAAAATTTTTGGCAAATGCCACAAGGAGGAGTTGATAGGGGAGAAGACTTTTATGAGGCAGCTATAAGAGAATTAAATGAAGAGACAAGTATAAAGTCAGTAAGTTTAATTAAAAAAATAGATGGTTTATTGACATACTATTTACCAGATGAACTTTTAGGAATTATTTGGAAAGGTAAATTCAAAGGACAAGAACAGCAATGGTATATTATGAGATTTAATGGGGACGAAAAAGAAATTAATATTAAAACTAAAAACCCAGAGTTTCTAGAATGGAAATGGGTAGATATTGATGAAATTACCAAGCTAGTTGTAACATTTAAGCTTCATGTATATGAGAAAATTCAGAAAGAAGTTAAAAAAATATTAGTTAATTGATTTTAATACTTCAATTTTCTGATCTAACAAATATTTTTCTTGATCGCTAATTTCAGATTTACTAAGTTCTTCTTCTGCTGATTTCTTAATTTCTAATATCTTTTCTTTATCAATATGTTTTAAATTTAAAATAAGACTTGTGAGTATAGATAGATTATTATTTTTGAATTCAATTATGCCATCATTCACATAATAGCTATCCTCTCCAGACTTAGAAAAAATTTTGATAATTCCTGGTTTTAAGAAAGATATAATAGAAATATGATCCTTTAAAATTCCAATTTCTCCCTCGAATGCAGGTACTACCACTTCAGTAACATCATCTTTAGATAAAAAAGACTTTTCAGGGTTTACTATTTCTAATGAATATTCCTCACTCATTATGCGGCAGCTTCTTTAGCTAAATCCTCTGCCTTTTGAATAGCTTCTTCAATGGTTCCAACCATATAAAATGCAGCCTCTGGTAAGTGGTCATACTCACCTTTACAAATAGCATCAAATCCTTTAATCGTGGACTCTAAATCAACAAGCTTTCCAGGTGAGCCGGTAAATACCTCTGCTACAAAGAAAGGTTGAGACAAAAATCTTTGAATTTTTCTAGCTCTAGCTACAACTAATTTATCTTCCTCTGAAAGTTCATCCATACCTAAAATTGCAATTATATCTTGAAGTGATTTGTAAGTTTGTAAAACTTTTTGTACTTCTCTCGCAACTCTATAATGTTCTTCTCCAACTATTCTTGGGTCCAATATTCTAGAGGTTGAATCTAATGGATCTACAGCTGGGTAAATTCCAATTTCAGCAATCTGTCTAGAAAGTACTGTAGTTGCGTCTAAGTGAGCAAATGAAGTTGCTGGCGCAGGATCAGTTAGATCATCTGCAGGAACATAAATAGCCTGCACAGAGGTAATTGAACCTTTATTAGTTGTCGTAATTCTCTCCTGTAAGTTACCCATATCTGTTGCTAATGTTGGCTGGTATCCAACAGCTGATGGAATTCTGCCAAGTAAAGCAGAAACCTCAGATCCTGCTTGTGTGAATCTAAATATATTATCAACAAAGAATAGTACATCTTGACCCTCTTGATCTCTAAAATATTCTGCGACAGTCAAACCTGTTAAAGCTACCCTAGCTCTTGCTCCTGGAGGCTCATTCATTTGTCCGTAAACTAATGCTGCTTTAGAACCTTCTCCATCAGTTTTAATAACTCCTGAATCTATCATTTCATGATATAAATCATTACCCTCTCTAGTCCTTTCTCCAACTCCTGCGAAAACTGAAAACCCACCATGAGCTTTTGCTACGTTGTTAATTAATTCCATAATTAAAACGGTTTTTCCTACTCCAGCACCGCCAAATAAACCAATCTTACCACCTTTTGCATAAGGTGCTAAAAGATCAATAACTTTAATCCCGGTTACAAGTATTTCAGTTTCAGTAGATTGATCATTAAATTCTGGTGCTGATCTATGTATTGGCCAATTATCTGAACTTTTTACCTCTCCTCTTTCATCTATAGGCTCGCCGATTACATTTATAATTCTTCCAAGTGTCTCTGGTCCCACTGGAACTTTAATTGGTGCTGCTGTATCAACTACTTCATCTCCTCTTTTAAGACCTTCTGTTGCATCCATTGCAATTGTTCTAACACTTGATTCTCCCAAATGCTGTGCAACTTCTAAAACTAATCTATTTCCACCATTATCACACTCTAATGCTGTTAAAATTTCTGGTAGTTCCCCTTCAAATTTTACATCTACTACCGCTCCAATTATCTGTGTTATTTGTCCTTTTCTCATAATTATAAACTTTCTGCTCCTGAAATTATTTCTATTAACTCTTTTGTAATTGCTGCCTGACGACTTCTATTATATTCAATAGTAAGTTTGTCAACCATTTCACCTGCGTTTCTGGTGGCATTATCCATTGCACTCATTCTTGAACCCTGTTCGCTAGCTGAATTTTCTAACATCGCTTTAAAAATCTGTGTTGAAATATTTTTAGGTAGCAAATTGCTTAATATTTCGTCTTCTTCAGGCTCAAATTCATAATTATCTTCAGATGAATTTTCTGCTTTTTCAGATGTATTTAAAGGAATAATTTGTTGCTCTTGGGGTATTTGAGTAATTACATTTTTAAATTGATTATAAAAAATTGTACATACATCAAATTCTTTTTTTTCAAATTTTTCGATTACTATCTTGCCAACTTTATCTGCATCAAAATAATTTACATTTTTAGAATCTTTAAAGGATATTCTTTCTATAATATTATCACCATACACACGCTTTAATTGATCATAACCTTTAGATCCAACAGTGATAATTTTTAATGTTTTTCCATCACCTAAAATTTTTTGAAAAAATATTTTAGCTTTTTTTATGATATTAGTATTAAATCCTCCACATAGACCTCTATCTGAGGTCATAACAACACATAAATGAACTTTATCTTCTCCAGTTCCTGACAACAATTTTGGAGCATTTTCAATATCTGATATTCCATTAGATAAATTTAAAATAATATTGTTCATCTTTTCAGAGTAAGGTCTACCTTTTTCCGCACTTTCCTGAGCTCTTCTAAGTTTAGCAGCTGCAACCATTTTCATTGCCTTAGTAATTTTTTGTGTGGACTTTACACTCGAAATTCTTTTTTTAAGATCGTCTAAACTAGCCATTATTTTTATGATTTAAAATCTTTCTTAAGTTCAAGAATAATTTCATTCAATTCCTTCTCTTTGTCTTCTTCAAGTTTTCCTGAGCTTGAGATTGAATCAATTATGTCTGATTTTTCAGCTTTACATTTTTCGATAATTTTATTCTCAAAACTAGCTATGTCTTTCTGATCTATATCATCAAGATGTCCTTTTACCCCACAAAATACAGAAATTACTTGTTCTGCAACTGTCATTGGAGAATATTGATTTTGTTTTAAAAGTTCAGTTAATTTTGAACCTCTATTAAGTAATTTCTGAGTAGATGCATCAAGATCTGAACCAAATTGTGCAAATGCTGCCATTTCACGATATTGCGCAAGTTCTAACTTCATTGATCCAGATACCTTTTTCATGGCTTTAGTTTGAGCTGAAGATCCAACTCTTGATACAGACAAACCAACATTTATCGCTGGTCTTATACCTTGGTTAAAAAGTTCAGTTTCAAGGAATATTTGACCATCAGTAATTGAAATAACATTTGTTGGTATAAATGCCGATACATCTCCACCTTGGGTTTCAATAATTGGAAGTGCTGTTAAAGATCCTCCACCATGCTCGTCTCCCAATTTTGCAGCTCTTTCAAGCAATCTGCTGTGTAAGTAGAAGACATCACCAGGATAAGCTTCTCTACCTGGTGGTCTTCTTAATAAAAGAGACATTTGTCTATACGCTACTGCCTGTTTTGATAGATCATCATATATTATCAAAGCATGCATACCATTATCTCTAAAGTATTCACCCATAGCACATCCAGTATATGGAGCTAAAAATTGCAAAGGTGCTGCATCTGATGCGGTAGCAGCAACTATCGTTGTGTACTCCATCGCACCTGCTTCTTCTAAAGTTTTTTCAATTTGTCTTACAGTTGACCGTTTTTGACCTACAGCAACATAAATACAATAAAGTTTTTTCTTCTCATCACCAGACTCATTAATTTTCTTCTGATTTATAATGGCATCTATAGCTACTGCTGTTTTACCAGTTTGTCTATCACCAATGATTAGTTCTCTTTGACCTCTCCCGATTGGAACTAGACTATCAATTGATTTAAGCCCAGTCTGCATTGGCTCACTTACAGATTTACGTGGAATAATACCAGGAGCTTTCACCTCAACCCTACTTCTTTTTATACTTTTATCTAAAGCACCTTTTCCATCAATTGGATTTCCCAAACCATCAACAACTCTACCTAATAATTCTTTTCCAACTGGTGTATCTACAATTGCACCCGTTCTCTTTACAGTGTCTCCCTCTTTTACAGCTTTGTCATCTCCAAAAATAACAACCCCTACATTTTCACTCTCAAGATTTAAGGCCATACCTTTTGATCCATCAGAAAACTCTACCATCTCACCAGCTTGAACATTATCTAATCCATAAATTCTCGCTATACCATCACCCACAGACAAAACTTGTCCTACTTCAGTGACCTCAGCTTTATCACCAAATTTTTTAATTTGTTCTTTTAGTATTTTTGTAACTTCTGAAGGATTTATTTCCATTTAAGCCTCTATCATTGTATTTTCGATTTGTTGTAATTTATTTTTAATAGAGGTGTCAACCATAATACTTCCAACTTGTATTATTAAACCTCCAATTAAACTTTTATCGTACTTATAGTCTAATTTTATTTTTTTGCTAAAGTTCTCAGCTAACTCATTTTTAATTTTGCTTACTTGATCATCTGATAATTCTTTTGAAGATATTAATTCTGCTTTAACCTCACCTCTTTTTTTTGAGCAGGTATCAACAAAATCTTTTAGAATTGATTTTAGATAAAAAAATCTTCTTTTTAGAATTAAAAATCCTAAAAACTTTGATAACAACATATTTAATTTATAAATATTTGAAATTTTACTAATTACATTTTGTAAGTCATTTATTGAGTTAGTTGGGTCTTTTATTAATGACTTAAAATCCTCACTGTCTTCTATTAGTTTTAATATAGAGATTGATTGATTTTCAATCTCGTCTATTACATTATCCTCTTTTGCCAACTCATATAAAGCTAAAGAATACCTGCTAGCTGTTGTTACTGAAAAACTGTTATTTTTGCTCAATTTAAACTCTTTATAATTCGATGATTTTCTGGATTAAGTAGCATATGAGTATGATGTCTTCAAGTATCAGATTTATTATTTAATACTTATTTTGTCTCTTAATTAAAGGTTATTGGATCAACATCAACCGTCAGTTTTATTTCGGGTGACAATTTATGTTCATTTAATATTTCACCCAATTTTTTCTGAATTTTTGACCCTTTTTTTGATCTTATTAAGAACCTTTGTCTGTACTTACTCTTAACTTTATAAATTGGAGCATTTACTGGTCCCAAGACTTTATCATCAAGAGAATTTAAGAGTTTATTTTTAAAACTTTGTGACTCTTTTTCTAAAATATTTTCTTTTGATGAAGAAAGTATTATTGAAACAAACCTTTCATATGGTGGTAAATTATTTTTCTCTCTTAGTTTCAATTCGTTATCTAAAAAAATAAACGGATCATTGTTAGTAATTTGTTTTATAATATTTTTATCAATACCATAAGTTTGAAAATATACTTTAGCTGGTTTTCCAGTTCTACCCGCTCTTCCTGATAATTGGTGATAGAGTTGAAGATTTTTTTCTGCAGTTCTTAAATCATGTCCATTCGATGCAAGGTCGATATCCAAGACAACAATACAATTTAAATTTGGAAAATGAAAACCTTTAGATATCAACTGTGTACCAATTAAGATATCAACTTCACCATTCAATATACTTTCAAGTTTATTTTTAGATGATTTTTTATTCATCGTATCACTAGAAAAAATTGATATATTTTTATTTGGAAATTTTGCCTTTACCTCTTCGGCAATTCTTTCAACACCAGGTCCGCTGAAAACAAAATCACAAATACCACCTTTTATACAACTTCTATTTAATTTGTTTTTGAAGCCGCAATAATGACAAAGCAAAATGTTTTTATGTTTATGAAAAACTAAATTTATTGAACAATTTGGACAAGAATAAACTTTCACACAATTTTTACATAAAACATAGGGAGCAAACCCCCTTCTATTCATAAAAAATAAAACTTGATCCTTTTTTTTTAGGTGATCTTGAACTTTTTTTAGAGTTTCTGGAGCAATCCATGATTGTTTATTTAATTTATTTTTTTTTAAATCAATTATTTCAAATGAAGGATGATTTGCATCTTTATATCTTTTGGTTAATCTTGAAATTGAATATTTGTTTCTTTTAATATTTGAGTAAGTCTCAATAGACGGAACTGCAGACACAAGATTTATAGGAATATTTTCAAAATTTGCCCTAGCTATTGCCATATCTCTAGCATTATAAATCACACCTTCATCTTGCTTAAAAGATTGATCATGCTCTTCATCAACTATTATTAGCCCTAATTTTTTAAATGGTAGAAATAATGATGATCTAGCTCCTATAACAACTTTGATTACCCCAGATGAAATACCACTCCAAATAATTTTCTTTTTTTTTGGAGTTATTCCAGAATGCCAAATAGCTGACTTAAAACCGAAAAATTCCTCAAATTTTTTTTCGAACTCTGTAGTTAGTCCAATTTCAGGTAACAAAATTAAAGCTTGTTTGCCTTTTTTTAACATTTCCTCTATTTGCTTGAAATATACAATAGTTTTTCCAGATCCAGTTGTTCCTTGGAGTAGATGCACTCTAAATTCGTCGTTTTTTTTTAGCATTTCTTTAGATACTCTTTCTTGATCTCCAGAGAGTCTAAAGGTTTGGGTCTTACTTTTATTATTAAAGATTAAATAATCCTTATCATCAAATTTTGGTATTGCATCTCCTCCGAGCAAATGAAGTTTTAAAGACATTCCAACGGGGACTAAGTTGTAACTTGAGAACCAATTTAAAAATTTTATTGTCTCTAT
>CACCGT010000006.1 GCA_902545635.1 uncultured Pelagibacteraceae bacterium | reverse complement strand
AAAAATAAATATTTTAAATAAAATATTTGAGAGAAAATTAACTTTAAAAGAATTTTTTTCAAAAACAATATTCCATTCTTTTGGTATCGGAAAAATTATTATTTTTGAATTAAAAAAAAAAAGTAATTGTTTTAAAAATAATTGTCCTAGTAGTTTTTGAAAAAGATATTGACGGACTGAAATTTCATAATTGGTTGAAAATTTATTCTTAATATTTTCTAGTTCAAAATTTGATAAATCTGATTTTAACTTTCTTAATTTATGTAATTCATTTTTTTTAATTATTGAATTATAGTTTCTTTTTATTCTTAAAAAGAAAAAGAGATAAATTCTAAGTAACATTAATAGTTTCAATTAAATTGATTTTACAAACTCAATGTTAAACTTATTAATTCTTTTTTTTAAGTATTTTCTATAGTCATTTAAAAATTTTTTCGATAAGTATGATTTGGCGCTTAAAAATTTGTTCTTCCAGGCTTTACTTTCTGAACCAGTTCCAGCAAAATGTAAAAAATGGCAGTTAAATAAAGAAGATCTAATACAATCTGCCATTAATTTTTTATTTTTGGAATAAAGTAAAAATGGATAATAGTTGATCAATTCATATAGCCAGATCGTTTGATATTTATAATCGATAAATTTAACGTTAGCATTGTGTTGAAACTCATAATTTAAATGTGTTTGATCTCCATTGTTTGTTATGGATTTAACATTTCTATCATATTTATAAAAAATATTTTTCATAAATTTTGAATATTTTTTAATATTAAAAACATAAACACCAGAGCAAAATTCATCTTTTTGTAATGGAAGTTTATGTATTTGATAAAGTTTTTTTAATGAAATGTTTAAAGCAGAATTGAGTGGGTATCTTTTATTTACAAATTTCTTTCTAAAAAAAGCAATTTTTTTTATTGTTTGTTCATAATTATAAGGAAGCCTATTTCTTTTACTTATCACTGAGATTTTATTCCTATCAAAATTTTTAAATATATTTGGGGCAGATGAGTTTATCAAAATATCGCTATCCAAATAACAAACATTTTTTATATTTTTATATTTTGATTTTATTTCTTCGCCTATTAAAAGTTTTTGCCAATTTACTTTTTTATAAAATTCATTGCTAGGTTTAATAAGTAACTTATTAAATATAATTAAATTTAATTTGTGAATTTTACAATATTCTAACCAGTAAGGTTTTGCATATTTTTGCCAATCTAAGAAGTATTTTTTTCCCATTGCTGTACTAACAATACAATTTTCATATTTTTTATTAAAAATAATTAATTTCATTTTTTATGTAACTGGTAAAATATTATTTATTGAATATTTATTTTTGAAAATTTTCATAAGTATTGGAAAAAGTATCATATGAAGTTTAATAGATTTATTCAATTTTGATAGATTTATAATTTTTCTTTTAAATATTTTGTTTACTATTTTATTAGTTAAATGACTTGTGAGTGGAACTTTATATCTTTTTTCTAGAATTAATTTTCTAGACTTATATCTTTTAAGTATCATTTCATTTGAGCGAAATTTGCATATATCAGTAAAATCTGAGAATTTTATTTTCATAACACTATATTTAAATTTTTTATTATCTTCTAGAATTAGGCTAGACTCATTATTTGCTTTAAAAATTAGTAATCCACTAAATTCCATATATTTATCTCTTTTTGATTTAATTGTATCATTTACCGTAATTTTTTTTAATTTTATTTCATTGCTCCCAATTAAAAATGAAAAAATATCTAAAAAATGGATTGAATTAGAAGCCATTCTCCAGTTTTTACCACGATATTCCATTTTTATTTTTTGATTAATAAATTTATTTTTTAAATCTTTAAAATATTTCCATTCTGTTCTTGGACAGTGAACATATATTTTATCTTTAATCTTATTTGGAAGCTTAAGGCTCTCTACATAATTTTTTTCTTTAGCAAATAAAAATTTTTCAATAATCATATTTTTGAATTTATAATTATCTAAAATTTGTTTTAATAGTTCATATCTACCTTTGGATGTAGTTGATATTATTACAACATCAAATATTTTTTTTTCAATTTTTTTATTTACTATATTACTTAAAACTTTAACATTTTTTAAGTTTTGGATTTTCTTTATATTATCATTTAGAATTTTATCATAGATAAAGAATTTATATTTTTTGTTATTATTATATAACGATTGGAAATGCCTATATCCAATATTTCCAAAACCAATTATTAAAATTTCTTTTTTCAAACTATTGAATAACCGTTGTCAATAATAAGATTTTGCCCTGTAATATTTTCAGATAAATTAGATATCAAAAATAAAACAGATGTTGAAATATTTTCAGCAACACAATCTTTCTTGTATGGGATTTTTTTATAATAATTTTTTTTGAAATTGTTATCTTGCCCTTTTTTAGATCCTTTAACGTGTCCAACTACTAATCCAGGTGAAATTGCATTTACCCTGATATTATTTATTCCATAGTATGATGCCATTTGTTTTACATGCCCAATTATTCCTGATTTAATCACAGAATAAGTTAAATTTTCACTAATATTAGAGTTTTTATATACATTTTGATCTTGAGCAATAATTCCATATATTGAGCTAAATAAAAGTATATTTCCTCCTTTTTTTCTCTTAACCATTTCATCTGCTATTAATTTTGAAATCATACAATAAGAATTCAAGTGTAGCCTTATATTTTCCTCAAAGCTTGAGATTTTTATATTTTTAAAAGAATTTTGGATCCAATCTTTAGTTGTTGGATAGCTACAATTTATAAATATATCAGGTTTTAAATCTTTCGATCTAATAACTTGCTTTATTTTTAAAATTGTACCCTTCAAGTCTCTAAGATTAATTTTATAATTTTCTATATTTGGGTTTTTTTTTTTATAAGGATTTATGTCGAAATTGTAAATTTTACATTCAAATTTTACTAATAAATTTATTATTTTACTGCCTATTAAACCTGATCCGCCAAATATAATTATTTTTTTATTTTTTAATTTTATTTTTTCTAAAATATTCATTAAAAATTTTTCTATTTATAAAAAGATCTAATTTATTATCTATATCATATGAACTGATATTTTTCATTTCATAAATTGTACTTGTGGGACCATATAAATTATCAGAATTAATTAATCTTTTTCTTTTCCATATATATATAGAAGCATTCATATCATAAATAATAGGCACATCTTGACGTCTTAAAAATTTTGACGGGATAACAAGATTATAACCTTCGCTTTTATTATATTTTACCATATTAAAATATGGGCTTTTTCTTGCTTTTGTAACGCTAAAAAGCACTTCTTTATTTAATTTTAAAATTTTCTTAAAAGCATTTTTAAGGTCATTTTTATTCCGCAAAGGATTTGTAACATCAAGATCAATCACATAATCAAACTTTTGTTTAAAGAATTTTTCAGATTTTAATAGTAAGTTTCTTATAACAGGTATTTTCCCGGCTTTTGAACTAGACAATTTTTTGGATCTAATAAATACTTTATCTACTTTATTCTTTACTATTAAATTAATTTTTTTCGAATCAGTAGATACAACTATTTTACTTATTATTTTTTTATTTCTATTTGCAAAAAAAACTGTTTCACTAATTAATGGTTTATTATTAAAATTCAAAATATTTTTATTTTTTAAACCTTTTGAACCTTTTCTAGCACATATTGTACAAAGAACATTCATCAATTTAATTTTTCTATAAACTTTATTATTTTTATACCTTCTTTAAAAGAACATGCTTGTTTCTTGTTATTTAAGATTGAGAGTACTTGATTTAAATATGTATCATTCATATTAAATTTTTTCAAAGTAAATAAGTTATATTTTTTTTTTGTTTGAACCAACAGTCTGTTTTTAATTAAGTCTAAATTAAAATGAGTATTCTCGCAATCTACTGTAATAAATCTATAAGCTTTTAAAGAGAAATATTTTAAATTCATATTTATTATAGTATTTCCAGATGAAGCATTCAAAGAAAAATAATCATTAGTCTTAATATTTAAATTTGAAATTTTTTTATTTTGGAAAAAATTAATATTAACCTTATTAAGAATTAAAAATAAATAATCTAATTCATGGGATAAATCTTTTAAAACGCCGCCACCTTTAACGTCTGAAGCACTAGAACTTGAGCTATAATTTATATTTTTTCTCCAATTAGGAAGATAAGAGCTACAGTTAATGCAAATACTAAATATATTTTTATTTTTTAGAGTTCTGATTAGCTTTTGCAGTAACGGATGGAATCTAAGATTATAACCAACAAATATTTTATTTGAATTTCTTTTTATTTTTTCAACTTTTGAAAAGATTGGTTTTTCAATTAAAATCTTTGTATTTTTAAAATATTTATTAACCAATTTTAAATCTTTAACATGATCAGATGTTTTGCTGCAAATTATCACCAAATCAGGTTTTAATTTTTTTATTTCACTCCTTTTATTTATAAAAGTTTTATTTTTTTTAATATGTTTAGATAAAATTCTAATTTTATTTTGTCGATTATTTTTTTTTAATATATGATAATATCTTCTCCCAATTGAACCAAAACCAATAATCAGAAATTCATACTTCATTATTGTTTATTTATATTAGTATTAAAAAACTTTACTAATGAGATATCTTCAAAAGTTTTTTGCCTATTTAATATTTTAAATATTTTTTTTGATGCATCACCATTATAATAGGGGTTAGTTGTTTTTTTTATCTTTTGTCTAAATTGTTTGGAATTTATTTTTTTAAAACTTCTTTTTAAAGATACAATATCTCCTTCACTATCCACTACAGAGGATGATTTTAATCTTCCGTTTTGTCTATATCCTATATTTATTGTTGGGATTTTTAGAGATGGGGCCTCTAAAATACCACTTGAGGAATTACCAAGTATTCCTTGGCTATTAGCAAGGAGATTGATAAAATCTCCATAATTTATAGAATTTACAAATCGAAAATTTTTGAATTTTTTAACTGAACTATTTATTAAACCTAAAATTTGTTTATTCTTGGTATCTGCATTGGGTCTAAAAAAAATAAAAATATCATTCTCATTTTTTCCAAAAAAATTTATTGCACTTTTCATCATTTTTATCCCGTAATCTTTTTTTAAAGTTTCAGGATGAAAAATACATACATAATATTTCAACTTATTTTTCTTTTTTAACTTAATTTTTTGTAAATTACCTGCTCCCATACCTCCAACTACAAAAACATTTTTTGGATTTTTTCCTAAACTTATTACTCTTTTTTTATATTTTTCGTGGGCAACAAAATGCAAATGAGACATTATTGAAATTGAATGTCTAAAATAATTATCAAGTGAATTAACTGTCGTTTCCCCACCGTGAATATGAGCAATAGTAATTCGATGAATTGATGCAGCAATAACTGCTGAAAAAATTTCGTATCTATCGCCTAACACAATTAATAAATCTGGTTTTAAAGTTCTGAATATTTTTTCAAACTTTGTAATTGTTTCAGATATAACATTTGAAATTCCTTTTTCACTATCATCATTTAAATTGAGTTTTATAGTTTTAAAAATTTTGATGTTCTCCTTATTTATCTCATTTATTGTATTACCAAATGACTTTGAAACATGTGAACCAGTAACTATTAATTTTATTACAAAATTTATTTGAATCTTTTTTATCAATCTTGATAGTAAGCCAAATTCAGCTCTTGAGCTGGTTATTATGCATATTTTTTTTCTATAATTTTTCATTTTTTTCATAATTTTTCTTTGCTATTTTTCCCAAAAAATAAAAATATTTAGATGCACATACTCCATCACCAGGTCTTTTTGCGGTAATATTATATTTTGTAAATTTTTGACCTTTCTTAATTCTTTTATTTGCGACTAAAGATTTTCTGATAAAAAACTTATTTTTACTTTCACTTAAACCTATAATTTTTTTTTCATATCCATAAATTAATTCAGAGTTTCTTATAGACTTAACCATTTCTTTAAACTCTCTGGGGTTCAAGCTTGATTTATGATCTGGTCCACTCAAACTCTTTTTGAGTGTGAAATGTTTTTCAATTACTTTAGCGCCTGAGTATACTGAATATGATGGTACTAAAGTTGATTTAGTATGATCTGATAACCCTATATCAAGTTTAAAATATCTTTTTAAATAAGATATGCTACCAATATTAATATTATTTATAGACGTGGGATAGTTTGAAACACAATGTAATATTGTAATATTTTTTTTTCTAACACCTTTTTTTAATAAAATTGATATTGCATTTTGTATTTCGATTAAAGAAGAGGCTCCTGTAGACAGAATAATTTTTTTTTTAAATCTTGCAATAAAATTTAAAAGTTTGAAGTTGGTTATTTCACCTGAGGGAATTTTAATAAAATCAGGTTTTTTTTTTATTAAATATTTTGCAGAACTTAAATCAAAAATACTTGCCGAGGCTTTAATTTTAATTTTTTTTGCATATTCAAATAAAGTATCAAAATTTTTAGTTGATAACTCAAGTTTTTTAAGAAGTTGAAATTGATCACTAACTTTAGTATTTCTTTTTTGATACGGAGCTGTTCTAGCATTTTTAAGAATTATTTCCTCAGTTTTATATATTTGAAATTTAACTGCATCTGCTCCAGAACTTTTTGCTGATTTTATCATTTTTTTAGCTAGGTTTATATTTTGATTATGATTTACTCCGATCTCTGCAATAATAAGAACATTCTTAATTTTTCTTTTCATTTTTTGCATATAGTTCCCATTTTAATAAATGAGTTGTCTCTGATTTTGATCCCTTCCTTAAGAATACTTCCACTACCTACAAAAGTATGTCTTCCAATTAATATGGATCCATTGATGACAACACCAGTCGATATATGAACATTTTCGGCAAGAATAACATCGTGCTCTATAAGGCTGTGGTTATTTACAATACAATTTTTTGAAATTATTGAATTAGCATTAATTGTACAATTGTGAAAAATCTGGACACCGTCTTTGATTATAGAATATTTTGACACTTGTGCTTTAGGAGAGATTATTTTTGGAAATTTAAAACCTCTCTTAGAATAAAAATCAAAAATTTTAAATCTTTTTTTTAAATCATATATCGATCCAAAACCGATCACTAAATTTTTACATTTATTTTTGTATTCTATTAATTTTGATGTCTTGCCTATAACTTTATAACCTAATTTTTTTTTTATTAGATCATCTGTGAAAATTCCTTTGATTTTGAATTTTTTTGTAGACTCAATAAGTTCAATACAAGACGAAGCATGTCCTCCTGATCCAATTAGAAATATTTCAGTTTTCTTCTTCACAAGTTTTAATATTTTTAAATTTCTTATAAGACTTATTTTTATATTCTTTAAATAAATTTTTTATTTGATATTCAATAGATGGCATTGTAAAAATTTTTCTTATTTTAACATTATTTAGAGACATATTTCTAGGCCTTACTACATTACTTTCTAAATTATTTAATCTTATGGGACTTAAATATCTCTCATTGAGTTTAAAAGTTTTGGCAATCTTTTTTGCTAAGTTATATTTAGAAATTTTTTTAGAAGATGAAATATTATATATTCCATTTTTTTTGTTGGAGATTAATTTACTTATTGCTTTAGTCAAATAATTTAATGAAATAGGGTTAAAATATACATCTTTAAGTATATGTATTTTTTTTTTTTTCTTCAGGTTAAAAATTATATTGTCGCTAAATGATGATCTAAAAAAGGATCCCCATCCAAAAAAATTTGTTCTAATTATTAAAAAATCTTTTAAGTTTTTGATTATATAATTTTCTGACGCAATTTTTAATTTTGAATAAAAATTTAAGGGAAATGTTTTCGAACTTTCACTATAATAACTATTTTTACCTTCAAATAGTTGATCGCTTGATAAATATATTAATTTATATTTTTTTTCCTTACACTCATTTGTGATATTTTTAGTTAGAGTATAATTAACTTTTTTTGCTGTTGTTTTATATTTTTGACAATACTCAAGATTTGTAATTGCAGCAGCATGAATTACGTAGTTTGGTTTTATCTTGTTTAATATTTTCTTAATATTTTTTTTTTTATTTAAATCTTTTTTTAATAAGTAAATATTTTCAAGTTTTTTAGATAACTTAATTCTTTTTTTATTTTGCACTAAATATATTTTATAATTTTTGCTCTGTCTCAAAGCAAAATTAAGTCCAAAAAGACCTGTCCCACCGGTAATTAAAATTTTATCCAATGTACTATAAATAATTTGGATTTTTTTTAATCCATTTTCTTATATTTGATGCATTTAACCATTTTGTATTTATATTTGACACATAATTAAAGTTTTCTGAAACATTTTTATGGTTTCTCTTAATCTTATAAAAAGATTTATCATTATTAATAGTTGGTAAAATTTTAAAATAATTTTTAAAATCATAAGTATACATAGAGTCATCGCTTGATATCATTTGTTCATGCATTTTTTCTCCTGGTCTTATGCCTATATATTTAAATTTATTATTAGTTGAAATAGCTTTAGCTAGTTCTAGCACTGTAAAAGATGGAAGTTTTTTTACAAATATTTCTCCACCTTTCATTTCGTTAAAACAAAACCATACAAATTCGACACACTCATTTAATGTAATTAAAAATCTAGTCATATTTTTATTTGTTATGGGAATAATTCCATTTTCCTTAAATTGTTTTTTAAAAAAAGGAATTATAGAACCTCTCGAGCCTGCAACGTTGCCATATCTAACTAATGAAAATTTGGTAGATGCTGAATCGAAAAAATTATTTCCTGCCACAAATAATTTATCAGATGCTAACTTTGTGGCTCCATACAAATTAATAGGGTTTGATGCTTTATCTGTCGATAAAGCAATAACCTTCTTAACTTTATTTTGTTTACATGCTTCCAAAACGTTCATTGATCCTAAAACATTTGTTTTAACACATTCGTATGGGTTAGTTTCTGCTGTTGTTACTATTTTCATAGCTGCCGCATGTACAACGTAATCAACATTTTTAGTAGCCTCTAAAATTGACTGTTTATTCCTTATATCACCCAATACAAATTCAACATTTTTCGACTTAATTTTTTGACTTAACTCCCACTGTTTAAGTTCATCTCTTGAAAATATGATCAATCTTTTTGGTTTGAATTTTTTTAAAGTAAGAGGGATGAAAGCTGATCCAAAAGATCCTGTTCCACCCGTGATCAAAATGCTTGCATTATTAAAGTTTTTCGTCATTAAAATAATTATTAAATCATTATTATGAAATACACAAACAATTATCTATATTATAATTATGTTGAAAAATGTAATTTTCATTTTTTGTAAATTTTTAGATCAAAATTCCTGAAACTTGTATTTTTAAAACTTTCTCTCTTAAGGCCATTAAGCATAAATTCAAAGTCCCAAAATCTTATGTATGGAGGTCCTTTTTTTTGAAGTTGTAAAATAGAGTACTTTTTTGTAATCCTAGAAATTTCCTTTACAATATTATATGAGGGATGAACTAGGTCAATTGTAGAACCCATTGTAAAAGTTATATCAAAATAATTATCAGGTATTTTCTCAAAATAGTCTTCAAATGAACTAACAGAATAATTTAAATTTGATTTAAGATCTGGAAAAATTTTACCTAAATGTTCATATGATGGACCTGAAATATCAACTGCATATAAAAATTTGTACCCACTAGTAAATAATTCATTTGAGAATCTCCCACAGTTAGCACCCATATCTAAAATTTTATCATTTTTTTTTGAATAAAATTTTATACTTTTGATCAATTCTACTTCGGGACCCTCTTGAGGTAATGAAATATAATCAAAAAAAGAAGAGTGATTTTTTTGATCTCCTGAAATCCATCTATTTCGATTTTTATTATTTTTTTTCTTAATTATTTTTTTATCAAATTTTAAAATTTTTAATATAGGGTTTAAAATTAATCCATAAATTAATGTACAAAATATTTTTTTAAAAAGAGAATTCATCTTAAAGTATTTAAGTTTTATAATTTAATTATTTTATAATTTTATAATTTTATAATTTTATCAAATTTTTCAATTAAGTTAGTTTTATGAGTAACCATTATAATCGTTTTTTTAGTTGTGGTAATTAAATTTTCAATAATTTTTTTTTCTGTGAAACTATCTAATGAACTTGTAGGTTCGTCTAGAATGATTAACTCACTATTTTTATAAAATGCTCGTGCTAAAGATATTCTTTGTTTTTGACCGCCTGATAAAAAAACTCCTTTAGTTCCTAAATTTGTTTCTATACCATTTGAAAATTTTTTAATATCCTCATTTAAACAGGCTTTTAAAATTGCATCATCTAATTGATTTTGATCAATATTATCATGTTCTAAAGTTATATTGGTTTTAATTGTATCCTCTATTATTACAGGACTTTGGGGAACATAACTTATTTTTTCTAGCCAGTTTGTTAAATTATCTGAGATTGATTGATTGTTGTCTGACAAAATATGACCTTTACCTGGCTGTATGAAACCTAAGATTAAATTTAGTAAAGTAGTTTTTCCACAACCACTTTTACCCACAATTGCAATTAATTCACCTTTCTTGATTGAAAAATTGAATTCTTCAAAAATTTTTATTTTATTTTCACCTTTATCCTTAAAAGAGAAATAAACATTTTTTAAATCAATACTTTTATCGAAACAAATATTTTTTTTTTTTGAATCAACTGTGTCTTTCGAAATTCTTAAATCATCAATCATATTGTCGATTAAATACTTATTTTTTTTTAGACTTTGATACAAGGTTGAGCAACGCGAGATACCTGGAATTAATCGATAACTTCCTGCCAAAAATAGAGCCATAATCTCTGGTAACATTTCAGATTTACCAGTTTCAATCAAATAATATATTAGAATTACAAATGATATAATTAAAATAAATTCAAAAATTGGCCTCGGAACTTCTCCAATCATTGTTGAATTTCTTTTAGCTATTAAGTTTTTTTTTTTGTAATTATTAAAAATATCAGAAAAAAAATTTAATTTAGAATAAATTTTAATTTCAATTATGCTGTTAAAACATTGTATGGCAAAATCATTTATTTTGTTAGAAGTCTTTACCCATATTTCACCAAATTTTACAGAGTATTTCTTTAGAAAAAAACCTGATATCAATGCTGTGAATAATATTAAAATCACAAGAAATATTGTTATTTTTGTTTGGTGAAAAACTAATAACCCTGCAATAGATATAAATATTACAACTTCAGATATTAATTGTAAGATGTTAAGTAATGAAGTTGAAAAATGTGAAATTTCTACGGATAAATAATTATTAAAATTTCCAACACTATAGTTTTGAAAAAAAGTAAATTCTTTTGATAAATATTTTTTCATTAATCTATAAGAAATTTTTTCCTCAAATTTATTAACAAAATTAATTTTCCACCATGAAAAATAAAGGACTAACTTATTTTTAATTAGATATAATATTACTAGAGAAATAAGTGAATAATATACCAATTGATTATAATCTAAATTATTCAAATAATCGGTTAAAAAAAAATTAACCTCTATCTTTTTTTTAAAAAAAATTTGAGAAATTGGTATCATTATGAAAACTGATAAAAATTCAAATATGGTGACTAGAACTAAAATAAAATAAAATTTTGGTATGCTTGAATATAATTCTTTATCTATGGTTTTAAAAATTTTAAACATTCAATTATTTTGTTAAATTAATTTTTTTTTTAGGTAATCTGTCCATTTTTTTTCAAAAAATATTGCTTTATCATCAACAATTAAATCATAACTCGGTTTTCCAAAAAATAATTCATGATACATCACATTCCAGGACTTAAGTTGTTTTATGGTAAGTTTTTTAATTTTTTTTTCAGCTAAAATTCTATTATTTGAACATCGACCCATATATCTGGCAGTAAAAAGAGTTATTTTAAATCCATTTTTGTACAATTTATTTATTAACTTAATATTTTTTTTAATCGGCTTAGATTTGTTATAATTTCTATCTTTTCTATTGTAGCAAATAATACCGTCAATATCGAAACAAATCGAATTAAAAGATTTTTTTTTTATCATACAAAGATTAGTTTATTTATTTTATTAATATCTAATACCTGCATTAAATTTATTTTAAGTTTTCAATTTTAAAATTTTCGAATAAAATATCTTGTTTAGATAACACCCTTGGAGTTCCGTTTAATTTCACTTTAAAAAAAGGATCATTGTATCTAAATCCTTGATATTTTGACTTATTCTGGTCCTCAAAAATTGCACTCATATAATAATGGATCACGGTATTGTTTTCTAATGTGAAGAAAGCATTTGCACAACCTGCTGGAATTAAAATTGAGTAATTATTTTTTGAGTCAATTTTGTTATATGTTTTTTTTAAAAACGATTTCGACTTTTTTCTTAAATCAATTGTTATATTTGTTATACTACCTCTAATTACATTAATAATTTTATTTTCCGTATAAGGCTTAATTTGATAATGAAATCCCCTAAACGTATTTTTTTTTTTATTTATAGAAATATTACATTGTTTAATTTTAAAGTTAATCCCATTTTTTTTCAAAGTTTTCTCACAAAAAGATCTATGAAAACTTCCCCTCTTATCAATTTTCTTTTCAGGAAAAATAATATAGCAATCTTTTATTAATGTTTTTTTAATTTTCATTTTTTTTTTTAATAGGAATTATTATTTTTTTTTTATATTTTATGCTTTTCATCAAACTTAAAATTTCTTTTTTAAAATTCCAAGCTAATAAAACCATATTTCTTTTTCTTAATTCATTCTTTGCATCTTCCAAATTAACTATCTTAATGTTTGAACCTGGAGTGTAAAGATTTCTTTTAAGAGGATTTTGATCAATTATAAATTTAAAATACTTGTTATTTAAATTGCAAAAGTTTAATAATGTTGAACTTCTTGCTGATGCTCCATAGCCAAAAAGTTTCTTTCTATTTTTAAAATATGTTTTCATTATTTTATTTTTAAAATTAATTGAATGATTGATTGAGTCTTTTGAAAATTTTAACCACCTTATCTTTGTGTTCATTTTTGTTTTTTCTTCTTCATTTTCAAGTTTTAGTAATGCCTTAGACTTTTTATTTTTAAATTTTGAAAAAATTAAAATTAGAGAGCCCCCACTAATTGGGCTTAAATAAACATCTATTGGTTTTAAATTATATTTTTTGAATAATTGAGAGAGTGTTTTTATACTGAAATAGAAAATATGTTCATGATAGATAGAATCATATTGTAATTCATCTAAGATATATTTGGAGTAATGAAATTCAATTGCGACTGTGGTGTTTTTATTTGATAAATTAGAGATTCCTTTTACAACTGAGTGAATATTTTTTACGTGTGGTATTACATTTCTAGCAAATATAAGTGATATATTTTTATATTTTTTTTTAATATTATTTGAAAGACTATAAGAAAAAAAATCAGGAAGAGTTTTTATATTATTAGAATTAGCAATATCAGCAATATTTTTTGCTGGATCAACACCAATTACTTTGTATTTTTTTTTTTGAAAAGGGTAAAGAAATGTACCATCATTACTTGCAATTTCTAAAATCGTTGATTTTTTTTTAAGATACTTTGATGTAAGTTTAAAAAATTTATTTGCATGAATTTGTGCTGCTTTTGAAGTGCCAGTAACCCATAAATATTTTTTAAATAAAAATTTTGGGTCTAATGAATTTGAAATTTGAAGAGTTCTACATTTATCACAAATTAAAAGCTTAAGATTAAATTTTTTTTGAAAATTTTTGTTGTTATGCAATCTATTTGCTGGTGGTTGAGTTCCTAGATCTAGAACTAATGAAATATGTGATGAATAACATATTCTACATTTTTTTATAACTTTCTCAATCATTGTTAAAATATTAACTTAAATTTGATTTTGTATTACTGTAATTTTTAAAATATAAAGTCTTCATTTATAATCTCGCGATATTGTATTATTTACTTCATTTAAAACTTCTGGATATTTTAATAAATAATGTTTTATTGTTTTAAAATCAAAGTCAACTTTTTTAAATAAAAGAATATAAATCAGATTAAATAACTTCAGTATTTTATAAGTGTTAATCTTAAATTTATACTTTTTTATAACTGACACTTCACTAAACTTCTTGATTTCAATTAATTTTAATATTTTTTTATATTGTTTAAAGTCCAAGATTTTTTTTTTATATAGATCTTTATAAATAAAATTCTTCAATTTAGTATACTCATCTTCATTGTGAAACTGTACTTGTTTATTATTTCTGGGTGACTTTTCTCTCGAAATATAATAATTTTTAAATCTCTTGATGTTACCAAGTAAATAAAACATAAAACTTGGTACTAACTCTAAAAATACTTGTGCTTCACTTTTTGGAAGTGTAGATAATTCCCAGACTTTTTTAAAAATTTTTGTTCTAAAAAGAGCATAATTTAATGGTGGTAGTTGACCATTTATATATTGGTAAGCATTTTCAAATTTTTCATTTTTTTTTAATTTGTATCTTGTCGGATATTCCTCCCTTATAAATTTATATTTATTGAAAAATTTATAATTTAATAATTTAGAGTGAATTACATATTCTCCATGAACTCCATCATAATCCTTGTTATTTTCGAGAAATTTTAAACATTTTAATAAAGTGCTAAAAATAAAAAAATCATCATCACCTATTGTTACAACATATTTAGTTTTAATATTATTTAATATTTTAGCAATTTTTATGTTAGCGTTTTTACCTCTAATATGGATATAATTTTTATTATTTTTATACTCTTTTTTAGAATGATTAGAGGAATCTAATATGAGAATATTTAAATGTTTATTAAAATCTTTTATATAATCTAATTGCCTTTTTAAAGATATTGGTCTCTCATGTGTAGGTATTATTATTGTTAAATTTTCAAATAGATTATTTGTATTCATTTTAATTAATTTGCTAGATAATCTGCAATTGATACCAACCAAATATGGTGGGTCATTTCAATATAATTATAATGAGAAGAATTTACCCAAAAGTTAATATTTCCAAGCTTTCTTAATTGATTATTCTTATTAAAACCTGAAAATGTAATTAAAAAAATTTTTTTATTTTTACACATTTTTGCTGCATTAATTATATTTTTAGATTTTCCACTACTACTAATCAAAATACATATATCATTTTCTATTCCGAATTTTTCAATAGCTTTTGAGGCCCAATTCTCGTATCCGTAATCATTCGAAAAACATGTAATTAAGTTTGTCTCATTAAATGTCACCGATCTAATATTGGCAATTTTTGTAAGGTCTGTAGCAACATGACTTGCTATAGACGAGCTTCCTCCATTTCCAATTAAAAATAATTTATTTTTTTTTTTTATATTTTTTATTATGTTTGATGCTTTAACAATTTTTTTCGTATCACATTTTTCAATAAAACTAGTGAGATTTTTATAATAATTTGAGAAAAAATTTTTTTTTGTCATTAAATCAAACTATTTTTCAATCTACCTTAAGACTTATTAATTTTTTTATTTTTGGTGAACTTTTTTTAATATAGTCATCAGAGTATTTTAGGTTTAATTTTGTCCAATCTGGCATATACTTAACAGAGTACATGTAGCTTAGTACTCTTCGTAATTTGTTACTTTTGTTAACTAAACTACCATGAGCTAAAGCTTCAGTAAATATAATTGCATCTCCTGGTTTAGCATCTAAATGTACAAGACAACTTTTATTATTTTTTGGATTATTATCAAAAGGTCTTACAAAATTTGACTTATGAGAACCAGGTATGACCGCGAAGCCTCCATCTATATCTTTGTTATTACAAAGTGGAATTAGTATTTTAGTTATATTTGAAAATATAATTCCATTTTTTGTAAAATAAAAAATTTTTGGATGGTGCGGTAAATTACCCATATGAAGATAGGTGTAAGCATCTTTCTTGAGTTTAGTCATCCCAACTGCATGATTTAGTCTAAAGAAATTTGAATTTCCAGTTACTCTTTTAATTAATTTTAGAAATATAGGTAAGCTTGCGAATTTTTCAAAGACTTTATCTAATTGTAATATATTTGAAATATATAATTCTCGATTATTTTTTTTTTTTCCAAAGAAAATATTCTTTGGTAAATCTGATGGTTTTTTTTCTTCTATTATCTCTAATATTTTATTTGCTTTCTTAATATCGCTTGAATTAATAACATTTTTTAAAATGTAGTATCCATTTAAATCAAAAAGATAGTCAAATTCCTTTAAATTCATATTTTTAAAATATAATTATCATTATTAACATATAATTTTGAAATATTCTCATCTCTAAAAAATGTTTTTATTTTAAAATTTTTATTTCTAGTTTTAATATATTCAAAAATATAATCTAATTTTTTAACTTTAGATCTAGAATCATCAAAAATATATAAATATTTTCCGTTAATTATTTTTTTTAAGATTTGATTTGGAATTTTTTGTATTGGATTTGTTATTACATAAAAATCTACGTCAAGTTTCTTTGATTGAATTAATTCATAAGCTTTATATGAGGCAAAACCTATTGAAATGATTGTTCCACTCTTTCCTTTTTTATATTGAAAAATATCTTTTTTTTTAAAATGACGAATTAATGTTGGATTAAAATAAGATCTAGCATGCCTTTGGCTAATACAATATATTTTAAATGTTTTCTGTCTAATTTTTCTTAAATTAATCTTAATATCTTCAGGGAAAACTAAATAATTACAATCAACATAGCTTAAACTACTAAATTCCTGTAAATTGTGGAGTCTAGACTGAGGACCTTCATAACCACTATCAACAATGTAAGTTATAATTGAAAAACTACCAATTTTTTTTCTGAACAAAATATAATTATATGTATTTACAAAATGATCAAAGGCTAAAAGCATAAAATCTAGTTGTTTTGCAAAATAAATTGAATTTTTATTATTTAACATCAAACCCAAACCAAATCCTACCAATGAATTTTCCGAATTTTGTGTGTTATAAATTTTTGTATTTTTAATTTTTTCTATATCTTTTGTTAAACCAGATATTCTAGATCCATATGTAATATTTTGACCAAAAAAAATAAATTTTTTAAATATATTTTTCTTAAAGTTATTTCTAAATTTTTCAATGATCATTGGCTTAATTTTTTGTTCATTAAGTATAATATATCACTGTCATTGTTGTAGACATAAGCATTATTGATGCCTAATTTCATAGGTCCATGATGATAGTTTATTTTATTATCACCATCTTTGTATGATCCCAATGTTAATATTTGAAATTCAAGAACCACTGGATCGTCTGCTTCTCTTGTATTAGTAATTATTTTTCGGTATTTTTTCACATTAGAGATTATGTCCTTCCTTTTGAAATAATAATATTTTATTCCAATTGACTGAGAAAGTTTCTTTATATTCATGTCAAATCTTCTTTGTTTAATAGTAGTAGCCATAGAGAAATTATTGTTTTCTAAAATAAATACTATTCTTAAGCCTAAAGATTTAGATAAAAGTAAAGTTTCATAAAATGACCCTTCCTCTATTGCGCCATCTCCTACCACACAGTACACTATGGATTTACTACTTTTATTTCCCTCAGCAAAGCCTGCAGCAACAGATAAATTGTTTCCTAAAATACTCGATGTATATTTTATACTAGTTTTTTCATCAAAGTAATTCATTGACCCCAATGTATTAAATGATTGAATTTTATTGAGTAAAAAGTTTTGATAGATCTTTCTCGAGTTTTTTGAAAATATAGATGTGTAATGAATATTTCTATGCGTTAAAAAAAGACTGTCCTTTGACATAAGAAAAAATGACCTTACTAGAGCAGATACAAATTCATGACCAAAAGCTAAATGAACAGGTAATTTAATTTTACCGTCAATAATATTTTTATTAACTTGAAGTTGAAACTTTCTAGATTGAAATGCAAAAGTTAAAATTTTCTTATTCAAATTCATTATAAAATTTTTTTAGTCCTTTTAATATTGTAATTTTAGGTTGCCATGACATATGATCTATTTTGGAAGATTTTGTAACATTTCTTATACTTGGTTTTGCTTTATCAGTTTCTATTATTTTAACTTTTTTTCTTAGTATTTTAGATATATCATCAATTACTTGTTCAAGATTTTTTTTATTTGGACCCTGGATATCGACTGTACAGTTATTTTTTATTTTCATTGATAATATTAAAGATTGTACCACATCCTCAATATGAATAAATGACCTCAAAGTTTTTTTTGAACCAATGGTGATAATATTTTTTTTAATTAGAAAATTGGCAATATTTTCTATTGCTGAGTAATTTTTTATTCTTTTTCCATAAATTATACCAAATCTTAGAATACAAAATTTAAATCTGTAAAAAGATTTAATGACTTCTTCTCCTAAAAATTTAGTAGAAGCATAATAATTATTTATATCAAAGAAATTAAGTTTTTTTTTATAACTATTAATATTGTATTTAGAATTTTCATAAACCCACTCTGTAGATGCAAAAATAAACTTTCTTATATTTTGTGAATTAGCAAATTTAATTAAATTTATAGTTCCAGTTAAATTAACATCGTAACACTTAGAAGGATTCATTTTTGCATCTTTATCATTTGAGATAGCAGCTAAATGAATAATTGTTTTGATTTTTTTATTTTTGATTTTCTTAAATTGAATATGTTTAGAAATATCTAGTTTTACAAAATTTGGACTTTTTTTATTAATCTTTAAATCTATTCCAATAAATTTTATATTTTTTTTTCTTAATTCATTAATCAAATTTTTTGCAATGTAGCTTGATGAACCTGTTACAAGAATAGTCATAAGATATTGATAATTAATATATAAATTAAATTTTTACAAATTAATTCCTATATAAATATGTTTTCTATATTTTAGTTAAGAAAAATTTAGTATTTGTTAAAATTTTTTGTTAAAAATATTTATGATAATAATTATAACAGGTGGAACTGGATTTATTGGTAAAAATCTATTAAAGCAGCTCAACAAGGATAAAAATAAAATCTATGTTATTTCAAGAAAAATTCATAAAAATTCAAAAAGCGTAAAATTTATTAAGTCCAATCTAAATCAAATTAACAAAAAGAAAAATCAATTAGAAAAAATTAAACCTGACTTATTAATTCATTTAGCCTGGGAAGGAATACCAAATTATGACTTTTCAACATCAATTCAAAATTACAAGGATCAAATTAAATTTTTTAATTGTTTAAGACATATTAAATCTTTAAAACATATTATTGTTACTGGTACTTGTGCAGAATACAATGCTATAAAAAGTGGATTAAGTGAAAATTATAATGGAAAACAAAAAAATAATTTTTTATCAAACTCAAAAACAAAAATTTACAAACATATAAAAAAAATATTTTCTAAAAATATAGATATTACTTGGTTAAGATTATTTTATGTGTATGGTAAATTTCAAAGGAAAAATGCTTTAATTCCGTATCTGATAAATAGAGTTAAAAAAAATAAAAAAATAATATTAAATAGACCGCATGATGCAAAAGATTTTATAAATGTAGCTGATGTGTGCTCTGCAATTTTGTTGTTCATTAAATTAAAAAAATCTGGAGTATTTAATGTTGGCACAGGTAAATCATATAGCCCATTTGAAATTTTGAGTATAATTCAAAGAAATCATAGATCAAAAGTCAAACTTTTTTGCAATAAAAAATTAGAAAAAACTAGTATCACAGCTAATATTAAAAAAATTAATAAACTTGGATGGAGGCCAAAACATAGTTTAAAAAAATATATTGAGTCAATATTTATTTAACTTTACTCACCACCAGATACAGAAATTACTTGACCTGTCACAAAATCATTATCTTCATCAGATAGATAACCAACGAGTTTTGCTATGTCTTTAGAACTTCCTGCTTTTTTCATTGGCACAAGCCTCTCTCTTTTCTTAAATTTTTTAAAAGAGTAATTCTTAATTGTTGTAGTTTTTTTTGTACTAATTAGACCAGGTCTAATTATATTGACTTTAATATTATCCCTTGCAAAGTGCTTTGCGATATACAAAAGGCTATTTTCTAATGAAGATTTTGAAATAAAGTATTGAAAATTTTTTTTTGAACCTAAAAATTTTACTGTATTTGAACTTATACTTATAATTTTTGTTTTAATTTTTCTTTTTACATTTTTTTTTACAATTTCAAGAATTATATTTAATGGGGTAATAAAATTTATTTGCAAGGATCTCAGTAATTCTTTTTGTTTTAGTGTTTCAATATTTTTATAAGGATTGCTATCACCAACATTATTAATAACTAAATTAAAAACTATTTTTTTTAAAAAACTATATTTTTTAATTTGGAATTTATTTTCAAAATTTAATTTAATATAAGTGATATTAATGGCATTTAATGGAGGTTTTTTTTTTGAATATGTTACAAAATAATGATTTTTTAAGCTATAGATTTCATCAAAAATAGACTTACCTATTTCTCCATTTCCTCCAAGTAATAATACATTCATGATTTTTTACTCCTCGTAAATAATTTTTGATCCTTCATTATAAACTGTAATTTTCTCGTAAGAAAATGAAATATTCTTTAAATTGAATTTTTTAAAACTATTTTGGTCAAATAATAATATAAACCCACCACCTCCTGCACCCAGTATTTTAGCACCAATATTTTTTTTTTGAGCTTGAAAAATTAATTTTTCTGCTGATTTAAGTGAAATTAAATTTGAGAGTTTCTTTTTTAAATTCCAGCTATCATTTAAAGATTTAATTAATTCATTTACATTGAACTTTTTTTTTTTTGAGTAATTGTTGTAAAAATTATCAGATATTTTTTTCATTTTATTTAAAAATATAATATTTTTTTTCAAAGATTTTTTTTGATTAATAAGTATTTCATTAGCATTCCTGGTTACATTTGACCAAACAATTATTAATTTTTTATCTAGACTCATTGTTTTAATTTTAAAAATTTTAATACTGTCAGATTTAAGATATTTTGCATAAATCATTCCACCGTAAACTGCTGGTAAATGATCTTGTTTACCAATTGGGTTTTTAATTATGTTAAGCTCAATATGTGTCGCAATATCTAAAAGTTTTTTTTTATTAATTTTTATATTTTCTAGTTTTGCCAATGCTTTAATTAATCCTACAGTAAAAGCACTTGACCCACCTAAACCAGTTCCTGTTGGAACATCTGAAATAATTGAAATAAATAATGGTGTTTTTATTTTCAAAAATTTTATAGTTTCCCTAATGATTGAGTTCTTAATTTCTTTTATTTTTGAACAGTTTTCACTTTCATGATAATTCAACCTGTAATTTTCAATAAAATATTTAGAATGCCTTTTAACTGTTACATAGACATACTTATTTATAGCGAGATTTAAAGTTGAACCTCCAAATTTTTTATAAAAATACGGAATATCAGTTCCTCCACCTAAGAAACTTATTCTTAATGGTGTTTTAGAAACTACATAATTTTTTTTTTTCACTTACTGATATTATTAATTTAAATTAAATGTGATCATTATTTGATACTTTTTCTCTCCAATAATTTAAAGTATCCAAAAGGATCTGTCTGAATTTTATTTTTGGTTTCCATTTAGTTAGCTTTCTAAATTTTTTAGTATCAGCGATCAATCTTGGTACATTTGTTGGTCTTACGTATTTTTTAACAGTTTTATACTTTATATTTTTTGTTGATGACATTTTAATCAACATTTCAAGTGCATTTCTAAAAGTAAAAGTATTTTTTTCTACTTCCTCACTCCCAACTAAATATAACTCACCAGGCTTACATTTATTTGCGGACATCCAATAGGCTTCAACTATATCTGAGACATGAGTAAAGTTTCTCCTATCATCAATTTCCCCTACTTCTAAAAGTGGCTTCATTAATCCGTTTTCAATTAATGCAATTTGGTAAGCATACCAAGAAATTCCAAAAACTTTTTCTCTCCTCGGACCCTCGTGGTTAAATGATCTTGTACGTATAACATTTAAACCGTAAGACTTGTAATAAACATAACCAATCAGGTCTTGGGCAATTTTACTTACCGCGTAAGGATTAACAGGTCTCAAGACTGTTGTTGGTTTTATAGGAATTTCCTCCTCATATATTTCTCCGTATTCCTCACCAGACCCTGGAATATGAAATATAGTTTTAGAGGAGTATTTTCTCAAACTTTCTAAAAAGTTTAATGTCCCATTATAATTCACAGTCATGTATCTATTCGGATGATCCCAAGACGGGCTAACGAAACTTTCAGCTGCACAATGAAAAATAATATGGAATTTTACTTTTTTAATTAATTTATCAACAGAGACTGGATCTGTAATATCACAATCATGTAATGTAATTCTTTTTAAATTATGTTTAATATTTTTCAAATTTGACAAGTGCCATCTTTTTATACCATGAACTTGATAATTTTTTTTTTTTTCAAGAATAAAATCTGCTAGGTGTGAACCTACAAAACCAGTAATACCAGTAATTAAAATTTTTTTCATATATAATTTAACCAGTTTTTTTTGTTATTCTTCCAGTCTAAATTTGCAGTTTTTAGATCACTTATATTGTCAATTGGTAAATAATAAAAGTAATTTTTAAATGCCAAAATTTTAAGGTTTTCTTTAAACAAGTAATGCTCAAAATTTAAGTCTATATTTTTAATTTTATTCAATATTTTATTTTTTAGAAATATCCAACCAGAATTAACCCACTTTGATTTATCATAGCTTTTTTCAGTGAATGAAATAACTTTTTTTTTATCTAATTTAACAACCCCAAATTTTTCTTTAGGATTTGACACACTTAAAATAATGTCACAAATACTATTTTTTTTAATAAATAATTGAAATTTTTTGTAATTTAAGTTAATTAAAGAATCTCCATAAAGTATTAATAAATCAGTTTTGCCAATTAGTTTTTTTGCTTTAAAAATTCTTTGTGATGTGGAGTCTTTAATCTTTGTTTTATTAATTATTATTTTTGGATCTTTTATTTTTTTTTTTTTTAAAATTTTAGATATTTTTTTTAAATCTTTGTTAAGACTTTTTTTAACATAAAAATCTATTTTACCTGAGAGATAACCAGTACAGATAACAATCTTATTTACCCCGAAAGAATTTAATTGAAATATCAAGTGTGCTAAAATTGGAAATTTTCCAATTTTTAATAAACATTTGTGATTTTTTTCTGTAAGGTTACCCATTCTTGTTCCTTTACCACCAGCTAAAATTATTCCAGTTAAATTCATTTATTTTAGTTTATTAATTATATCCTCAAAATTTCCATAATTTTTATGCCAATTAGATATAACTGGTTTTTTATTTTTGAAATATTTTGATATTTTCAAAAAAAATCTCTTATCTTTAAAGTTTATGCCTATTGATGATTTATTATTATATTTATTGTCTGCTAATATGAGAACCTCTGACTTTTTTACAGAATATGATGCGTGAGCAAAACCTCTTGGAAGATACAAAATTTGATTACTTTTTAAATTATAAGAAAATAACTTACCAAAATTTTTGTTATTTTTTTTTAAGTTAATACCAAACCAAATCAATTTACCTTTTAAAAGTTTTATAATTTTAGCTTCTTTGAATTTCCCTGTTTGCATATAAATTCCTCTAAAAACATTTTGATTTGATTTAGATATTTGCATTTCAACAGTTTTGAATTTTAAAGATTTTAGTATATTTGCATCAATAAATTTATTTAATTCTCCCCTTTTATCTTTTAAAGTTTCTGATTTCTTAATGACAGGGATATTTTTTTTTTTCATATAATTAAAAAGATTAATTTGTTAAATTTTTAGCTCAAAATATTTTAAAATGCAAAGGATTACCATCTTGGAAATAAGATTTGTTCTATTGAAATTAATTTTTACTTAAGCTATTTATTTTATAATTAAAAATTTCATAAACAAAAATATAATGTTTTACACTAAAAAAAACTTACAAATTAATAATTTCGATACAAAAAAATTCAACTTTTTAAAATTAGTAAAAGAACATTTAAAAAAAAATTTAAATTGTGATCAAATTACAGATTTTCACAATTATATACCTGAAGATAAAATGCCTAAAGACATATATGAGGGCACCGCTCATACTTATGGTCACGATTTATTATATGCTATAGATCCTATATTTAAACAGGCAAAAATTATAAAAGCATCAAACATTGGATTTATAGAGCTATATAAAAAATTTATTAAATATCTTTCTGAAGAAATTTTTAAGGCAGATTTAATTTTTCAAAAGAAACCATCTTTAAGAATTCAATATCCTAATTACACATCTTACGGAAAATTTCATAGAGACAGTGATTATAATCATCCTGAGGAGGAAATAAACATTTGGTTACCAATAACCAAAACAAGAAATACAGCTAGTATGTTTATAGAGTCCGAAGTTGGTAAAAAAGATTTTAAACCAATGAATTTAGATTTTGGTCAATATTTAATTTTTAACTCTGAATTAATGCATGGAAATAAAGTAAATGAGGAGAAATATACAAGATTAAGTATGGATTTTAGAGTAATGTTTAAGGCAGACTACAAAAAATTCACAAAATCATCAGCAACACAAAATATTAAATTTCAAATAGGTGAATATTATGACACATTATAAATATAATTATTTTACCAAAAAAATATGGCTTTAAAAAATGTCTGAACATAAAAAATTTCGTTCTAAGTGCAATAGGGAAATAAAAAAGCAAGGAAAAAATAAATATTTTAAACTAATTACTAAAAAGTGGATGAGAGAGTCCTTAAAAACAAATTATTCCTATCATTTTGAATGGCTAGGTAGACCAATTATTCAATACCCTCAAGATATTGTGGCAATGCAAAATTTAATTTGGACAGTAAAACCTGACCTGATTATTGAAACAGGTATCGCAAGAGGGGGTTCAATAATTTTTTATGCAAGTATATTAAAACTTATTTCGTTAAACATTAAAATTAGAAGTCCTAAAGTATTAGGAGTAGATATTGACATAAGAAAACATAATAAAAAGTCTATACTCTCACATCCAATGTCAAAATACATAGAAATGATTGAGGGATCAAGCACCAACAAATCAATCTTTGAAAAAATTAAAAAAAGATCAAAAAAAGCAAAAAAGATTCTAGTAATTTTAGATAGTAAACATACCCACGATCATGTTTTGGAAGAGATAAAATTATATGCCCCACTTGTAAGCAAAGGAAGCTATATAGTCGTATTTGACACAATTATTGACGAACTGCCAAACAAATACAACAAGACTAGGCCTTGGTCAAAAGGAAATAGCCCTAAGACAGCAGTTTTTGAATATTTAAAATCCTTAAAAAATGAAAAATATTATGATTTAAAAGGAAATAAATTAAATTTCAAAATTGATAATTATTATGAAAATCAAAATTTAATAACTGTTGCTCCAAGTGGTTTTTTAAAACGAATATAGTTATTACTTTGTAGATTTTTATTCGGATTTTTTAGATTAACTGCCTACAATTTCTCTTTCTAATTTAAATGCTTCAGCATATTTGAAATATGACTGCATACCTCTATATTTTGCTAATGCCTCTAATCCTTCTCGAGAACGTGGAAAAGGAAATTTTTGTCTTTCGTTTTTATAATGTTTCCAGCTTTTTAACTTTGAACTAAAATGTTTTGAAATATCTACAAAAGTTGTTGGCGAAAAATTTTTATAAAATTTCCAACCTCCGCTACATACAATTTCAAATGAATATATTTCTTTAACTGTGGACTTGAATTTTGGACGTGTTGCCACCTCTACTGCCTCATATGTTAGTCTATGATCTATATTAACTTCTGAAGGATTGTGAGTGAATATAATAGTAGGTTTAAATAATTTTATTTCTCTCTCAATTGATTGAATTAGATCATACAACGGATATGTATCAAATTTAGTACTGTATCGCTCTTCAAAAACATAATTCTTTACTCCAAGTACTTTTAGAGAATTTATACATTCCTGTTTTCTTATCTTTCTGGCTCTCAATGATTCTTTAGACTCTTCATTACCAATTCCAAATCTTGCAGATACTCCTTCGCTAAGATAAAGAATTTTAATTTTTGATTTCAAAGATTTTGCTAAAGATAAAGTACCACCGCATCCCAAGATATCATCATCTGGGTGAGCAGCAACTACTAAAAGTCTCGAGTTTTTTAAGTTCATATTATGGCTTAAAGATGATACTAATACTACTTTCTATTTATATTACAATCTTTATTAATTAAACTTTACGACCACTATTTACATGAATATAAATTGTAAAAGAAATCTGGTTAGATGAAAACTAAAATACTTATATCTGCAGCAAATGGTGTCGTAATGACCAGTCTTATAAAAAGATTAAAAAGAAAGTTTTATATAATTGGTATAGATGCTGATTTAAATGGGAATGCAAAAAAATATTGTAATAAATTTTATTTAAAACCAAATGATAATGATAAAAATTTCATAAAATTTATAAACAAAGTTGGAAGTAAAGTAGATTATATTTTTTTATTCAATGACAGAGAAATATTGAGAATAAATCGTAACAGAAAGCTAATTAAAAAAATTCAAAAAAAAATAATTATTTCTCCTCAAAAAACAATCGATGTATGTTTAAACAAAAAAAAATTTTATTCATTTTGTAAATTTAATCAAATTAATACTCCTAGTTCTGAATATGCTAAAGAAATGATTGTAAAACCTATATATGGAACAGGGAGTAAAAATATTATTAAAATAAGTAGCAGAATTGATTACAATTTTTTTTTAAAAAAAAAAAATATGATTATTCAAAAATTTATAAATGGGCAAGAATACACAATAGATTGTTTGTTTGATTTTAATGGAAATTTAATTTTTGCATTACCGAGAATTAGAATTTTACACCGGGGTGTTAGTATTGTCGGTAAAATTATAAAAGATAAAAAAATAATTGACTTTATTGAGATAATATCAAAAAAATTAATTTTTCATGGACCAATTAATATTCAGGTTATCAAAGATAAAAATGATCAAATATGGATTATAGAAATAAACCCAAGAATGTCTGGAAGTATAGAATTTTCAATATTAGCTGGATTTAATCCATTTTTATATTACCAAAAAAATATAAAAACAATTAAAAGCAAGTTTAAAATTAGATACAACAAAATATACAAAAGATTTTTCTCAATTGCCCAAGATGCCTAAAAGCTCTTTAAAAAGTTTAAAGAAGAAAATTGAGAACTATAAAATTCTAATATTTGACTTAGATAACACTATATATAACCAGAAAGATTATGATGAACCGGCATTGAAAAATGTTTCAAATTTTTTATCAGGTAAATTAAAACTAAATAGAAAAAAGATATTTAATGATCTAATTTTATTGAAAAAAAAAAAAGACTTTAATATTTTTAATAAATTTTTAGAGGGAAAATTTTTAAAAAAAAAAGACCTGAAAAATTTAGTCCAGAAGTCTATTAAGTTATATCAAAACTACAAATGTATAGAATTAAAAAAGTCTTCGTCACTATATAATCTACTAAATGATGAAAAAAAAAACAAAACATTATACCTTGTTACTAATGGGCACTTTAAAAGACAAAAACGCAAAATTAAATTTCTCAAAATTTCAAAATTTTTTAAAAAAATCTACATATTGGATGGAAAAAGAAATTACTTAAAACCATCAATTTTAAGTGTAAAACAAATGAAAAATCATATTTTTAAATTTGGACGTAAAAAGGCAATTTATATTGGTGATGATAAAATTATTGATAAAAGGTTTGCAAGTAATTTAAAAGTTAAATATTTACATTTCAGTTTTAGTTAAAATACAAATTATTACTTACTTATTGAGTTACATACATTAGATAAAAATTCGATTTGTTCTTTTTTCAATTCTGGATAATTTCCAATATATAAGCTGTAAAAATGAAGATGTTCTGTATTAGGAAAATTTAAATAATATTTATTTTTAAGGATGTCTCTCAAATATGGTTGCCTCAATTGATTTCCTCCACCAGCAGATCCAATTCTATATTCTATTTTATTATATTTTAAATTATTTGTAAGTTTTTTAAATAATGACTTACTTTTTTTTTTTAAAATTAAATTTAACGCATAATTACTATGACCCTTTAGATTGTATTGAGTAAAAAAAACGTTTTTATTTAATTTTTTCAAAAAAAGAAGATGATTCTGATTTCTTTTTTTTATGTTTTTATTTAATCTTTTTATCTGAGATTGTCCTAAAATTCCACCTATCTCATTATTTCTTAAATTATATGCTGGATATTTAAATATAAATTGTGAATTTAAGTCTTTATATTTTTTTTTTATTGTTGATTGATAACTTAAATTATTTACTTCTCTAATTAATCCATGTGACCTCAAAATAAGCAAGTCGTAATATGCTTTTTTATCATTTGTTGAAATCATGCCACCTTCAATTGTACTCATATGATGAGCATAATAAAAAGAAAAATTCGAAGTCCAACCAAAGGTACCTAATTTTCTATTTTTAAAAGTTGCGCCATGAGACTCGCAAACATCTTCGATTAGATCGATTCTTTTTTTTTTTAGGTATTTTAATAATTTATCTGTAAGACAATTAAATCCTAAAATATAGGATATAAATACAGCTTTTGTATTTTTGTTTATTTTTGAAATTATTAAGTCTGAATTCATTCCTAATGTTTGGAAATCAATATCTACAAAGACAGGTTTAAAACCACAATGAAGTATTGATGATATATCGGATGACCAAGTATGGGCTGGCACAATAACCTCTCCTCCTTTAGGATATTTTAATTTCAATAATTGAATAGATAAAAGATTTGCAGATGCACCAGAATTAACAAAGACACTATATTTTACGCCAAGCCATTTAGACCAAATTTTTTCAAATTTAAGTACTTGTTTGCTTTGAGTAAGAATTGGTTTTTTTTTTAAAAAATTAGTTACATACTCTATATCTTTATTTGAAATATTATTTTTCATCAAAGGATAAAGAGACTTGCTTTTCATATATAAAATTATTTTATTATATTTATAATAGATAAAAATTTTTTTCAGTGCATAAATCAAGCCGATTGAGCTATTAGTACTGGTCAGCTACATGCGTTACCGCACTTCCACACCCAGCCTATCAACGTGGTGGTCTACCACGGCTCTATAGGAAGAACTAGTTTTGAGGTGAGTTTCCCGCTTAGATGCTTTCAGCAGTTATCTCGTCCATACTTAGCTACCCGGCACTGCAGCTGGCGCTACAACCGGTCCACCAGTGGTATGTTCAACCCGGTCCTCTCGTACTAGGGTCAACTCCTCTCAATTCTTCTACACGCATAGCAGATAGGGACCGAACTGTCTCACGACGTTCTGAACCCAGCTCACGTACCACTTTAATTGGCGAACAGCCAAACCCTTGGGACCTGCTCCAGCCCCAGGATGTGATGAGCCGACATCGAGGTGCCAAACACTGCCGTCGATATGAGCTCTTGGGCAGTATCAGCCTGTTATCCCCGGCGTACCTTTTATCCGTTGAGCGATGGCCCTTCCACTCAGAACCACCGGATCACTATGACCGTCTTTCGACTCTGCTCGACTTGTCAGTCTCACAGTCAGGCAAGCTTATGCCATTGCACTCTACGAACGATTTCTGACCGTTCTGAGCTTACCTTCGCACGCCTCCGTTACTATTTGGGAGGCGACCGCCCCAGTCAAACTACCCACCATACAATGTCTTGATGCCGGATGACGGCTATCAGTTAGATGTCAAGAAAAACAAAAGAGGTATTTCACTGGTGACTCCACGACAACTAACGCCGTCGCTTCAATGTCTCCCTCCTATGCTAAATATGTTTTTCCTAACACCAATGTAAAGTTGCAGTAAAGGTGCACGGGGTCTTTCCGTCTAACTACGCGAACTCCGCATCTTCACGGAGAATTCAATTTCACTGAGTTGATGTTGGAGACAGCGGAGAAATCGTTACGCCATTCATGCAGGTCGGAACTTACCCGACAAGGAATTTCGCTACCTTAGGACCGTTATAGTTACGGCCGCCGTTTACTGGGGCTTCAGAAATGAGCTTGCACCCATCGCATTAACCTTCCAGCACCGGGCAGGCGTCAGACCCTATACATCCACTTACGTGTTAGCAGAGCCCTGTGTTTTTGATAAACAGTCGCTTCTCCCTGGCTTGTGCCACCCTTCAATGGTTGCCCAAAAAAAGGTCTTCTTTATTCCGAAGTTACAGAAGCATTTTGCCGAGTTCCTTCAACATCATTCTCTCAAGCGCCTAAATATACTCTATTAATCCACCTGTGTCGGTTTAGGGTACGGTCTTGTGATGGAGCTATTTCCTGGGACTTCTTCGCGGCAAACTCAATCCATTAAGAGTTTACAACTTACAAAATCCGTCACTACCATCTGGTTAAGGAATATTAACCTTATTTCCATCGACTACGGCTTTCGCCCTCGCCTTAGGGGCCGACTAACTCTGCGCGGATTAACCTTGCGCAGAAACCCTTGGATTTTCGGCGAATAAGTTTTTCACTTATTTTATCGTTACTCATGTCAGCATTCGCACTTCTGATACCTCCAGGACCCCTCGCGGGTATCCCTTTACAGGCTTACAGAACGTTCCGCTACCGCTTATAAAGTTCGAAAACTTTATAAACCCACAGATTCGGTATGTGATTTTAGCCCCGTTACATCTTCGGCGCAGAAACTCTATTAGACCGGTGAGCTGTTACGCTATCTTTAAAGGATGGCTGCTTCTAAGCCAACCTCCCGGCTGTTAAGGAATTTCCACATCCTTTCACACTTAATCACAATTTTGGGACCTTATCTGGTGGTCTGGGCTCTTTCCCTCTCGACCATGGACCTTAGCACCCACAGTCTGTCTGTTGAAGAACTACGTTTAGCATTCGGAGTTTTATTAGGTTTGGTAAGAATCTCTTCCCCCTAGCCCATTTAGTGCTCTACCTCTAAACGCATATTTATTCAACGCACTACCTAAATAGTTTTCGCGGAAAACCAGCTATCTACGAATTTGGTTGGCCTTTCACCCCTTACCACAAGTCATCCAAAGACTTTTCAACGTCAACTGGTTCGGTCCTCCAGCAAGTGTTACCTTGCATTCAACCTGCTCATGGTAAGCTCATTCGTTTTCGGGTCTAATTCATAAAACTAATCGCCCTATTAAGACTTGCTTTCGCTGCGCCTACACCTAGATGGCTTAAGCTTGCTTTATAAATTAAGTCACTGACCCATTATACAAAAGGTACGCCGTCACTCTAAAAAGAGCTTCGACTGATTGTAGGCATGCGGTTTCAGGTTCTATTTCACTCCCCTAATAGGGGTTCTTTTCACCTTTCCCTCACGGTACTAGTTCACTATCGGTCACTGAAGAGTATTTAGGCTTAGAGGGTGGTCCCCCTATATTCGAGCAGGATTTCACGTGTCCCGCTTTACTCAAGAAATTTGTTAAACATTACTCATACGGGACTATCACCCTCTGTGGTTAGCTTTTCCAAACTATTCAAATTTTTTTAACAAATCTACTGGCCTGTTCCGCTTTCGCTCGCCACTACTTACGGAATCTCAATTGATTTCTTTTCCTCCGGTTACTTAGATGTTTCAGTTCTCCGGGTTATCTCTTTAAACTTATGTATTCGGTTTAAAGTACCACATAAAGTGGTGGGTTTTCCCATTCGGAAATTTACGGATCAAAACTTGCATACAGCTCCCCGTAACTTATCGCAGTATACCACGTCCTTCATCGGCTTTCAGTGCCAAGGCATCCGCCACACGCCCTTAAACGCTTGATTTATGCACAGAAAAAAATTCTGTGTTGAATCAAATTTTTATTAATATTCATCTTTTCGAATATTAAATGATTATTCTAAAAAAAATTTTAGAACAATCGGATATAGATATTGATAATATAAAAATATTTACAGTTTAAATAACTAAGTGTTCTATGGTGGAGGATAGCGGGATCGAACCGCTGACCTCCTGAATGCAAATCAGGCGCTCTCCCAGCTGAGCTAATCCCCCAGAAATTGGTGGGCCGAGAAAGACTCGAACTTTCGACCCCACCCTTATCAAGGGTGTGCTCTAACCAACTGAGCTACCGGCCCCTTTTGTGCAAAAGGAAAAACACTATTTTAAAAAGAGAAATGAGGACGGTCAACATTAACCTGTTATATTATTTAGATTAAGAAATAATCCTTAATCATCCTTAGAAAGGAGGTAATCCAGCCGCAGGTTCCCCTACGGCTACCTTGTTACGACTTCACCCCAGTCGCTGACTATACCGTAGTCAAGGGTTTTAAACCTTGCCTTAAGGTAGAACCAACTCCCATGGTGTGACGGGCGGTGTGTACAAGACCCGGGAACGTATTCACCGCGGCGCGCTGATCCGCGATTACTAGTAATTCCAGCTTCATGTACTCGAGTTGCAGAGTACAATCCGAACTGAGGCATCTTTTTAGGATTTGCTTGATGTCGCCATCTTGCTTCCTATTGTAAATGCCATTGTAGCACGTGTGTAGCCCAACACGTAAGGGCCATGAGGACTTGACGTCATCCCCACCTTCCTCCAGCTTATCACTGGCAGTTCTTTCAGAGTGCCCAACTAAATGATGGCAACTAAAAGTGAGGGTTGCGCTCGTTGCGGGACTTAACCCAACATCTCACGACACGAGCTGACGACAGCCATGCAGCACCTGTGTTTCGTCCGGCCGAACCGAAAACTCTAATCTCTTAGAGTCGCGACGAACATGTCAAGTGTTGGTAAGGTTCTGCGCGTATCTTCGAATTAAACCACATGCTCCACTACTTGTGCGGGTCCCCGTCAATTCATTTGAGTTTTAACCTTGCGGTCGTACTCCCCAGGCGGTGTGTTTAATGCTTTCGCTGCGACACTGAAAATAAATTTCCAACGTCTAACACACATCGTTTACGGCATGGACTACGAGGGTATCTAATCCTCTTCGCTACCCATGCTTTCGTTCCTCAGCGTCAGTAATGATCCAGAAAGCTGCCTTCGCAATTGGTATTCTTTCTAATATCTACGAATTTCACCTCTACACTAGAAATTCTGCTTTCCTCTATCATACTCTAGCTAAAAAGTTTTGATGGCAGTTCCAGAGTTAAGCTCTGGGATTTCACCACCAACTTTTTTAACCACCTACGAACTCTTTAAGCCCAGTAATTCCGAACTACGCTAGGTCCCTTCGTATTACCGCGGCTGCTGGCACGAAGTTAGCCGGACCTTCTTATTCGGGTACAGTCATTTTCTTCCCCGACGAAAGAGCTTTACAACCCAAAGGCCTTCTTCACTCACGCGGCATCGCTGCATCAGAGTTTCCTCCATTGTGCAATATTCCCTACTGCTGCCTCCCGTAGGAGTTTGGGCCGTGTCTCAGTCCCAATGTGGCTGATCATCCTCTCAGATCAGCTATAGATCAAAGTCTTGGTGGGCCATTACCCCACCAACAAACTAATCAAGTGCAGGCTCATCCTTCGGCGCATAAAGCTTTCTCCGTAAAGACTTATGAGGTATTAGCACAAGTTTCCTCGTGTTATTCCTCACCAAAGGGAAGATACCTACATGTTACTCACCCGTCTGCCACTAAGTATTGCTACTTCGTTCGACTTGCATGTATAAGGCGTGCCGCCAGCGTACGTTCTGAGCCATGATCAAACTCTCAAGTTTAAAAACGGCGCACACTAGCTTCTATACAAATACTAAGAATAATATTTGTATATTGTTGAAGTGTGTACGACAAATTTTGGTAACCTTAACCGTCCACACTTCTCTTCTTAAAATATTAACAATTCAAATAGCTAATTGGACTATTATGCCCAATAAATAACATTTCTTATATGTTGAGTGTGACGCTTATATTGGAAATAATTTATAAATCAAGTTTTTAGATAAACAAAAAATGTGTTAAAAAGTCTTAAAAATCAACATTTTTGATCAGTCAAAATAACAGTGTTTACAAAATTTATAAAAAAAACAAAATCACTTTCACATTTTATATGGTTAGTTTTACTAATTATTATAACCAGTTTTGTTACGTATTTTTATGAAACTAATAAGAAATCCCAATACGAAAGCTTAAAAAAAACACTTGATAATGTTTATTTTAAAAAAACATTTTCAAAAATAACGTCTAATTTAGAGAACAGATATCTAATGTTAAATTATGTTGTCAAAGAGGGAGATAATTATGAAAATATTATTAACAAATTAGAAGTTTCAAAATACGAAAAAAAAATATTTCTTGAAGCAGTACAAAAAGAGGAAAAAATTCGAATTTTAAGACCTAATCAAGAAATTTATTTTAAAATAGACAAAAAAGAAAAAACTAAAATAATAGAATTCATAGTCGAGATAAGTAAAAAAAGAGATATTCATTTTGTTCGAAATGACGACAAAGAAAATTTTGTTTCAAAAACTTTAGAAAAGAATTTAAAAAAGATAATAGTTTATAAAGAAAGCAAAATTTTAAATAGCCTATACCAAACTGCTTTAGAATTAAATATAAAACCTAATGTTATTGTTGAGTTTGCAAGACTTTATGGTTTTCAAGTTGATTTTCAAAGAGATATTTGGAAAAACGACAGTTTTCAAATTATATATGAAGTGTTTTTAAACAAAGATGGAGAAATAATTGAAAGTGGAAATATAATCTTTGCTAACCTAAGTTTAAAAAATGAGGATTTAAAACTTTACAGACATGAATACGGTAAGAATAAAATTGATTACTTTGATGAAAACGGAAAAAGTATGAGAAAAACTTTAATGAAGACTCCAATAAATGGTGCAAGGTTATCTTCCTCATTTGGTAAAAGAAAACATCCTATTTTAGGTTTCACAAAAATGCATACTGGTACAGATTTTGCAGCACCAATGGGTACCCCTATATTAGCATCTGGAGATGGAATTGTTACAAGAGCTAAGTGGTGTGGTGGTGGAGGAAATTGTGTAAAGATAAAACACAACAGGGTTTACCAAACTGTTTACGCTCATATGTCAAAATTTGGAAGAGGCATTAAAAAAGGAGCAAGAGTTAAACAGGGTCAAGTAATTGGTTATGTTGGCTCTACAGGTCTTTCTACTGGTCCTCATTTACATTACGAAGTAATTGAAAACGGACGAAAGATAAATTCACAAAAACTTAAGCTACCGTCTGGAAAGATATTAAAAGGAGATCAGCGTAAAACTTTTGAAGTGAATAAGATTAAAATAGAGGTTTTAAAATCTGAACTAATATCCAGGATGTAAATTATTTTGTTGTCTGCTCCTCAGCTTCTTGGCTTTCGTTTTCAACTTTTATTTGATTGCTAGCATTATTTTCACTTAAATTTTCATTTTGATTTCTGTAATTTTCTTGCGATATCATAATTCTTGAAAAGTGTTCTGAGTGCTGTAGATAATTTTCAGATAGAATTTTGTCTCCATTTGAAAGAGCCTCCCTTGCAAGATCATTATATTTTTCAACTAACTTTGCAGCGTTTTGATTATTTTTTCCTGGATGTCTTCTTTTAAAAGAAGATCCATTGTTAAAATCTCCGCCAGTTTTATGTCCATTCCCGTTTCTTCTGAAACTTCTATCTCCATTTGGTTTGAACCGCCCTCTTCTATTATTATTTTTGAAATTGTTCATTATTGTAATTTAGTGCTTATTATACATCTGTCTCTTCCAGACAAATCTTTAGATATGTTATTAATATAGTAGCTATTTTCATTAAGTATTTTTGAACATTGATTTTTTTGTCTATGTCCGATCTCAAGTATTAATTTTCCATTTATTTTTAACAAATTTTTACTTTTTATAATTACTTTTTTTAAATCTCTGTATCCGTCAGAACCTCCTGATAATGCTAACTTAGGTTCATGGAATTTTATATCATCATCTAATCTGTTTAATTCAATACTATTTATGTATGGAGGATTAGATATAATTAAATCATAGTTACAAGATTTATATTTGTCAATATCGATATTAATAAAATTAATTTTATTTTCTAAATGATGTAATTTTGCATTAGTTTTAGCAACATTTAGCGCTTTTAGAGATATATCTAAGGCTGTAGCACTACAATTTGGTCTCTCTTTTAATAAAGAAATTACGATACATCCTGATCCAGTTCCAATATCTAATATTTTTTTTGACTTATCAATTGGTAGATACTTTAAGGCTTCTTCTATAATTAATTCAGTATCTGGTCTAGGAATTAAAACAGATTTGTTAGTTAAAAACTTATGTTTCCAAAAATATTTATAGCCAAGGATGTATGCTATTGGCTCTTTTTGATGTCTTCTCAATAGATAATTTTTGAATTTAATTATATCTTTAATTTTTAACTTATTATTAGTGTTTAATAATATTTCCTCTCTTTTTTTGTTTATTACTTTTGATAGAATTAATTCAGTATCAAGATTAGGATTTTTAATTTTACTTTTTTTTAAAAAATCTTCACCTTTTTTTAAAATTTGACTATAATTCATATTTATATATTACTAAGTTCATTTTCTTGGGCTTGAATAACTAAATTTTCTATCATCTCATCAAATATTTCACCTTCCATAAATTCTGATAATTTGTGCAATGTTAAATTTATCCTATGATCTGTTACTCTTCCTTGTGGGAAATTATATGTTCTAATTCTTTCAGATCTGTCGCCCGTACCAATTTTACTTTTTCTATCTTTTGACCTTTCCTCATCTCTTTTTTGTCTCTCTAGTTCATAAATTCTTGATCTAAGGATTTTTAAACCTTTTTCTTTATTTCTAATTTGTGATTTTTCATCTTGCTGGCTTACAACTATTCCTGTTGGTATATGGGTAATCCTAACAGCAGAGTCTGTCGTATTTACACTTTGTCCGCCTGGACCACTACTTCTAAATACATCAATCCTTAAATCCTTATCTTCTATTTTAACATCTACCTCCTCAGCTTCGGGCATCACTGCAACAGTAGCAGCAGATGTATGAACTCTTCCTTGAGTTTCTGTATCAGGAACTCTTTGTACTCTATGAACTCCACTTTCATATTTTAATGCAGAATAAATATTTTTGCCTTTTATTGATGCAATAACTTCTTTTAAACCACCAGCATCACTTTTAGAAATAGATATAACCTCCATTAGCCATTTTTTTTTATGACTTACTTTTTCGTACATTTTAAATAAGTCTGAAGCAAATAAGCTTGCCTCTAATCCTCCTGTTCCAGCTCTTATTTCTATCATTGCATTTTTTGTATCTGCTTCGTCCTTAGGTAACAAAAATAATTTTATTTTTTTTTCGTTACTTTCATTGTTTTTTTCAAGCTCATTAAGTTCACTTATTGCTAAATCTTTCATCTCTTTGTCTGTGTCATTATCATTAATTAAATTTTCCAATTCGTCTTTATTTTTCTGAAAATTAAAGTAAGAAACTGCTTCTTTTATAATGTCACTTAAATCAGAATATTCTTTTGACTTCTCTGCAAACGATTTTTTATCAATTTCTTGAGAGGATAGCTCTTTTTCCAATTTGGAATGTTTTGTTATTAAATCTTGAACTTTTGATAAAGGTACCATTATTTGGCTTTTTCGATTTCTTCTGCTTTTTCTTCTACCAATCGTACAACTTTAGAAATCATCTCTTCACTTGATATTTTTTCACTTTCAACTCCATTTAAATAAAGCATGTTATTGCCCTTTCCTCCGCCAGTAATACCAATATCCGTTTGAGCTGCTTCCCCTGGTCCATTAACTACGCATCCAATTATAGACAAAGAAATAGGAGTTTTTATATGAGACAATCTATCTTCTAGCTCTTTAACAGTTTCAATTACATTAAAAGCTTGCCTAGCACAAGATGGGCAGGAAATAATTTTTACCCCTCTATTTCGTAAATTAAGTGATTTAAGTATTTCATTTCCAACTTTTATTTCTTCTACGGGGTCGTCCGATAAAGAAACTCTTATAGTGTCTCCAATACCACTCATAAGAAGTGATCCAAAACCAATAGAGGATTTTATACTACCAGGTAAAAATGTACCTGCCTCAGTGATACCTAGATGTAGTGGATAATCAGTTACCTTAGAAAGTTGTCTATAAGCTTCAATAGATAAAAATACATCAGAGGATTTGACGCTCACTTTAAATTCATAAAAGTCAAAGTCTTCAACAATACTAATATTTCTTAATGCGCTCTCCACTAGAGCTTCTGGACAAGGTTCTTTATATTTTTCTAATAAGTCTTTTTCTAAAGATCCAGCATTAACACCAATTCTAATTGAACAATTATTATTTTTTGCAGCAGAAATTACTTCTTTAATTTTTTTTTTATCTCCAATATTTCCGGGGTTAATTCTAAGGCAAGCAGCCCCACTCTCTGCTGCTTCTATTGCTCTTTTATAGTGAAAATGTATATCAGCAACTATAGGTATAGTAGTATTTTTAATAATATCTCTCAGTGCTTTAGTTGAGTCTTCGTCTGGACATGATACCCTTACGATATCAGCTCCCACTTCCTCAATTTGCTTGATTTGATTTACAGTTTCTTTAACATCTTTTGTTAAAGTATTGGTCATTGATTGAACAGAAATTGGATTGTCTCCTCCAACTTTTACATTGCCAACATTAATTTCTTTTGTTTTTCTTCTTTTTATTTCCCTAAAGGGTCTAATGTTCATAAATTATTTATTTAACTTAAATTCTTTGTGTAGTGAAGATATAGCTTTTCGTACATTCTTTTTATCTATCAAGACAGAAATTTTAATTTCTGAAGTAGATATTACTTGAATGTTGATTTTTTGATTAGCAAGAGATTGAAACATTCTATAAGTAACTCCAGGAGTAGTAACCATTCCAACTCCTATTATTGAAACTTTTGAAACATTCTTATCAAATATCAAATCTCTAAAATTTATTTTTTTATTTTGCAAAATAATTTTTTTTGTTTTGTTTAGATCATCTGATTTTATTGTGAAAGTTAAGTCAGTTTCTTTTCCATTAGCAGAAATATTTTGCACTACCATATCTACATTTATAGAATTTTCAGACAAAGGTTTAAAGATCGATGCTGCAATACCTGGTTTATCTCTTACACCTAAAAGAGTAACTTTAGCATCATTAGTTGTATTTGAAATACCAGTTATAATTTTATTATTTATTATATTTTTTCTTTTTGTAATTAGAGTTCCCTCTTTATCTGTAAATGAAGATCTCACCTCAATATCTACCCTATTCAATCTTGCATCTTGAATTGAGTGAGGTTGCATAACTTTTGCTCCAAGAGAGGCCATTTCTAGCATTTCCTCATAAGAAATAACTTTTATTTTTTTAGCTGACTTAAGTTTATTTGGATCTGTAGAATAAACACCATCCACATCTGTATATATTATACATTTTTCAGCATTGAAAAACTTTGCAAACATAATTGCACTTGCATCTGTGCCACCCCTGCCAATAGTAGTTATTCTGTTTTTATTATTAATACCTTGAAATCCTGTGATTATGGGTATCCCTCCTTTTTTTAAATAACTCACAATTTGACTTTTGTTAATTTTATTAATTCTTGAAAATTTATATTTTCCCTCTGTGTTAATAGGTATTTGCCATGACATCCAAGATCTTGAATTGAAACCTTTATTAATCAATTCTCCTGAAATTAGTGCACAGGACATTTGTTCTCCTGATGAAACTAAAACATCGTATTCGGAATCTGAAAAATTTTTGCTAATTTTTTTGGATAAATTGATTAAATTATTTGTCACACCACTCATTGCGGAAGAAAGTACAATTACATTGTATTTTTTTTTATATTTAGCAATAATTTTTGCAACTTTTTTAATTCTATCAGTTGTACCAACTGAAGTACCTCCAAATTTTAATACAATTATTTTCATTGATAATTTTTTTTAATATAAATTAAAATATATTGATAAAATACATCTTGATTGTAATGTCAATAAACAATGAAAAATAACACAATAAATAAAAAAGAAATAGAAAAATTTTCAAAAATAGCCGAGGAATGGTGGGATCCTAATGGAAAATTTAAGCCATTACATAAATTTAACCCCATCAGAATAAAATATATAAGAGATACAATTTTATCTGAGTTTAAAATTAAAAAAGAGCACCAGCCATTTAAAGGCATAAGTATTTTAGATATCGGATGTGGTGGTGGATTACTTTCAGAACCCATGGCTAGACTTGGAGCAGATGTTGTTGGTATAGACGCTTCTTTAAAAAATATACAAGTGGCTAAGTATCATTTAAAAAAAAGTAAACTTAAAATTAAATATTATAATTCCTCTCCAGAGAATTTAAAAATTAAGACAAGATTTGATATTATTTTAAATATGGAAATTGTTGAACATGTTGAAGATGTTGATTTTTTCATTAAAGAAAGTTCAAAGTTTTTGAAAAAATCAGGTGTGATGTTCATTGCCACCTTAAACAAAACACTTAAATCATATTTATTTGCGATTGTGGGAGCAGAATATGTTTTAAAGTGGCTTCCAATAGGTACTCACGATTGGGAGAAATTTGTTAAACCAGAGTATTTAACAGATATTTGTAAAAAAAATTCATTAAAATTAAAAAAAATTGATGGAATGACTTTTAATCCTATTTTGAATAAATGGTCTGTTAGTTCTGACAAATCTGTAAATTATATTTCAGAATTCAAAAAAGTTTAATTTTTATCGTCGTCAATCCAAGGTATAATTTCTGTATCTATTCCTTCTTCTCTTAATTCTTTGACATCTTTAAGTGAAGCACTACCATAAATACCTTTTTTTGGTTTCTTTTTGTCATAATGAATTGATCTTGCTTTATAGGTAAAATTTTCTCCCACATACTCAAAATTATCTTTTACAAATTTTTTGTAATCTGAAAGTTTTTTTCGAACCTCTTTATATTTTTTTGTTCCTGTTAAATTTTCTTTTTTCTTAGTGTTCAATAAATTAGGAGACATCAAGGACTTTTCAACATTTATTGATTCGCAGGATTGACAATTTAAAAGTTTTAATTTTAGCAACCTATCGTATTCATTAGAGGCACTAAACCAGCTTTCAAATTCTTGCTTACAATCTTTACATTTTAACAAATACTTAATCATATCTAATATTTAAATATTGATCTATGAAATTTCAATATATTAAGTCCTATAATCAGCATTAATTTCAATGTATTTTTTTGTTAAATCCATAGTGTAAGATTTAAATTTTTTAATTCCTTGACCAATATCAACTTCAATTTCAATTGATTTGCCTTTCATGTATTCCATAACTTTTTCTTGGTCATAAGATTTGTATAAAGATCCTTTGTGATAAATTTTATATGGTCCAAAAGATATAGATAATTTATGTTCACTAATTTTAGAGTCGCTGTTTCCAATTGCCATAGCTACTCTACCCCAGTTTGAATCTTCTCCCGCAATTGCTGTCTTAACTAATAATGAGTTTGCGATTTTAAAAGATATATTTTTTGCATCTTTTTCAGTTCTGCAATTAATACAATTAATAGAAATAAATTTAGAAGCTCCTTCTCCATCAGAAACAACTTGCTTAGCTAAATTTAATAAAACGTCATGTACTGCCTTGTTAAAATTTTTAAGTTTACTATCACTATATTTTTTAATTTCTAAGTGATTAACTTTGCTAGTTGAAAATATAGAAACCATATCATTTGTACTTGTATCACCATCACATGAAATTGCATTGAATGTTGTCTTTATATTATTTTTTAAGACATCATTTAAAACTGATGAGGATAATGTTGCATCAGTAAATATATAACCCAACGTAGTTGCCATATTTGGATAAATCATACCTGATCCTTTTGCGATTCCATAAATTTTAATTGTTGATGAACCAATTTTTGTTTCAGCCATTGATAATTTGGGTTTTAAATCTGTTGTGATTATACCCATTGCAGCTTTCATCCAGATTAATTTATTTTGTGTATATTTTATTTTCTCGACTAATTCTGGTAATGAATTTTTAATTTTTTCTAATGGAAATTTCTCTCCTATAGTACCTGTGCAACCAAAAAGTATTTCTTTTGAGGAAATTTGTTTTGGAACATCTTCATCCCTTTTCTGTATCTCAGTTAATTTTGAGGATAAGTCTAAGGAAATGTTTTTTAAAGCTTCATAGCCTTCTGGACCTGTCAAGGCATTGGCATTTCTGGTGTTAACTAATAATGCAAATATTTTTTTTGCTTTGATTTTTTTATTCCATTTTAGATTTTCTGACATTAACTTTGATTGGGTATATACAGAGGCATAATTTGCACCATCTCTAAAATAAAATAAAACTAATTCATCTCTCTTAAATTTATATAAGCCAGCACTGACTGCAGAAATTGAAACTCCATCAATATGATCTAAATCCTGAAAATCAACAATTTTAGACCTTTGACTGCCAGTATTTATAAAATTGTTTATGTTAAATTTCATGATATTTAAAATAATTAATTAATTACTATATAATTCTAATATTTAATTTTATATCAAAATGTTCAACCCACTTAAAATATTTTCAAAGCTTATTAAAAGCGGAAATGAAAAGGAACTAGGCCGAATTCAACAATTAGTCAATAAAGTTAATCTTTTAGAAAAAGATTTGGAACATTTATCAGACGAAATGTTCCCAAAAAAAACCGAGGAACTAATTGAAGAAATTAAAAATGGTAAAAGTTTAAACGACGTGTTGCCTGAAGCTTTCTCAATGGTTAGAGAAGCCTCTAAAAGAATTAGAAATGAAAGACACTTTGATGTTCAGCTAATTGGTGGTGTTGTAATCCATGAGAATAAAATTGCAGAAATGAAAACTGGAGAAGGTAAAACATTAACCATAGCACTTGCAGCTTTCCTTAATGCTCTAGAAAAAAAAGGTGTCCATATAGTAACTGTAAATGATTATTTGGCTAAGAGAGATAGCGAGAATATGGGTAAAATTTATGAGTTTTTAGGTTTAACCTGTGGATATATTAATACTGGGCAAGATGATTTGGAGAGAAAAGAAAATTATTCAAAAGATATAACTTATTCTACTAATAGTGAATTGGGCTTCGATTATTTAAGAGATAATATGAAATTTTCAAAAGAATCCATGGTTCAAAGAGAACATAATTATGCGATTGTTGATGAAATTGACTCTTGTTTAATTGATGAGGCTAGAACACCTCTAATAATTTCAGGAGCAACAGAAGATAAAACAAATCAATATATAGCTGTTGATAAACTTGTAAAAAATTTAAAAAAAGAGGATTTTGAAATAGATGAAAAAGATAGAAATATTTTATTAACTAATAAAGGTGTAGATAATGTTGAAAGTATATTTTCAAATGCTGGAATACTTAAAAATAAAAATTTTTATGATCCAGAAAACCTACATATTGTTCATTTAGTTAATCAATCATTACGCGCAATCCATCTTTTTCAGAGTGGTAGAGATTACATTGTAAAAGATGGGCAAATAATAATAATTGATGAACAAACAGGTAGACAATTACCTGGAAGAAGGTTTGGTGATGGTCTTCATCAAAGTCTAGAGGCAAAAGAAAATTTAACAATTAATGCTGAAAATCAAACTTTAGCATCAATTACCTACCAAAATTTCTTCAAGCTTTATAAAAAAATAGCTGGATGTACTGGTACCGCATTAACAGAGTCAGAAGAGTTTTTTGAAATTTATAATTTACCAGTAGTATCAATTCCTACTAATAAGCAGATGATCAGAAAAGATTCGAACGATCAAATATTTAGGACTAGTAAAGAAAAAGATGAAGCAATAATTAGTAAGATTGTTGAATGTAACGCAAAAGGACAACCATTATTAGTTTTCACTTCAAGTATAAATAAATCTGAACACTTCTCAAATCTATTGGATAAAAAAAATATAAAACACACAGTTTTAAATGCGAAAAATCACCAAAGAGAAGCTGAAATTATTGCAGATGCAGGAAAAAGAAACTCAATAATTATTACGACAAGTATTTCAGGAAGAGGCGTTGACATCAAATTAGGAGGTCAGGATGAGAGTGATAAAGCTGAAATAAAAAAATTGGGAGGATTGTTTGTTATTGGTACAGAAAGGATGGAAAGTAGAAGAGTAGATAATCAAGCTAGAGGAAGATCGGGAAGACAAGGTGATGAAGGTAGCTCTATATTCTATGTAAGCTTAGAAGACGATTTAATGAGAATATTTGGGTCTGAGTCCATGAATAATATGCTTGAAAAACTTGGACTTAAAGATGGAGAAAGTATAGACCATCCATGGATAAATAAAGCGTTAGAAAGAGCACAACAAAAAGTTGAAGCAAGAAATTTTGATATTAGAAAAACTCTTTTGAAGTTTGACAATGTTTTAAACGATCAAAGACAAGTAATATTTTCACAAAGAAATGAAGTAATAGAAAATAAAGATTCTAAGCAATATTCTGAAAATTTTCTAGATGAAATTATTGATGATTTGAAACTTAGGAAAACCAAAAAGTTAGCCAATGCAGGATCAAATGAAATCAATATGCAATTAAAATCTTTATTTGGAAAATCATTTGAAGAAAGTGAAATTAGTGAATTAGTTAATCTTGAAAATAAGGCGTTTGAAGAAAAAATAAAAAATAAATTTAAAAGTTCAAGGGAAGAGAGAATAAAAATGTTAAATGAAGAACAATATAATGAAATAGAAAAAAGAATATTTTTACAACTAATTGATCAAAATTGGAAATTACATATTCAATATTTAGAGCAATTAAGACAAGTAATTGGTTTAAGATCTTATGGACAAAGAGATCCTTTGGTAGAATATAAGAAAGAAGCGTTTACTCTTTTTGAAAATTTATTAAAGAAACTTAAGTATGATTTAATTACAATTTTGTTCAATTTAAAACTTATAGAGAGTAGTCAAGAAGAGCAAAGTAATGAAAATACAAGTAAAAAATTTGACGAGCTTTCAAGAAAAAAAATCGGAAGAAATGAGCCATGTCCCTGTAATTCTGGAAAGAAATATAAGCATTGTCATGGTGCTTTATAATAAAATACTTAAAAATAATATTAATAAAGCTGCAGCAGATACACTATAATAAATTTTAGAATTTTTTTTAAAGTTTTGATTAATATTTTCTATTAGACTTGCCTTCATAGACAAGTCAATTCCATCATCTGATTGTGTTGTAAATCCTTTATTTCTTCCAATTGATAAAAATTTATTTTTCCTATGACTGAGAATTTCATCTTTATCCATTGTCTCAAAAAAATTTAAATTTTTCTTTAATGACTCTCTTACATTATCCAATATAAGATCTTTATCTCGATGGGCACCACCAACTGGTTCTGGAATTATTTCATCAATTATATTTAATTTTAAAAGATCGCTAGATGACATTTTCATTGCCGTTGCGGCTTCTAGAGTTTTTTTTGGATCTCTCCATAAAATGGTAGCACATCCTTCAGGAGAAATGACAGAGTATATTGCGTTTTGAAGCATAATCACTTTATTAGAGGATGCTAAAGCTATTGCTCCTCCAGATCCACCCTCACCAATTATTATTGAAATTGTAGGTACTGTTAATTTCATAGAGCATTCAATAGATTTTGCTATTGCTTCAGCCTGACCCCTTTCCTCTGCTCCAACTCCTGGATATGCTCCTGGAGTGTCTACAATAGAAATTACTGGAATTTTAAATTTGTTTGCTAGCTCCATAAGTCTAATTGTTTTTCTATAACCCTCTGGTCTCATCATCCCAAAATTATGGTCTATTCTTTTGTTAAGATCTGACCCCTTTTCCTGACCTATTACCAAAACCGATTTACTATCAAATTTTGCAAATCCAGCTATAACAGCGTTGTCCTCACCGTAATATCTGTCTCCTGAAAGCTGAATAAAGTCATCAAAAAGATTTTCTATAAAAAATTTTGCCTTAGGTCTATCCTCATGACGAGCAACCAATGCTGTCTGCCACGGATCTAGATTGGAATAAATTTTTTCTAACTTTTCATTTATTTCTTCCTCTACTTTGCTTATTTTGGATGTATCAACTTCTGATAAACCTTCTTGATTATAAGGATCTTTAAGTTTATCAAGCTCTTCTTCGAGTTTTTTTATATCTGTCTCAAAATTTAAGTAATTTTTCATTTGATAGAAGTATTATAAACAAAAAAGGCAATAAAATGTTAAAATTTAATAGGTAATTTAGATTGCGCAAAAATGAAAATTTATTATAAGATTTTCAATTTATGAGAGAGCAATACATCAAAATTCACAACTTATCAGTAGCTAAAGAGCTTGCTGATTTTGTCAAAAACGAGCTTTTACCAGATACTAATGTAAGTGCTGATGAATTTTGGAAAGGCTTCGATACAGTCGTACATGATTTAGCACCTAAAAATAAAAAATTAATCGAATTTAGAGAAACTTTACAGCAAGAAATAGATCTTTGGCATAAAAAAAATAAAGGTCAAGAACTTGATTATAATAAATATAAAAATTTTTTAGAAGAAATAGGTTATTTAAAAAAAGAGGGTGAAGATTTTAAAATATCAACTAAAAATATAGATGAAGAAATATCTGATATAGCGGGACCACAATTGGTTGTTCCGATTATGAACTCCAGGTACAGCCTTAATGCTGCGAATGCGAGGTGGGTAAGTTTATATGATAGTCTTTACGGTTCAAATATTATTGAGTCTGAAGAAAGTGGAAGTGAAAAATACGATCCTTTAAGAGGACAAGAAGTAATTAAATATACTAGAGACTTTTTAAATAAATATTTTCCTATCAATGATCTAGACTGGAAGAATATTACTGGTTTAGCAGTAGATAAAAAGAAACTGATAATTTATAAGGAAAATAAAGAATATAATTTATCTGATTTAGAAAAGTTTATTGGTCATAGAGGAGATGCGGCTAAACCAAATGCTGTAATCTTAAAAAATAATAATCTTCATCTTGAAATAATTATTAACCCTAGAGCATTTAGTGCTGCAAGAGACGCCGCTGGTATAAGCGATATTATAATTGAGTCAGCTGTGTCAACAATTTGTGACCATGAGGATAGTGTGGCTGCAGTTGATGCCGAAGATAAAGTAATTTGTTATAGAAATTGGCTAGGATTGATGAAGGGAAATTTAAAATCAACATTTGAAAAAAATGGTAAAAATTTAGAAAGAAAACTTAATCCAGATAGAAGTTATATTTCATTGAATGGTGAAAAATCAAAACTCCATGGAAGAAGTCTTTTGCTTGTGAGAAATGTTGGGCACTTAATGACAAACCCTGCAATCACATTAAATGATGGATCAGAAGTTCCTGAGGGAATAATGGACGCTTTTATTACTTCAGCAGCTTGTATTCATGATTTAAACAGAAAAGGTAATTCAAGAAAAGGATCAATTTATATTGTAAAACCAAAAATGCATGGGCCAGAAGAAACAGAATTCACCAATTTAATTTTTACAAAAGTTGAAGAAGTTTTAAAATTGGAAAAAAACACAATTAAGTGTGGAATTATGGATGAAGAAAGAAGAACATCTGCAAACCTCAAAGAATGTATTAGGACGCTTAAAGATAGAGTATTTTTTATAAATACTGGGTTTTTAGATAGAACTGGTGATGAAATGCACACTTCAATGGAAGCTGGACCAATGATCAAAAAGGGGGATATGAAAGAGTCTAAATGGATTAAAACCTATGAGGATAATAATGTAGATATAGGTTTAAAATGTGGATTTTCAGGTGTTGCTCAAATAGGCAAAGGAATGTGGGCCATGCCTGACAAAATGAATGAGATGATGGAACAAAAAATTGGACATGTAAATGCTGGCGCAAATTGTGCTTGGGTCCCTTCTCCAACTGCTGCTGCCTTACATGTTATGCACTATCATGAAGTAAATGTTTTTGAAAAACAAAAGTCAATATCAAAAAGAGAGCCTTCAAAGTTATCTGATCTTCTTACTATTCCAATAGCAGATCGCCCTAATTGGTCTATTGATGAAATTAACACTGAAATTTCAAATTCTGCCCAAACTATTTTGGGTTATGTTGTCAGATGGATTGATCAAGGTGTAGGTTGTTCCAAAGTTCCAGATATAAATGATATTGGACTAATGGAAGATAGGGCAACATTAAGAATCTCATCTCAACATATTTCCAACTGGCTTCATCATGGCTTGTGCTCAAATAGACAAGTCCTTGAAATTTTAAAAAAAATGGCAAAAGTTGTAGACAATCAAAATAAAGACGACTCTAACTACCAAAGCATGTCACCAGAGTATGATAAATCTATTGCTTTTAAAGCAGCATGTGAATTAATTTTTCATGGAAAATCACAGCCTTCTGGCTACACAGAGCCTCTTTTGCATTTAAACAGATTAATTAAAAAAAGCTAATAAGACTCTATTTTTTTTCTATTTTTAAATGCAGATATAAGAGTGCCATCATCTAAATTTTCGATTTCTCCACCCACTGGCAAACCTTGAGCAAGTTTTGAAATCTTAATGTTTGTTTTTTTGAGTGAGTCTTGGATATAAAATGCAGTAGTTTGGCCTTCAACAGTCGCACTTGTCGCTAAAATTACTTCATCAATATTATCCCTGACAATCCTTTCCATTAATGAATTGATTAATAGATCTTCCTTGTTCTGGCTACTGCTGTTTGAAATAGTACCACCAAGTATATGAAAATATCCTTGGAATATAGACGAACTTTCAATTGCCCACTGATCTGAAATATTTTCTACAACACAAATTTTATTAAATTTTTTACTTTTATCTTCACAATTATCACACAAATTATTATTTGATTTTAAAGTTCCACAAATTTTACATCTGACAACATTCTTAAATAAATCACTTAAATTCTGAGCTAATGGTTTTAACAACTCTTGGCGATTATTAATCATTTTCAAAATCATTCTTTTTGCAGACTTAGGTCCTAAACCCGGTAATTTAGATATTAGTTTTATTAAATTTTCTATTTCAGGAATATTTTGCATTTAAATTATAAAGGCCACTTAAATCCAGGTAATCCAAAGTTTCCGGAGGCCTTAGAAATTTCCTCTGCCGTTTTTGATTTGAGTTGTGATTTTGCGTTATTATGAGCTGCAGTAATAAGATCCTCTAATATTACTTTTTCTTCTTTTAAAACATTTTTACTAAGTTTAATTGAAATCATATTGCCTTCTCCATTTAAGGTGACCTTTACGTCATTAGCCCCAGAGACACCTTCGACCTCAATCTTTTTTATGTTTTCTTGGCTTTCTTTCATTTTACTCTCAATTTCTTTGGCTTTTTCCATTAATTTTGAAAAATCAGTCATTCTAATCCTCTTTTAACTCAACATTAATTAACTCTGCATCAGGAAATGCTTCGATCACTTTTTCGTATGCCTCAGACTTTTTAACATCATCAAAAACTTTTTTTTCGTCAATTTTGTTTTTTTCTTTTTTTGAAATTTGTCCTTGGTTTTTTGATAAAGAAATAATCCATCTTTTAGATGTCCATTCGTATAATTTGTTAGATAGACTTTTAATAAAGTTTTTATCTAAGTTTTCATTAAATGATATTTCTATTAAACCTTCAGAGAATGAAACTAAATTTGTATTAGTCTCAAGCTCATATTTAAGTTTAGCTTCTTTCCTTTCTTTACATAAATTTATTAAATTCTCAAATGAGTCTATTTTAAGTTCATTAATTACTTCATCTTTATTTATATTTGGTTCAATTTTTTGTTGTTGTGAAGTATTTTTGATTTGGTCTATTATTGTATTGGTAATTTTTTTTTCAGTTTCTTTAATAAAACTATCAGGTTTTTTTCTAACTAAGTTTGCTTCAACATCTTTCTCCCTAAAACCTTTTATTCTCATTAATCTAAAAAGGAACATTTCAACTGATAAATTTGGATTTGAAACAATGTTAATTTCCTCAATAGTATCAAGTGTAAATTGCCAAAAGAGAATTATATCTTTAGAATTTAAATTTTCAGATATTGTGGATAAATTTCTAAAATCTTGATCATTTAAGGAAAAATTATTGCCATCTAATTTTAAGAAATCAATATTTTTTAAATAATATAACACTTCAAGAAAATCATTTAAAAAGATTTTTGGATCTACTCCAGAATCATAAATCTTTCTATATATCTCAAATACTTTTTTTTCATCTGCAGCAAATAAATTTTTGAGTAATTCTATTAAATAGCTTTTATCAAAATACCCATAAATACTTTGTGCTTTATCTAGATTTAATTCCTCATCATTTTGATTAGCCACAAGTCCACGATCTAACAAAGATAATGCATCTCTTACAGATCCCTCTGAAATTTTAACAATTAATCTTAACGCTTCATCGGAAACTTTGCCACCTTCTTTATCTTTAATCATTTTTATATAATTAAAAAGCTCTTCAGATTTCACTCTAGATAGATCAAATCGTTGACATCTCGAAATTACAGTTACAGGTATTTTTTTGACTTCAGTTGTTGCAAAAATAAATTTTAAGTATTTTGGTGGTTCCTCAAGAGTTTTTAAAAGTGCATTAAATGCTTGCTTACTTAACATGTGAACTTCATCAATAATAAATATTTTATATTTAGCAGTTGTTGGTCCATATCTTGAAAATTCAATAAGTTCCCTCACATCATCAACACCGGTCTTACTTGCGGCATCCATCTCTAAAACGTCAATATGACTTGAATTAACAATTGAACTACAATGTTTACAAAAATTTTTTTTGCAAAGACTGTTGGCTCCATTCTCACAATTTAATGCTTTTGCGACTATTCTTGCAAAAGTTGTTTTTCCAACGCCTCGAATACCAGTAAATAAAAATGCGTTAGCAGCTTTATCAGAGACAACTGAATTTTTAATTGTTTCAGATATAACCTCTTGACCGATTAAATCCTCGAATACTTGAGGTCTATATTTTAAAGCTAGTACTTTTGAATTTTCTGTCATTTTTAAGGAGACCAACCAACCTGGAAAATACTCACTACCCTTGCTATCTTTCGATCCTAGGGGATTTGTGGTAATACCACCTGACTGGCCTCCAACTTTATTATATCAATAAAAATTTCTATTCTACAAGAAAGTTATAAATTTATTTTTCTCTAAATTTATCAGATTTATAAACACCTAGAACGTGCATATCTTGGCAATGCAAGCCTAATTCCTCAAGTGAGTTTTTAATTTTTGGAGATTCGATGTGACCATCAATATCACATAAAAAAAAATATGAGGAAAAAGAGTTCTTTTCAGGAAAACTCTGTAATTTACTCATATTAACTCCATTAATTGCAAAACCTGACAATGCAGAATACAAGGCTGCTGGTTTGCTTTTTAACTTAAATAATATCGATGTTATGTGACTTTCATCACTAAAATCTGGTTGAAAGATATCTTTTCCTAGTAACAAGAATCTAGTCACATTGTCTTTATCGTCCTGCACATTTTTCTCTAAAATTTTAAGGCCATATATTTCAGCACTTAAACTTGAGGCTATTGCTGCCTTAGATTTGTCTTTAGTTTCTGAAACAAATTTTGCCGAACCAGCAGTATCAGCCCTGACATTTTCAATAAATTTTTTTTTCTTAATAAAACTTGAAGATTGACTTAATGCTTGAGCATGAGAGTAAACATCTTTTATATCGCTTATTTTGGCTCCTTTTATTCCCAAAAGATTATGGTTAATTGGAAAAAAGTGTTCTGCATAAATATTTAATCTGTATTTAAATATTAAATATTCAACGCCAATATTTCCTGTTGTTTTATTTGACTCTGGTATTAAAGATTTAATTGAACTATCTTCACTAGATCTTTCAAAACATTCATCAAAAGTTTTACAAGGCAATGTTTCACACTCTGGATACATTTTTTTGGCACAGCTTTCGCTATAACTTCCTGCAACACCTTGATAAGCAATTTTCATAGTTTAATTTTTATATTCCATTATTTTTTTTAATTCCAGATAATCTTCATATGTATCAACACCAATTGGTCTAGTTTTTGCTAAACCAACATCTATGCTAATTTTATTCTCAATTAATCTTAATTGTTCTAACTTTTGTATTTTTTCATTTTGTGTTTGTCTTAATTGTACAAATTTTTTTAAATAATCTACATTATAAATATAAATACCAATATGATGGTAAATATTTTGTATGGTTTTATTTACTTCTCTTGAGAACGAAGTCGCAGATGATAATTTATTTTCTTCAAGTTTCTCATTTGTTATAACCTTTACAATATTTTTTTTCGATAGTAATCCCTCATTCTCTATCTCACAGGCTAAAGTTGAAACTTTTGATTTTTTTTCTATTGTTTTTATTAGAAGTTTATTTATATCTTGTATATCAAGCATAGGTTCGTCTCCTTGAAGATTTACTACATACTCAATATTATCATTTTTTAGTTTTTGAAAAGCCTCAAAAATTCTATCAGTTCCTGTTACATGATCACTTTGGGTTAAAATACATTTTCCTCCTTTTTTAGTTACCTCTTCAAATATTTCTTTGTCACCAGTAGCAACATAACACTGACCAACCAATGTTGATTTTGCGATCTTGTAAACATGATTAATAATTGACATGTTGTTTATTTTTAATAATGGTTTGTTTGGAAGCCTTGTTGCAGCTAATCTTGATGGAATTAAAATTACTGTATTGTTCATAAAATTAAGTATTATGCGTCTTTGAGACGCAATAATAAAAATTAAATTTAGTATTTTTTTTGTTTAACATGTTATACGAGTTTAATAATTAAAAATCATGGATTCATTTGAAGTTAATAAAATTATAGCAGCAGTATTAGTTATTTTTATAGTTATATTTGGGATTACCAAAATTTCTGATTACATCTATTACGTCGAAAAGCCAGCTCAATCTGCATACAAAGTTGAATTTGCTGAAACAGATACAAAAAGATCTACTTCCGCAGAAGAAGTTGACATAGCTGCATTATTAGCAATGGGAAGTGTTGAGCATGGTAAAACAGTTTTCAAAAAGTGCAGCGCATGTCATTCTATAAAAAAAGGTGGAAGAAATAACATTGGACCAGCGCTCTATAATGTATTGGGTCGTAATATGGGCGCATTAGAGGATTATAAATACTCTAAAGCACTAATAGCATTTGGGAAAGATTGGACTTTTGAAGAAATGAATAGTTTTTTAATTAAACCAGCCTCTTATATTAAAGGAACAAAGATGGCTTTTGCAGGATTAAAAAAAGAAAAAGATAGAGCATCAGTTATACTATATATGAATGCAAATGCTGACAGTCCTTTAGAATTACCTTAATTTATCAAAACAATATAATAATATACTTTTTTGAACGTAAACTCTATTAAGAGCTTGCTGCCATACTTTTGACTGTCTTCCTAAAAAAACTTCCTCAGTAACCTCATTACCTCTTGGAAGGCAATGTAAAAATATTGCATCTTTCTTTGCAAAACTCATAGTTTGAGCATCAACTTTAAAATTTTTAAATGATCTAAGTTTCTTTCTCTTATTTACCTTATCATTCAGTGAAATGATCTTGTCTGTCATAATAACATCACAATTTTTAACTGCTAACTCTTTTTTATTAAAAATTTTTATTTTTCCATTTTTCTTTTTTATCCAAGAAATAAGCACTTTATTTGGTTGATAGTCTTTAGGACAGGCAATATTTAAAGATATTGAAAATTTTACACACGCCTCTATAAGACTGTTCATCATATTGTTACTGGCATCACCAATCCAACATAACTTTATTTTAGAAATACTTTTCTTTTTAATTTCCTGAATTGTAAAAATGTCTGACAAAACTTGCGTTGGATGTGATGATGGACTTAATCCATTTATAATCGGTATTTTAGAATACTTTTTAAACTCATTTAACTTCTTATCAGAATCAGTTCTTAACATAAAAGCATTTCCATAAGTTGATAAAATTTTTGATGTATCTGATATACTTTCACCTCCAATTCCTAGATGTAACTCTTCAGGTCTTAAAGTTAAAGAGCCGCCACCCAATTGTTTAATTGCTAAATAAAAACTTAATCTAGTTCTTAGGCTAGACTTTTCAAACATTTGTAAAAGGATTTTACCTTTCAAAGGGACATCTTTATCAGGATCTAATGTATTTAATTTTTTTCTTTTTGCTTTTCTTTTTTTTGCGTCAGATATAATTTTCTTTAGATCTTTTACTGGGATATCTTTAATGTGAAGAAAGTTATTCATTAATTTTCATAAGAGTTACAAACCTTGTTTATGATTTCCAAAGCCATATCAATTTCTTTTTTTTTTACATTTAGAGGTGGCAAAATTCTTATTACATTTTCGCCCGCTCTAATAGTCAACAATTTATTTTTAAGTAAATTATCAATAAATTTTGTCTGGTCGTGATGGAGTTGTATTCCTAAAATTAGTCCTATACCTCTAATTTCTTTAATAATTTTTGGAAATTTACTTTTTATTTTATTTAGTTCTGAAATAAAATACTTTGAATTACTTTTAACTCTTGAAAGAAAACCTTTTTTAAAAATTTCATCCATTACAGCACTACCAACTGACATTGCAAGTGGGTTTCCACCGAAAGTAGATCCATGAGTACCAGGAATCATAGCCTTAGAAACTTTTTTTGTCATCAAAACAGCGCCTATTGGAAAACCACCTCCTATTCCTTTAGCTATTGGTACTATATCTGGCTTAATGTTTGCATATTCGTAAGAAAAAAACTTGCCAGATCTGCCTATTCCACATTGAACTTCATCTAAAATTAGAAGAATTTTTTTCTTATCACAAATCTTTCTAATTTCTTTTAAACACCAACTTGGTATTACTTTTATACCCCCTTCGCCCATTATTGGTTCAATCATTATTGCGGCGGTTTTACTAGTAATCTTTTTTTTTAGATCCATATGATTTCCAAATTCAAAATGATCAAAACCTCCTACTTTAGGACCAAAACCCTCTGTCATTTTTTTTGAACCACTTGCATTTATTGCTGCTATAGTTCTCCCATGAAAAGAATTTTTTATACACAAAATTCTATTCTTCTTTGACTGTCCTATCGAATAGAAATATCTTCTAGCAACTTTTATAGCTGCTTCTGTAGCCTCAGCACCACTATTTTGGAAAATAACTGCGTTAGCAAAAGTTTTGCTTGTTAACTTTCTAGCTAACTCTTCTCCCTCAGGAATTTTAAAAGAGTTTGAGACATGCCAAAGTTTATTTGATTGTTTATTTATAGCTTTAACTAAAGATGGATTAGTATGCCCAAGTGAATTTACTGCAATACCTTGAACAAAATCTAAATATTTTACTCCACTTTTTGTATACAAGAAAGAACCTTTACCTCTATTAAAAGAGAGGTCTCTTCTATTATAATTTTTAGCTAAGGAACTCATTGTAATTATGATTTAATTTTATAACCTTTATGAACTAACATGTACGCAAAATATGTAATTAATAAACTTAGAAAAGTTAACAACAAAATGCCAAATGATAAAGAGCCATCTAATTGGCCTATAAAAGAGTATCTAAATCCATCTATCATATGAAAAAAAGGATTATATTTACTTACTATTCTTAAAAAATCTGGCAGCTTATCAATGCTATAAAATGTTCCACTTAAAAAACTTAAAGGTACAATTATAAAATTAGTTACCGTACTCATTTGGTCAAATTTATCTGCATATAGTCCAACAATCAATCCTAACGATCCCATTAATAGTCCACCTAAAAACAAATAAATAAACCATAGAAATAAATTTTGTAATGGTAGATCTAAAAATAAAACAAATATTATTGTTGAAACTGTTGCTATCAATAAACCTCGTGCAGCAGAGGCAAATGTTATAGCAAACACAACCTCAATTGAAGACAATGGACTATGCACTACATCTGTTATTGTTCCCATCATCTTTCCCATCATTAAAGATGAGCTTGAATGAGCAAAACTTTGTTGAATTACTTGCATCATGATTAATCCACAAGCTAAAAATTGTGTGTATGGGACTCCCAATACGTCATTTCTTTGATCCCCGATAGCTAAAGAAATTACAGTTAAGAACAATATGCTAGTTAATATAGGGCCAAATAATGTTTGACCAGAAACTGTTAAAAATCTTAAAACCTCTTTTTTAAAAAGTGAATAAGTACCAATCCAATTAAAAAGTCCAAATCTTCTTGACCCAATTTTGTATTTTTTTTGTAATTCAACCATAAGTAATTACTAATAAACTTTTTTTCTTAAAATTGTTAAAAAACAAAAAAAAAAGCTTGTTATGATCATGTAATTATGATTTCAAGATAGTGTTATATTAAAATTTAAGTATACTAAATATAGTAATATGAGTTGGACAGATGAAAAAGTTAATAAATTAAAAGAACTATGGGGCAAAGGTCAAACTGCGAGTCAAATTGCTGAAATAATTGGAGGAGTAAGCAGAAATGCAGTTATTGGAAAAGCTCATAGGCTAAATTTATCGGCAAAAATTAAAACACGATCAAAAATATCCCCAGGTAATGTTGGTACCTCATCGACAAATGATAATAATTTAAAAAAAGGTAGTAGAAAACATAGATTTAGATCATTATTATTAGATCAAAGCTTTGAACCTGCTAAAAACCTTCAATTAGAAGATCTTAATGAAAATACATGCAAATATATGGAGGGACATCCAGACGAAAAGGACTCTTCATTCTGTGGAAGAAAAACTATTGAAAAATTTTCCTACTGTCCTTTGCATTTAATGGTGGTGTTTCAACCTAAAAATAAAAAAGAAGATATAATTGATAAGGATGAGGATGTTCCAAAATTTATTGAAAAAAAAGTTAAATCTGCGTAGTCTATTTTAGAATTTTCTCTTTTGCTTTTATAAATTCATCCTCATTCAATACACCTTTATCATGTAATTCTTTTAATTCTTTAATTTGATTTATTACTTCTGAATTAAGGTTTTTATTCTCTTTATATAAATCTAAATTTTTTTCATCTTTAATTATTTGTTTTGCTTCAACACCCCTAGTAATAGCCTTGACTGCAATAGATAAGACGAACGCTAAAATTAAAAATACTGTGAAATATATTATGTTCGTCAACATTAATTTAATTTATCCATTCTTTTTTTTGAAAATTGGCCTCCGCTAGTCCAATTAAAACTATACTGAGCTATTTCATCATCAAATTTTCTATTTGAATTCATTTTAAAATCATAATTTGTTTTATACTTTTTTGAAATTATATTATCATATTTAAGTAGTTTAAGCTGATCCATTGTAAATAATGGTTTAGGAAATAATTCAAATATTTTTGCATTAATTTTCGCCAAAAGTAAAGGAATTGGTAATAATATTCTTCTCTTATTAATTGATTTTAAAATTTTTAATAATATTTCTTTAAAAGTAAATACTTCTGGTCCAATACATTCAATAGTTTCTCCATAAATTTTTCTTTCCACAATCTGAAAAATTATATCTGCAAGATCAGAAACATGTATTGGAGTAAATTTTGTAGTCCCTGAGTAATATAAAGGCATTATAGGAAGTAAACTTAACAAACTCATAAAGTTTGTTGTAAAATTATCATTAACAGAATAGACGATTGATGGCTTTAAAATGATAGATTTTGGAAAGTTTTCTCTTACTTTTTTTTCTCCATCTAATTTACTTAAAGCATACAAACTATCTGTAGCATTTTCAATTCCTAAGGCAGATAAGTGAACAAATTGATCAATAGATTTTTTTGAAGCTATTTTTGAGAGTAATGCCGGTAGATCTGAATGTATTAATTTAAAATGATCCTTTTTTTTTTCGTATAGAATTCCAATTAAATTTATACATATTGAACATCTTTCCATTAAATTTGATATTTTTTCCTCTTCAAATAAATTTATCTCCTCAAGTTCCAAATAACCATAATTTGATTGAGTTTTAATTTGATATCCTTTTCTATGAATACTTCTTGTAACTGCTATTACTTTATAGTTATTTTTTGTAAATTTTCTAATTAATGATTTCCCTATTTGACCTGAAGAACCAAATATTAAAATTGAATCCTGATTTTTCATATATATATATCTACTAATGAATTTAGATATTAAATTACATAAAAAAGATTTGCCAGAAAAAATAGAGTTAAGTGACAAGATAGCAGTTGATTGCGAATTTACAGGGCTAAATATTGAAAGAGATAGACTATGTTTAGTACAGATTTCGACAGGAAATAACGACGCCCATATTATTCAATTAGATAAAGATAATTATGAGGCTCCAAATTTAAAACAAGTACTTGGTAACAAAAATATTAATAAATTATTTCATTATGCAAGGGCTGATCTTTTATTCATTAAAAAATATTTAAATTTGGATATAGAAAATGTTAATTGCACAAAGATAATGAGCAAGATTGCAAGGAGTTACACGGACAAACATGGTCTAAAAGATTTAATAAAAGAATTTGTTGGTATAGATATTAGTAAACAATTACAGTCATCAGATTTTGGTGGTGAATTATCTGATAAACAACTAAGATATTGTGCTCAAGACGTTTTGTATTTACATAAAATTTACGAATCGTTAAAAAAAATACTTGTTAGAGAAAAAAGAATAGATCTTTATGATGAGACAATAAAATTTATTAATACAAGAGTTAAACTTGATTATGCTTCTTTCAAAGAAGATATCTGGTCACACTAAAATGAAAGAAAATATTATAAGCATTGGAAAAGAGGTGATCAAACTAGAGTTAAATTCTCTTAGAAAATTAAATTCTAATATAGGATCTTCTTTTGAAAAAATAGTTAAAACAATTTTAAATTGTAAGAAAGGTAAAATTATTATTTCTGGAGTTGGAAAAAGTGGAATTATTGCAAAAAAATGGTCAGCAACTTTGTCGTCCACTGGCACACCATCTTTTTTTCTTGATGCTTCAAATGCAAGCCATGGTGATATGGGTCAAATCACTTCAAATGATATTGTTATATTAATTAGTCTAAGTGGCCAAAGTGAAGAGCTAAAAAATATAATCCAGTTTGTATCAAGAAATAAAAACATCAAATTAATAGGCATTACCTCTAGGAAAGACTCACTTTTATTTAAAAATGCTGATTTAAAATTTTTATTACCAAATGTAAAAGAAGCTGGTCCTGGTAATATTGTTCCAACGTCTTCAACAACCGTACAAATTGCTTTAGGGGATGCAATTGCAATAACTTGTATGAAACACAAAAAATTTGGTAAATTGGATTTTAAAAAATTTCATCCAAGTGGATCACTTTCTATAAAACTTAAAACTGTTGAAGATATTATGTTGGTAGGGAATAAAATACCTTTCGTAAAAGAAAATGTAAGTATGAAAACTGCCCTAAAAAATATAACAAAAAAAGGTCTTGGAGCACTAGTGGTTAAAAATATTAAAAATATAACTACTGGAATTTTAACTGATGGAGATTTGAAAAGGTTATCAAATATCGATCATAATTTTCAAAATTACAAAATCAAAAAAGTTATGAAAAAAAATCCAATAAGTGTCGAAAAAAATATGCTTGCTGCTCAAGCACTTTCAATTATGAATACAAAAAAAATTACTAGCTTGTGTGTACATAAGAATAATAAGAAAAATAAAACTATTGGTTTTCTTCACATTCATAATATTTTAGACGCAAATATTACCTAAATGTCAACAAAGTCTTTTATTCAAATTTTGATTTTAATTCTTATAGCATTGATTGTCGGAGCAATTTACTTCAAATATTTTAGTATTGATAAAAATATTGTTGAGGAAATAAACACAACAGATACAGATAAATCATTTGAAATCACAGAACTTGAAAAAAAGATATCTGATTTAGAATTAGAAAATAATAAATTGAATGATAAAATAAACAATTCTAAAAAAAATACTGATGTAACTGTTTTAAAAGATTTAGATAGTGGAAATAGTGAAATTGTCTCTAAAAATTTAGAAAACAGTAAAAGGGAAATAAATAAAAAAAATACTGAGATTAAAAAGAAAGAGATAAAAAATCTTGTCAAAGATGTTGAATATACTTCTGTTGATGAAAGGGGAAATAGATTTTATTTGCTAGCTAACTCAGGAAAATCAAATATTCATAATAAAGATATTTTAGATCTAGAAAACGTTAGAGGAAAAATTACATCCGAGGTAAGAGATACAATATATATTGTATCAGATTATGCTCAATATAATTCATTAAATTTAAATTCAAAATTTTATGAAAATGTAATAATAAATTATCAAGATAAAGAAATTACATGTATAAATTTCGATATAAATATGGAAACAAATAAGGCTATTGCATATAATAATGTGATAATCACAGATCCAAAGTCAGAGATGAAGGCAGGGATAGTTGAATTTGATCTTAAAACAAAAAATATTGAAATTAATCCAGAAAGTGCAATTACTGAAATACAAGTTATAACTAACTAATGGCTTTAATAAAAAAATTTAGAATTAAAAGTTTCAAAGAGCAACAAACTTTGTTGAAGTTAGAAAAAATATCTATGTTTTATAACAAAAGACAAATTTTAAATAATCTAAATTTAAATATTAACAAACAAGAAGTATTGGGCATGCTTGGTCCAAATGGAGTTGGTAAATCAACAATCTTTCATATTATTACTGGACTGAAAGACCCAAGTTATGGGAAAGTTTTAATAAAAGGAATTGATTGTACTAATATACCCATCTATGAAAGAGCAACTAAATTTAAACTTGGGTATGTCCCACAACATGGGGGATTTATACAAGATTTAACTTTAATTGAAAATTTAAAATTAGTTGGTGAAATTCATATAAAAGAGAAAGAATTAAGAAAATCTAAAATTGACAAAATTATTTCACAATTTGAGTTTGACCCTTTGCTTACAATTAAAGCAAAACATTTGTCTGGAGGCCAAAAAAAGAAATTGGTTATTTCAATGGCCTTAATAAATGACCCAAGTATTCTTCTTTTGGATGAGCCATTTGCAGCATTAGATATTTTGACTATAAAGATGCTTCAAGAAATAATTGTTAATTTACAGTCTATTGAAAAAATTACAGTTGTAGTTTGTGATCATCAGGCCAGAGATTTGCTAAGTTGTGTTGACAGAGCAATTGTGCTTTCAAATGGGAAAATTATAGCATCAGGAAGTCCTAATGAAATTATAAAAGACTCAAGTGCAAGATCAGCATACTTTGGTGATGAATTTAAAATAAATTAATTCATTCATTTATGCCAAATCATATATTTATAAGAGAAAAGATTAAAAATTTTAAAAAAAAGATCAGTGTGAGCTCTGATAAAAGCATTTCAATTAGATCAGTACTTTTAGCATCTCAAGCCGTTGGAATTTCTGAAATATCAAATTTACTTGAGTCAGAAGATGTCATAAACGCACTAAAAATGATTAAGAAACTTGGAGTAAATTATATCAAACAAGGTGGTAAGTATAAAATTCAAGGTTTTGGATTAAATGGTTTCAATTTAAAAAAGAATATAGTTATTAATGCTGGCAACTCAGGAACACTTGCAAGACTTATCTTGGGTTTACTTGTTAGATCAAAGCATAAAATTAAGTTAATTGGAGATAAAAGTTTATCAAAAAGAGACTTTTATAGAGTTATTAAACCTCTTAAACTTCTTGGGGTGAATATAGAGTCTAATAACAATTTACTTCCAATCAAGATTTCAGGAACAGATTTTTTAAGACCAATAATTTATGATGAGAATATAGGAAGTGCACAGGTTAAATCCTGTATTATGTTAAGCGCTTTAAATACACCTGGTTTGACTATCATAAATTCTAAAAAATCAAGAAACCATACAGAATTAATGTTGAAGTTTTTGAAATATCCAATTGAGATAAGAAGTTCAAAAAAAATTGATAAGATATTAATTCGAGGTCAAAAACAATTTGAAGCTTTTAAATATAAAATTCCTGGTGATATAAGTTCAGCAGCTTTTTTCATAGTTTTGACGCTTTTGACAGAAAGATCCCAAATAATAATTAAAAATGTAAATGTTAATAAAACAAGAATTGGAATACTAACAATACTAAATAAAATGGGAGCAGGAATAATTCTAAAAAATAAAAAAATTTACAACGGTGAAGAAATTGCTGATATTTTTGTTAAAAGTAAAAAAAAATTAAATGGTATAGATTGTCCATCAAAGCTTAATAGCTCAGCTATAGATGAGTTTTTAATAATATTTTTAGTTGCAGCAAAAGCAAAAGGTATATCAAAATTCAAAGACTTGGGAGAAATGAACAAAAAAGAATCTAAAAGGCTAGATATAGGGATTAAATTTTTAAGACTTATTGGTATCAAAGTAGAAAGAATTAAAAATGACATAAAAATCTATGGCAATCCGAAGTTAAATCTTTCAAAAAATTATGAAATTAAAAATTTTTTAAAGGATCATAGAATTTTTTTTCTTTCGTGCATCGCAGCTTTAACTTTAGGTGGGAATTGGAAAATCAATGACAAAAATAGTGCTAATACTTCTTTCCCAAATTTTTTAAAAATTTTGAAAATTATGGGAGCTAAAATCAGGTGAAAAAAAGAAAAAACATAATTACTGTCGCAATAGACTCACCAGCTGCTGCAGGAGCAGGTACGCAAGCTAAATTGATCGCACAACATTATAATCTATTCTATTTAGATACTGGAAAAATTTATAGATACATCGGAAATTTAAAAATAAAAAATAAGAAAAAATTTTCATATAAACTTGTGAGTGGAAAAATTAAATCATTAAAATTTAATTATTTGAAAAGTAAATACTTATTGACGAATGAAGTTGCAATTTCAGCCTCAGAAGTGGCGAAAGATAAAAAAATTAGAAAAATAGTTCATAATTTTCAACAAAAGTGTGCGTATCAACCACCAATGAAATTTAATGGTTCAATACTGGATGGAAGAGACATAATTACAGTACAAGTAAAAGACGCAATGTTTAAATTTTTCATAACGGCTAATTTGAATATTAGAGCAAGAAGAAGGTATAATGAGTATAAGGCTCTAAATAAAAAAATAACTTACTTAGAAGTGTTAAAAAGCTTAAGAAAAAGGGACAAATCTGACAAAAATAGAAAATATGGTCCACTGAAAAAAACAAAAGATTCTATCTTGATTAATACCACCAAATTAAGTAAGAAAGCGTGCTTTAAAAAGATAAAATCGATTATGGATAAAAAAATATATAATTAATGGAAATTTACAAAGATCTATCATCAACAGCAAATCAGCAATTTGAGAAATTACTAAACAGTCAACTATCAAAAAATAAGATTGAAGAAGGTAAAATTATAGAAGGAAAAGTAACAAAAATTACCAACAAATATATTTTCTTATTTATTCCTGGCTTAAAAAGTGAGCCTGTTATTGATGTTAATGAAATAAAAATGATGGGTATCGATGAAATAAAAGAAGGAACAAAAATATCAGTATTACTTGAAAAGATAGAGGATAAAAATGGAGATGTAATTGTTTCTGCTCAAAAAGCTCAAAAAATAAAGGGATGGAATCAGCTTGTAAAATGTTATGAAAATAATGAATTAATTAATGGAAAAATTACTCAGAAAACTAAAGGTGGAGTTATTGTTGAACATGTAGAAACAGGATCTCTAATGTTTTGTCCTGGTTCTCAAATTTCAGACAAGCCAATTAAGAATATTGATCATTTAATTGGGGTTGAGCAAAAATTTGCTCTAATTAAACTCGATATGGTAAGAGGGAATAGTGTTGTTTCGAGAAGACAAGTTGTATCATCAAATAAAAAAGAGGATAAAGCTAAAATTATTGAAAATTTTAAAGTTGGGGATATTATTAAGGACGCAGTTGTAAAAGGTTACTCCTCATTTGGATGTTTTTTTGAAGTCACAACACCTGAGGGCACTATTGATACTCTGTGTCATTTACAAGAAATAAGTTATAGTAGAGTAAATCATCCTGATGAAATCTTCAATATTGGTGAGAAACATGACTTAAAAATAATATCGATTGACTTAGAAAAGTTACAGGTTGGCTGTTCTATTAAGCAACTTTCACCCGACCCCTTTGAACATATTTCAAATTATCAAATTGGAAGTCAATATAAGGTAAAAGTTGTAAAGATTACAGACTATGGATGTTTTTGTGAACTAGAGGCTGGACTAAGTACTCTTCTCCATAGTAGTGAAATAAGCTGGACAAAAAAAAATATTTCTCCAAAGAAAATTTTTAATGTAGGAGATCAAATCGATTGTGTAATTACAGAAATTGATAAAGAAAAGAGAAGAGTTGCGATTTCACACAGACTAACAAAAGAAAATCCATATTCTAAATTAGAAAATGAATATCCAGTTGGGTCTGACATAGAAGGTGTAGTAAATAATTCCAATGAATATGCTCTCTATCTTAAATTAAAAGATTATGACATTGATGGTTTTTTACATTCAAATGATCTTTCGTATACTGGAAACCCTGAGGAAGAACTTAAAAAATTTAAAAAAGGTGACAAATTAAAAGTTAGAGTCCTTGAAATAAAAAAAACTGATCAAAAAGTAAGGGTAGGCTTGAAACAAACAGGTAAAGATCCATTTGATTGGTTTAAAGAAAAGAGAGTAAATGATGCAATCACAGTTAAAGTAATTTCTTCTGATAATAAAGGTCTAATAGTGAAACCCGAGGGCTGTGATATGGATTTTTTAATCAAAAAATCACAAATTGCCATGAGTGCATCTGATGCAAGACCATCAAGATTTGTAGGAGGGGAAAGAATAGATGCTGCAATATCTGAATTAAATTTTGAAAAAAGAAAGTTATCCTTAAGTATTAAATTGCTAGAGGAAATCATGAATGCTAAAGCAATAAAAGAGCATTCAAGTCCATTAAGTGGGAAAAATCTTCCATTCTCCTCGCTTTCTGAGCAATTAGACGATAAAAAAAAAAATAAAGATAAAGAATAAAATTGTCAGTTGTAAAATCAGACTTAATCAGAGAATTAGCAAATAATTATCCAGGCTTTTTAAAGCGTGACTTAACTAAACTATTTGAAATCGCAATTTATGAAATGCAAGAAGCTCTGAAAAGAGGTGAAAGAGTTGAGTTGAGAGATGTATTTACAATAGAGGCAAGAGTCCAAAAAGCAAGAATATCCAGAAACCCAAAAACAAATGAAAAAGTTGATACTCCAGAAAAGAAAGCTATTTCATTTAAAATGTCTAAAGAATGGGCCAAAAATATTAATGAAGAAATATAAAATATTTATTGCTTGTGATAGTAAAAATATAAATTTTGTTAAAAAAATTATAAAAAAAACAGAAAATAAAAAATTACAAATTGGTTATAAATTTGGATTAGAGTTTTTAAATTCAAAAGGTGGAAGAGATTTTATATCAAAGTTTAAAAATAAAATTACATTTGGTGATTTTAAACTTGCTGATATACCTAATACTTGTGCTTCTACAGTTAAAGCGGTAAGAGATTTAAAATTTAATTATTTAACCATTCACATAAGTTCAGGTTTGAATTCATTAAAAGCTGCTAAAAAAGTTTGCGGAAAAACAAAATTAATTGGAGTAACAATTCTAACATCATTAGATAACAAATCGTTAAAAGAAATAGGATATAATAAAAATGTGGAAAAAATTGTCCTGGAACAAGCTAAATTAGCTAAGAAAGCAAAGTTAGATGCGATCGTATGTAGTCCAATGGAGGTAAATATTGTTAAAAAAGTATTTGATAAAGAAATAATAACGCCAGGTATAAGATTTAGCTCTAAACGAGATGACCAAAAAAGAACTTTAACACCAAAACAGGCATATGAAAATGGAAGTGATTGGCTAGTAATAGGAAGACCAATAACAAAAGGAAATATTACAAAAAATCTTAAAAAACTAATTGACCATTTAATTTAATGATTAAAGGTATAAAAATTTGTGGGGTCTCTGATCTTAAAACTTTAACATTTATTTTGAACCATAAATTCCCTCCGAAGTTCGTAGGTTTTATCACCAATTATAAAAAAAGTAAAAGGTTTGTAGAGTATGATAATTTAAAAAAATTAGTTAATATTAAAAAAAGTAAAATAAATTTTGTTTCGGTTCTTGTTAATCCAGATAACTATGAATTAGAAAAAATCAAAGAACTAAATTTTGATTTTTATCAATTGTACGACGTAAGTCCTGAAAGAACAAAAATAATAAAGAAAAAGTATAATATTAAAATTATTACAGCTATCACTGTTAATAGCCAAGACGATGTTAATATGTATAAAAAATATGATGAAATTTCAGACTTAATTCTTTTTGATGGGAAGGGTTATGAAAAATCAATCAGTTTTGACCATCAATTATTAAATTCAGTGCCTAAATCAGTAAATAAAATGATTGCTGGAAATATAAAAATAGAAGATATTCCAAAATTTAAAAATAAAGATTATTTTATAGACCTAAGCGGAGCTTTGGAAAATAAAGAGGGTAAGAAAGATATTGGAAAAATAAATAATTTATTAAATTTGTCGACTTTATGAGATTAAAAAAAAGGATACCTGTTATAGATCAAGGAGATAAACTTGGATTCTGGGGTGGTAAATTTGGAGGTAATTTTGTACCTGAAACTCTTAAAAAACCAATAGAAGATTTAGAGTTTCAATTTAATAAATTAAAAAATGATAAAAGCTTTATCAGAGAAAGAGATAAATATTTTAAAAATTGGATTGGTACACCCACAAGATTTATTAAATTAAGTAATTTAACAAAACACATAGGGGGTGCGCAGATTTGGTCAAAAGTTGTGTCTGATGCAAATGGAGGTGCTCATAAGATATATAATGCAACAGTACATTGTTTATTAGCAAAAAGATCAGGGAAAAAAGTAATAATAGGTGATACTGGAGCTGGATACGCAGGTAAAATGTTAAGTATGGCAGCTAAGAAATTTGGATTAAAATGTAAAATTTTTATGGGAGCAAAAGATATTGAACGTCAACAGCCAAATGTTAGAGCAATGAAAAAAAATGGAGCTGATGTGATACCAGTATACACAGGAAGTAAAACACTTGTAGATGCAGTATCTGAATGTATGAGATATTGGGTTGCAAATTGTGATACAACTGCAATGTGTGTAGGTAGTACTGTAGGACCAGCAATATTTGTAAGGATATGTGGATGGAGTACAAGTCAAATTTCAAGAGAACTTAAAGCTCAACTTATTGAGCAGTTTGGATCTGTTCCAAAAAAACTCAAATTATACAATTGCGTAGGAGGTGGTTCCTCAAGTTTCGGTTTTTGGAATGAATTTATGGATTACAGTAAGAAACAAGTTGAGTTTATTGGAGTTGAAGCTGGAGGACCAACTAAAAGTAAGAAGCATGCTGCTCCTTTGACATATGGTTCTAAAATTGGGATACTTCATGGTGCAGCTCAATATGTTAATCAAAATAGTGAAGGACAGATTGAGGAAACTGAGTCAATTTCAGCTGGTCTTGATTATCCTGGAATTTCTCCTTTGCACTGTTTTTTAAAAGATACTAAGAGAGCGAGATACACAGCTGCCAGTGATGAAGAAGCTTTGAAAGCTTATCAGATTGTAACAAAATATGAAAACTTAAGACCATCACTTGAGCCAAGTCATGCTTTCTCAGTTGCAATTAAAGAAGCAAAAAAGTTAAGCAAAGATACAATTGTAGTCATAAATAGTTGTGGAGATGCCTATAAAGATAAGAAAATTCTGGAAAAAAAATTAGGAAAAAAATATGCTAAATCCAATTAGCTTAGCTTTTAAAAAATCAAAAAAAGAGAATAGACCAGCTTTACTCACTTATACAGTTGCCGGTGATAGTTCAAAAAAACAATCTTTGGAAATATTAAAATCTATATCAAAGTATGCTGATATATTAGAGGTTGGTGTTCCTCACAATACACCAGTTGCAGACGGTGGACAAATACAAACAAGTTCATATAGAGCAATTAAAAATGGCATTCTAATGACTGATGTATTTAAAATTGTTAAAAATTATAAAAAAAGTAAAAATTCTAAGCCAATAATACTTATGGGTTACTATAATATGATTTATCAATTTGGCGAAAATAAATATTTAAAAGAATGTAAAAAATCTGGTGTGAATGGGTTGATAGTCGTTGATTTGCCTTGGCCAGAAAATAGAATATTTTCAAAAAAGTGTAAAAAAAATTCGATAAACTTTATTCAATTGTTATCTCCAACAACATCTTATAAAAGACTAAAGGGTATCACAAAAGACTCGCATGATATGATTTATTATATAAGCATGTTATCTACAACAGGTGGAAAGCTTAAAGTCTCCCCAAATAAAATTTTACAAAATTATAATAAAATTAAAAATATTAGCCCAAAAAAAAATTGTGTAATTGGATTTGGTATAACTGAAAAAACTATATCAAAATTTAAAAGTGCCGATGGACTAGTAGTTGGTAGTCAAATTTGTAAGGAAATTACTAGAAGTTTAAACAATAGACAAAATCCTGTCATAAATGTAAGTAAGATGGTTAATAAATTAAAAAAAAAATTATCATGAATTGGCTTACAAGAGCAATAAGTTTCAAAGAAAAGATAAAGAAGGTACTTCGTAAAAGACCATCAAAGGAAGATATTGCTAATTCAGACTGGACAAGCTGTTGCAAGGGACCAATATTAAAAAAAGATTTAGAAAATAATTTGTGGGTTTGTAATCTTTGTGGGAAACATCATAGAATAAGTTGTAAGCAAAGATTTGATATTATATTCGGAAAAAATTCTTACCAAGTGTTAGATACCCCGATACCTACAGAAGATCCATTGAATTGGATTGATACAAAATCCTATAAAGAAAGACTTAAAATAGCAAGAAATAAAACAAATCAAAACTGTGCAGTTATGATTGCTAAGGGAAAAATTAATGGAATTGAGGTTACCGCAGGAGCTATAAATTTTGATTTTATAGGTGGATCTGTAGGAGCTGCTGAAGGAGAAGCAATAATATATGGAGTGCAGCATGCAATTGACAATCAAACGCCTTATCTTTTCTTTCCTTGTGGCGGGGGCCAACGTATGTTTGAGTCAACAATTGCTTTAGCCAATATGACTAGAACAACGCTTGCAATAAACGAACTTAAAAATAATAATTTACCTTACATCGTATGCTTTACTGATCCAACAGCAGGCGGAATTACAGCTTCTTTTGCAATGTTGGGAGATATACATTTTGCAGAGCCTGGGTGCTTGATTGCTTTTGCTGGAAAAAGAGTTATTCAAGCAACTGTTAAGGAAGAATTAAGTTCTGATTTCCAAACAGCAGAATTTGTTGAGAAACATGGATTTGTAGACAGAGTTGTAGAAAGAAAAGATTTACAAGAAGAAATTGGTAAACTTCTATCAATATTGCTTAGAAAAAATTCTGATATACATTTAGAAAATTTAAATGAAAATTCAGAGACTGATATCCAAACTAGAGAAGCATCATAAGAAAAAACTAGATTTATCTTTAGGAAGAACCTTTAATCTTTTAAAAAAACTTGGTAATCCCCAGGATAAATTAAAAAATATTGTAACAGTTGTAGGTACTAATGCAAAAGCTAGCATGTGCTATAGTCTTAAGTCAATTCTTAACCAAGCTGGATACAAAACTAATCTTTATACTTCACCTCACTTACTCTCTTACACGGAAAGATACGTTTTTAATGATAAAGAAATCAAAGAAGAAGATTTAATAGAATTACTGACAGATATTGAAAAGACTTTAGGCGATGACAATGCAACACTATTTGAAATCTTAACTTGTGCCTTTATAAAATTAGCCGAAAACTTCAAAGATAATATTAATATTATAGAGGCTGGATTATTTCATCAATTTGATAGTACAAATGTGTTTAAGGAGAATTTAATGACACTTATTGGTGTCATTCATAACGATCACTTCCAATGGCTTGAAAATAAATCGATTGAAGGAGTAATTTATCAAAAAACGGCTAAGCTTTTAAATTCAAATATATTTGTTAATAAACAAGTGAACGATAAAATAAGATATAAGATTGAAAGGTCTCTAGAAAAAAATACTTCTAATAAATATTTTTTTGGAAAAGATTTTAATATTACAAATTCTGAAAATGGTTTTATTCAATATCAAGATTATTTAGGTGAAATGGTATTACCTGAACCAAATATTCTTGGAAATCATCAACTTTATAATATAAGTACCACGATTGCTGCATCACGAAAAATATTTAATATAAAAGATGATGATATAATAAATGGTATTCAAAATATTTCACTCAAAGGAAGATTGGAAGAAATCAAAAGTGGTAAGTTAAAAATGATTGCAGGCAACAATAGATTAATTGTTGATGGCGGTCATAATATAAGTGCAAGTTTATCTATTGCTTATTGGATAAAAAACCAAAATCAAGAGGTAAATCTAATAGTTGGAATGATGAAAGATAAGGAACATATAGAATTTATAAAATCTTTCAGAAATATAGTTAATTCTATAACTTTGATTGATATTCCTAATCAGGATGGTGCAATATCAAAAGAAGATTTGGAGAGTAAGTTAAATGATTTAAATTTAAATATTAAAAGATCACAAAGCATTGAAAGTGCTATAAAATCGTTATCAAAAAATAAAAATACAATAATTGTTTGTATAGGCTCACTTTATCTTGCAGGAGAAATTTTAAAATTAAATTAGATATTTTCCTTAATAAAAGAAACAATATCGCTTTTAGGTGTAGCGCCAACTTTAGTAGCTTTTAACTCTCCACCTGAAAATAAGAGCATAGTTGGAATTCCTCTTATCGAATATCGCGTTGGAACATTAGGTTGAGAATCTATATCGTGTTTTGCAACTACAACTTCCTCAGCCATTTCATTTGATATTTCCTCTAAAATGGGTCCCACCATTTTACAAGGTCCACACCATTCTGCCCAAAAATCTACAAGAACTGGTTTATCACTTTTTAAAACTTTTTCGTCAAAGTTTTCATCAGTTACATTTATTGTAGCCATAAGATTGATATAGATTAATTTTGTATATATTCAATAGGTAAAATTGAGATAAATTCAGATTTATACATTAAACATTTTCATACTTTTTTTGAATTGACATTGCATAATTATTAAACTCATCCAAAAGATCTAATTTTTCATAGTCGTTTTCATTAGTATATTTTTCTCTTAAAGTATCAATTTCATTATATAAAGTTGGAATAGTCCACCATTTTTCTTTTTTTTCACTCAGTATTCTTTTTGCTATATCTCTTCTTATTGATTTATACACAGAGTTTGGAAGTATCTCCGGAGCTTCTTGAAAGATGATTTTTTTACCAAAACTAACTAATCTATCATCGTCAAACTTATCCAATAAATTTAATTTCTCTTTCCATGGCGCATCATGCCAACTTTGAAACAAAGCGGTATCCTTATTTGATGTAAATTTTGTATAAATGCTCTCTTCTGCGTATATATCTTCTTGTGATTTTGATTGCTCTTTTTCTTCTGCAACCTCACGAAGGGCCGTTAAAATGTTTTGTGAAAACTGTTCATTATTTTGAACAAATTCAGCTCTTTTTTTAATAACGTTTTTATCTAATTTATTATATGGTTCAACATTCAAGCCATATTTTGCATCAATAATTATTGGTGCTTTGTTTGATCTAACTGTTCTCAAAAACTTGGGTGTTTTTTTCATCTCAGTTTTTAATTCATTTATAGATTTATTAATCAATGGTTGAATTTCTGTTCTAAGATCTATTGTATAATACCATCCTTGATAAATTGGATGCATACAATGTTTTGCATGTAGCGGTACAACTAAATGAAGCCTGGACTTTCCATAATAATATTCATTTAATGTTATAATTTCTCCTTTTTTTATAATAGTTTCAGTATTAGATTTATTTGCGGTGCTTAAAAAAGACTCCCAAGTATGTTCTTGTTTTTTTTTTACAATTTTCAAAACTTTTGCAGTAAGTTCTGCATCAGCTAGTGCGGAGTGTGCATCACTTGCATCTATGCCTTGCATCTGAGCCAGAGATGCTAATTTAAAAACTGGGTTATTTTTTTCATTGATTTCAGTTTCTAAAACTGTTGGATCTACTGCATATGCAGCTCTTGCAATATTTATTCCATCATGTCTTGTATTTGGTGCAGAATTTGTCAAATAAGGATACCTAATACTTTTGAAAAATTCTTTTCTTATCATCTCCTCATCGAAATTTAGTGAACTCCATCCTAAGAAAATAGCAGGGCTCCATTTCTTAAAAATTTTTTCAACCTGCCCAAGCATTTGATAGTGACTTAGATTTGTTTGAGTAAGTTGTTTAATTGATGTCTTGTTAACTATTAAAGCTGCAGCTTGAAAAATCTCTGTTTCATGTAGTCTGCATCGAAGATTAAATCTATCTTTTTCTTTAAAGTTCTCGTCAAATAGTATTCCTCCAATTTCTATGATGCTACCGAAGTCAGTGCTAGCACTTGAAGATTCTATATCCCAGATTGCTAAATTCATTGATTTATAAGGTCTTTTTTATCAAATTCTAAATCTTTAACTCTTTTAGCCCTATTAGTAATTGCATCTACCGATATTTGAAGTTTTCTAAAATCTTCTGTCAATTGTGTATTTCTTTTATCAATATTGCTAAATCTTTCAGAAAATCTAGTTATGTCTTCAAATATTTTGCTAAATTCTTTTTGAATAATATCGGCTTTTTCACTCATTTCCTTGTTGTCAATAAATAGTCTGTATGTCTTTAAAAAACCAAAAATAGTATTAGGCGATACAATTATAACATTTTTAGTTCTTCCTTCTTCTGAAAAGTTTCCTTTTGCCTCCATTATGGCGTTATAAACACCTTCGGATGCAACATACATAATTGCAAATGGAGCTGTCTCATTTTCTATGATATATTTTTCTGAAATATCCTTAATATGTTTTTTTATATCATCAGAAAATAATTTTGCATAATTTTTCTTTTGTTGTTCATCTTTTTCGGTAATTAATTTTGTATAATTTTCCCAAGCAAATTTAGAGTCTATTGGTACACATTCATGAGGTTCTCCAAGATGTAAAAAACAGTCAACTCTTTTTCCATTTGATAAAGTATATTCCATATCGAAATACTTTTTACTTAAAACATCAGAGACAATTGTTTTTAAGGAATCATTTCCTAACCTGCCTCTAGTACCTTGATTATTAAAAAGATTTTTAAAATCAATTACACTAGTTTTTATCTCATTAATTTCTTCCTGTGCCTTATCAATCCTAGCCAATCTTTCATTTAAACCGCTTACTATCGACCTAATTTCTTTATCTGACTCATTTTGTTTTTGTGTAATTTTTTCTGATAAATCACTTTGTTTTTGCGTAATTTTTTCTGATAAATCACTTTGTTTTTCAGTGATTTTTTCAGTTAAAACAGAATTATTCTCAGCATTTTTTTCAATTAATTTTTCTATTTTTTCAGAAAGATTTTCATTACTTTGATTACTTTTAGCATGGTCAAGCTTCTTAATTATCAAAACAATTAGCACAACTAAGACAGCAATAGATATTAATATAATATACTCCAACATATTTTCTTTCTTAAGAATTGTTTATATGGAGTTTTAGAATTGATTTTTATCAGGAACTAAACACTTCGCATCTAAACAAGTAGCTTAATGTAATTTTCTTTTTATATTTATTAATTGAGATTAGTCAAGAAATATTATTTAGTTCATAAAATTTTTTTACTCTTCCCATGAACAAATTTTGATACATTTCAAGCTCAGCCCCTTCTATTTTAAATTCTTGAAACAATATATCTTGAGTACATAAAAGAATTATACCAGCTTTCATCTTAGTGCCATGAACAACATCATGACCCAATGTGTAAGCACCAAGTTGCAAAAAGTAATCTTGTATAAAATCTGATTTCTTTGGCTTATTAGCTTGCTTAAAATCTATACAAACGTCTACACCATTCATTTTAGCTAATAAATCTGCTGTGCCCGCGTACTGATCTGGATAATAAATGGTTTCCTCAATGCCATATATTTCTTCTAGCCTGCCATTTAGTCCTTTATCAATAATTTCTTTTGCCATTATTTTATATTGCTCATTGGTCTCAAAAAAACTCTCATTTACTCTACCTCTAAGGAAATCCTCTATATATGAGTGCATTAACGTTCCTCTAGTAGAAGCCTCCGTTTTAATTCTGTTGGCTTCTTTTAAGCCTACTCTTTCTCTCCAATTTGCTAAAGCTGCTTTTTCTTCTTCTGATTTAGTTAGAGAAAGTATACTTGTTACCGACGGAAGTTTAGCCTCACCCAAAGAGTATTTTCTGTATCCATCTTCAATAGATCTTGTCGACTTCGGATAATTAAATTTATTATTCCAACGCATTTTATTTACTTAATAATTTTATAATATTTTGAATATTTTTTTTTTTTGATATTTTTTTTGAAGACATCAAACAGGCTTGTGACAGAAGTATTTCTCCATCCTTTAAAATTCTTAAATTGTTAGCTTTTAAAGTCTCTCCTGTACTGGTTATATCGGTTAAAATCTCAGATGAACCAGTAAATGGATATATCTCAGTTGCTCCAAGGGAAGGTACTAATTTAAATTGAGTCACTCCTTTTGAAAATAAAAATTCTTTGGTCAAATTTGGATATTTTGTTGCAACTCTTAATCTACTTTTCTTATTATCTTTAAAATCAAAAGATATTTCTTCTAAATCAGCAAGTGTTTGGACATCTATCCACTCGTCAGGAATAGCTACAACTAGAGTTGCATTTCCATAATCGAGTTTTTTATTAATAATAACTTTATTTTGAATATTTAATTCAGACTCCTTTAATAGATCATAACCTGAAAAACCTATATCTAATGATCCATCTCCTAATCTTTCAATAATTTCTCTTGCATGAAGGTAAACTATTTTAATTTTCTTATTTCCTTTTATATATCCAAAAAGATCTCTTTCTCCTCTTTCTGATAAAATTTTAAGATTTTTATTTTTAAAGATACATAAAGTGTCCTTTCTAAGTCTACCTTTGCTAGGAATGCCAATTTTAATCATTTAAATTTATTGCACCTCCAACAGCTGGAACCTTTGTTTT